>NZ_OY782767.1:0-345550 GCF_963678245.1 uncultured Sunxiuqinia sp.
GATGAAGTTGAAGCGGGCTGTAACCGTTGAATTTACTACTATTCCGCCTATTTGCTATATACACTGTTACCAGCTGCTTTTTATTATTTATAGTCTGAACGAATGTTTCCATTTATCATCCAATATTCATAAACTTCTTTATTTCTGTCTAATAAAAGGTGTCTTGCTATTCGATTACATTTTTTATCAGCATAAAGTCCTTCGTAAATCCCAACAATAAGTAAATTATCTATATCAGAGTCATTCCTATTGCCAAGTTTATTAAAAAACTGAAAAGCCTTTTTAGTAAAGTCCGTAATTTCTGAATTCTTTTTTATGTTCTCAAATAGTTTTAGACTTAATTCTCCATACACTATATATGGTTGGTCATCATTCGAATGGTCTGCTGATTTTTCAAATTCTGGAATATTGTCATAAAGGTCTTTTACCAAATTGTCTTTAAGCGATTCAAGTTCTCTTGATTCCTTATTAATCGAAACCAATTGTCCGTAACAATGGCAATTAGTCATAACTATTCCCTCAATCAGTGCATTTTTAAAATCTGTGCTTTCGAGTGAGCAATTTTCAAATCTTGAATTAGTCAGGTTACAGTTTATAAAATCACAACATTTTAAATTACAGTTAGTAAACTTTGCATTTGAAAAGTCCGTTTGAGAAAAGTCAACCGAGAAGCAAGAGTTATCAAATGTCGAATCAGCAAGTATTTGTCCAGTCAATTTTTCACCTTTATCAAAGTCAAGGTTTATAAAGTGACGGTGTCCTTCTTTATATTTTTCAATGATATTTTGTATGTTAGTTGCTGTCTTCATAAAGTTGCTGGTAACGTTTGGTGTAAGTTTTTGTAGCGGATTTTCGGTGCGATTTCCAGTCCGGCAGGACGGAAATTGATGCGAGAATCTGCACCCCGCACACCACCGAACCCGCTATAAAATTTACACATTGTTATGCCTTGTTTTTTTATTCAAAACTTTCCACGAATATTTGTGCATCCTCTTCTGTTCGGAATATCGCTCTCATTTTTTCTACAGGTTCATTGATTGTGGGGTCGTAGACAACTTTACACATTAGGGGAAAACATTCGTTCTTAATATTACAAATAATGAATTGTTCTTTGTCACGTGCTTCTTTGATATCTTCGGTTGAGATATCATTATAGTATTTATCAAATACAACGTATTTTTTGTTTGTCATAAATTTTGTTTTTGTTATTGTTTTGAAAACAATTGACACTCAATGTCATGATTCATTATGGAAATTAGAAGCGAAAAAGTGTCCTGATTTAATAGTTTATTGCTGTAATCCCTAGCCTTGTCAAGTCTTTTAAATGGTTTTAAAATTTCCTTGGAAATGCCATTCTCGTAAAATACCACAAATGGGAATTCATAAATGTCAAAGTTATATTTTGAATAAATATTATCTCTAATTAGTTCTCGTTCAATAATCTTCCGCACTTCTGGGTTTGAAGTGTCTTCAATTAGAGATTTGGGAGGTCTCCTTTTTTCATATTCAGACGGATAATCCATCTTGTCAATTGGATTTTTGAAACGGCTATTTATGAACAAGGAAAAGTCTGAATCAGAATTCAACGATTTTAATATTTTATTTCTCATAACAAATGATTTGAATTAGCTGCATTTTTCGGTCTTTTTAAAATAAGGCATAACGGTCACTTGTAAGTTGTCGTTGCGGATTTCGAAGAGCGTTCCTGTCCGAAGGACACGGAACTGTGAAACGAAAATCCAGCGTACGACACGCCACGAACCCCGCAATGCAATTTACAATTTGTTAGGCGTTCGTAATTTATTTCACTTTTCACCATCCGAATCATTATCTTTTTTCTTGTTACTTTTTTTCTTTTTGGGAGTATCTTTCTTCTCTCTCTCATCTGAATTATCAGGAAGTTCAGTCTTTGGTGCACTCAAATTTGACTGGTCAGGTATCACAACTTTGGGGGGCACTAAGTTTGATAAATCAGGAATTTCAACTTTTGGCGGCATCAAGGTCGACAAATCAGGAATTACGACCTTTGGTGGAATAAATGTAGATAAATCGGGAATATCCATTTTAGGTAATGCGAAATCAAGATTTTGAAGATTTAATAATTTCTCTATATCAGTCTCAAATGCCGTGAATTGCTGTGGTTCCAACTCTAAGTCTTTTATCTTCTCTTTTAACTTTTCTATCAATTGAGTTTTCTCCTCAAGTAATTCCAAATGTTTTTTCTCTCTTAAATAAAGTTCTCTTTTAAGATATTGAACGTAAGACCCCATTTCATCCGCGCTCCCGGCAAGTCGATTGAATACAACGAGAAATTGGCTTAAAAGCCTATTGTCTAAGTCATAAGGATACCTGATTTTATGGTCTATCTCGCTCCAAGCTTCTTCAAAAATTGTCCTAACTTGAACTTCTGCGATATAAACGGTTTTACTTGGTTTTGTTTCTACAAGATAGTGAACAGAGCGATATCCAAATGGATGTTCTTTTACTTGGCATTTATGGTCAATAAATTTTTCAATGTATTCAGGAGAGTCACCGGTTCGATAATATGCAGTAGGTTCCTCATGTAATCCCCAATTTTCAAGAATAAAATCGTGTATTAAATGCCAGTCTTCTTTGAAAAGATGTAAAATTCTTAATCCAATTAAATCAGTAATCTCGCTTTTGTAATTTTCTATATTAATTACTCTCTCAGGTTCATCAATTCTCTTTCTTATAATTTTAGCTATTAAATGGTCGGGGTTTTTAATTCTATACCTTACAGAATGTACTTTGTTGACATCATGAAATCTTTCTACTAAGTATTTAGCAGGAGCAATAAGTTCAGGTCTAAATGCAATAAAGTCTTCTCTGATTGCAAGTAAGTCTTCCCAGACAAGCCCTGTCTTAAGATACTTTTCTTCTGTGATGTTAAATCTATTTAGAAATTCATTCATTTTGTTTGGTTTATTATGACGCATAACGGTAAGTATATGCAAGGTTGGCGATTGCGGGCTTTAAACCTATCAAACCGTTAAGAAGTTGAAACGGGCTACAATCCTTAAATTTACTACTGTCACGCCTATTTTGTATATACATTGTTGGCAACTGGCTTTTATTTTTTTAGTTTCTCAATTATTCTCTCGTCTTGAAATGTCCTAATTCCATTTTGATAATTAGTCAAAAAATACGTATTATAACCCGTTTCATTAATTTTGTCAGCGATTGTTTGTGCATCCAAAAATTTCTTTGGGTCAGGAACGGTCAATGTTGCGATTAAAAAATCGAAATCATTCATTTCTTCAGTCCATTCGATATTTAGAAATCCATTTTTGTCAATTAATTCGGGTTCATTTTCTATTTGATAATCCAATTTATCCCAATCGTATTCGCTGTATAATTTAGTCCATCGTTCCCTTATAGTTTCAAGACTTCTGCTTTTCTCTAATTTTGGATTTATTAAAAGTCCTACAGTTCCCCAATTTTTATTCAACGAAGGTTCGGATTTTTTCCAGAATCCTTCGGCTCCAGCCATTGCAAAAGCCTGGCTTTCCAAATTTCGGGCGTTTTTTATATTTTCTTTGAATGGTAGGATATAAGCAATTCCAAATTCCGTATTTGGATGATTAGAAACAATCATTGTGAAAGTATCTTGTCTGGTACTTGATTTTCTACCATAACGAATTCTTATGCGAACAGGTATTTTCTTTTCAATTGTCTCAAGATAAACTTGTCGCCACTTCATTCGTTTTGGAGTTTCTTCCCAAAATAAAGAACCAATAATTATTGCTCCACCTTTAAAGTCCATATTTTTCTGTTTTCAAGCTTGTTGCCAACGGTCACTTGCAAGTTGTCGTTGCGGAATTCGAAGAGCGTCAGTGTCCGACAGGACATGACGGTCAAGAAAGGAGCAGAGACAACGCACTCCACTGCACCCGCAATGCAATTTGCAAATTGTTATGCTTAGGCTTTATTTTTTGTCATTGTATTCTTTAACTATGTCAGGTAATTTCCAGACCCTAAAATCTTCTGATAATATCTGATTGTAAATTCTTTCATTGTCTTTAAATAGGATAGAAATCTCATCTCTAGCTTTTTCTCTTGAATGAGGAACTCTTAAATAATTTTCCATTGTGTCTAACTTTATAAAATAATAACTTGTCAGACTTGTCGCAGTTGCTCCTGCAAGTCCTCCGTTATATCCATTAGGATTTGTATCATAATAGCATAAGTTCATTTTGCCATTTGCAACTCTTTCTGCAAATACATTTCCATGCGAGTTATAAGGGACGCTTGCAAAATATCTTTCTCCAGATTTAAATCCAATTACTTTATTTGGGGCGTATTTCATTTTCTCATTGTTTACAATGATTTTAGCTTTTGTAATTATTCCGTTTTTAGGAAAAATAATTTCACCAAATATTGTATCAATCTTGGACGAGTTGTTTTGTGGTCTCAAAACCACATAGTCTTTTTTTATATCTTGACCAAAAAGAATCAAAGAATTAAAAATTAATAGAAGTATCAAAAAATGTTTTCTCATTGTCTATTTGTTAATGAATTTGCGGTTTCTTTTAGCTTAAGCATAACGTTTCGTATATGCAAAGTAGGCGATTGCGGGCTTCAAACCTATCAAGGCGTTACAATTTTGAAGCGGGCTACAACCCTTTAATTTACTACTATCTCGCCTATTTTGTATATACATTGTTACCACACGTATTTTTTTAATCCTTCAATTAGCAAAAATTGTTTTCTTGTCATAAAAATCTACAACTCTTGGGTCTACAATTATGTCGTTATTTCCTATCGGATTATTTAGAATTATCCCAGAAAGCGATTTACATCTACTTAGCGCAACATAAACTTGTCCATGAGCAAAAGCCCCAGTTCCAACATCGACTGTAATTTTGTCAAATGTTTTTCCTTGACTTTTATGAATAGTCATTGCATATGATAACTGTATTGGATATTGTGTAAATCCTGCAATGATTTTTTCATCAAACTCTCCAGTCTCTCTATTCAATACATACTCAACTTCTTTCCAACTTTCCTTTTCCACTTGATACTTATGCCCATCAATATTTACAACTATCTTTTCATTGTCTAATTTTTCAATTTTTCCAATGCTTCCATTAACCCATCTTCTCCCAGAATCATTTTTAAGCATCATAATTTGGGCACTTTTCTTTAGTTTCAATTTGTAAGGGGCAGGAAGTTTATTTTCTAAATCTTCTTCGCTTTTATCGCGTAATTTTAAATACTTGCCAGATAGTTCTCCAATAAACATAAACTCTTCACTTGGCAACGATTCTAGTTTTTCTTTATTAATATTTCTTGCAATATCTCTTCGTGTTGTTAGAAAAATTGAATTGTCTTGCTCCCCAGCATTGTCCTTATGTCTTGAATTTAGCAATACCATATCCTCAAATTGAACTTTATTGCTTCTAACATTATTCAGTAATTTTTTAAATTTTTCTTCTTCCTCTGATTGTCTGAAAATTCTAGTTAGTAGCTTAAAATGATAATTAAATTCACTGAAAACAGGAGCATCAAAAAAATATTGTCCAGAATATTTTGTCAGTATAGTATTTCTATCAGTAGAGGTCAAGACTGGTGGAAGTTGAAATAAATCACCTATCAAGACCATTTGAACTCCTCCAAATGGTTCGTTTAAACGATTTCTGTTTTTTCTTAATGCTATATCGATACCGTGCATTAAGTCTGACCTAACCATAGAAATCTCATCAATTATTACCATTTCTAACTTTTTAAATAATTCAGCTCGGACATAGTCAGGTTGAATTTCTGTAGGGTCAATAATACTTGGTCTAAAGCGAAAAAATGAATGTATTGTCTGACCGCTTACATTTAAAGCAGCAATTCCAGTTGGTGCTAAAACAATATATTTTTTATTTGTTTTCTTTATGAAGTGATTGAGCAAGGATGATTTTCCTGTTCCTGCTTTTCCTGTAATAAATACACTGTCATTTGAATTATTCAAAATCCCAATAATTTCCTTGAATTCATCCGTTAGAATAAATTGAGGTTTTGGCGTAGGTTTAGAAATTGGTGTTTCCTTTCTATTTCCATTAACCAAGAATATAACTAAAATAATAAATCCAAATACTATTAAATATCCCATCGTTTTATTTTTCTATGCGACTTCAGTGTCTTTGAATATGTGTGGTAACGGTTGGTACATGTTGTCGGGGCGGATTTCGGAGCGCGTTCCTGTCCGAAGGACACGGAACAGGGATGCGAGAATCCGCAGTTGGCGTACCACCGAACCCCGCCCTGCAATATGTATTGTGTTAGCGGCTGGCATTTTTGTTTTTCCAATCATGTTTTAAAAAATCTTCCTTTTCACTTTCCCTTACAAATGGCAATAATCTCTTTTTAATTGTAACGAATAAACATACAGTCATTGCAATAAATGCCAAGGAGAAGAAAGACCTGTCATTAAAAATATTTCGATTTCTGTCTTTGTCAACAGCGTGAGACAATTCATCTCTAAACCGAGTTAGTACAAATAATAATCCCTCTTCATTATATTCTTTATTTCTCCTTTTTAGTTCATCAATAAGCCATAAATGATGGCGCTCATGGTTTGGAAGATTATCAAGTGTCGTTTTTAGACAAGTATTTAAACAAGCGTCTCTTTTAAACGCATCTTTTTCTATTCCCCACTGTTTTTCATGGAAAAAGTACTCTAGCATCATATAAAAAGAGCAAAAAGCAGATTGGTAACGGGCATCATGAAATAAAATAGTTGCGTCTCTATAAAATGCAAATGGGATAAATAAATCTCCTAATTGTCTCTCATGGAGCACTGTACTTTGAAGCCAATTTTTCGTGATTGTTTTAAGTTGTCGGTTACGCTCTCTGTTTCGGGTGATTTCCGTAAAAGGAGAGATGTGTTCATTCTCATTTTCTGGAATCCATTTTAAAGTCAAATTTTCAAGGTCAATTCGTTCGAGTCTGTTGTCTAATGCTCCAAAAGATTCAACGTGTTGAATTAAGTGGATTATATCTTGGTAAAAATCGTTTTGAGGAAGTGTAATTTCAGATATATTATTTTTTCCAGGCAACCAGGTCGGGACACACCCGTCTGTATTCATAAGTTTTTTTTGAAAAGAAATAAAACATCTTTTTTCTTTCCAAAATACTCGAATTGTAAAAGGATATTTTTTAAATTCTAAATTGTCCTCGATGGATAAATTATCTCCAATTATTTCAGCTTGAACTTCAAATATCATTCTCAAATTACATTTTTATTCTTGATTCATGCTTGCCGCTAACGGTCACTTGTAAGTTGTCGTTGCGGATTTCGGAGCTCGTTCCTGTCCGGTAGGACGGAACGATGTTGCGAGAATCCAGCGTACGACACACTACGAACCCCGCAATGCAATTTACAATTTGTTATCGGCTGTATTTCTTTCTTTCAGTATAAAATCTTTGTTCTTTTCACTAAATCGTAGTTTTATTTTGTCTTTATAATGTTCAGGATATTTTTCCTCTCCAGTTGTTAGTAGAATTTGGAATTTACCTAATTCATCAGATTCTTTATTTTTAGATAGCTTAAGAGCCAACTCTAATAATTCAAGGTCATGTTTAAGGTTGTCATCGTCAATTCCTGCTGTTTCAGGGGTGTCAAGTAAAAGAAATCCTGGATGTTTTACGGATTTCAATTTTAAGGATAAACTAAGAATTGTGTAATAATACATCATTCGTTTAGGAACATCTGCACTCTTATTTTTGTATTCACCTTCATCAATGAAGGGCATATATTCTTCATCAATTTGTGCACTATTACAATTACATGATGATTTTTGCATCAATTCGTTGTAAATTATATTGAATTCCTTAATGGTCTTTTCATTTCCTTTTTCAAATCTAAATTTCAATTGATTAAATTCTTGGTTTACTTTCTTGTAATCGCGATTTTTGCTTTCGAAATCATTATTTAATTGGCGCTTTCTTTTAGTCAATTCTAGCTCATTCTCATTTTCTAAAATTTCTTTTTTTACTTCATTTATTTTTTCATTTAAAGAATCTACAAACTGAGAATTTCCAGAATATTCAATTGCATTTATTACTGAACGTAGCTTCTGTTTTAAATCGTTTGAATATGAAGTGTTTTTATCAATTGAGTATCTAAGTTTTTTAATTTCTTCGTCATATGATGTCAAAGCAACCTGAATTGTTGCCAAACTTTTTTCTTTATGTTTCAAAATCTCAGTATACTCAGATGCGCTATAGACAAATTTCTCATATTTATCTTTACTAAACTCTTCTCCGCATATACAAAAACCTTCCTTTTTGGGCTTTTTTGTCATGCAGAATGGGCAAACCTCCATTGAGAATAGATTTAATTTCTCGTGCGTAAATATTGTCTTTTTTATCTCAGATATCTCTTCTGTGAGGTTTGTATGTAGCTTTCTAATTTTTGAAACTTCAGATTGATATGTTTCCATTTGTACAGTATCTTCAGATACTTTTAAATCAAGATTTATTAGGTCTGACTGTATTTGAGCTAAGTGTTCCGTTTTTTCATCAACCTTTGTATTTGTCTTTTGATATAAATCTCTTTCTGCTATAAGCTTTTCAAGTTGGCGGTTAAATTCATCAATCTTATCTTCAAGTTCATCTCTATCATCTGATACTCTTGGATACATTTCGATGAAGTCTGTTAATCTTGATTTTGATGCATCCTTTAATTTTTGAAATTTCTTTAGTTCATCCAGTTTTTTGTAATATTCAATTGATGAAATACCCAACATTATTTCAAAAGTTGACTTTCTAATTATTGATGAATCTGCTATAAAATTATCTGCTGGTGGAGATTTAAATATTCTGCGTGGTTCAGTGTCTTGGTCATAACAAAGCAGCCTGTATAAATCACTAAAATTAAAGTACCACGTATTGACCCCCAAGTTTAATTCGAAAACCGGTATCGAAAGTTTTTTTAATAACCAATCAGAAAATATAAATGGAGCATGTTCTTTATGCCTGTTTATAGGAAATTTATTTACCGTTTCCCCATCTGATATGAAAATTTCATTTTGATTAATAAACCTTTTTATAGAATACTCAACTGCATTAATTTGAATATCTATCTCAACAAAGTTATTTTTGTCATCAAGTATTTTTGAATACTTTTCTCTTTTCTCATTATCATTAAAAGGCTTTACTGTTCCGCCTAACCCATACTCTATAAAATAGGAAAATGTACTTTTCCCTGAACCATTGTCGCCAACTATGATGTTTACACCTTCATCAAATTCTGGTGATTCAAAATAATATTGCTCACCATAATACCGTACTTGTTTTATTATTAAATTTCCCACGTGAGTATATTATTTGAGGTAAATAACTTGTCAACTAATGTTTTTACAGTTAAAATATTTAAATGACTTGCATGTTTTTTTATCATTTTAATATTGTCAATTTCCTTTTTAAACATCTTCTTATCGAAGAACTCCGATGGAATCTCTTCTAAATTTAGCCAGATGTCAAATGAATTACTCACGGAATTTATAGAAACATCAATAAAATTGTGATTTCTGAGTACAACCAAAAGATGTGATATAAGCTGTTTTTTTAGTTGCGCCTTGGAGTATATGCTTGCCAATTCATCTCTTGTATATTCGGTAATATTTCCACCCGAGTTAATAAATTCAATCAAATATGCTACTTTCCTGAAATCCTTAAACTTTCGGTCAGGGGATGTGCATTTTAATGAATACAGAAGAATTATTAGATTATAAGTAAGGAAATTATAATCTTCCTTCTGAATAAACATCATACGCTTTTTTGCAAATGCCTTATTTTTCATGTGTAAATTCCTTCTTCATCAAATGATAAATAACACTCATCGATTAATGCTAATACAACTTTTCTTAAAATATCTCTATTTCTTAAAGGATAAATATAGTCTTGAGATTTGTCCTCAATTATTTTAAATGCTCTTTCGGTGTATCTTTCAATTAATGCAGTTAGTTCGATAGTTGATAATTCGCCGTCGTCTTGATTCTCAACGAAATCAATAAGCTCATCTTGACATACTTCAAAGATTCGATATTTCATTGCACTTATTACCCTTTCTGAGTGTCGGGAAAGCTCAACCTTCCCTGATGCAATATCCCGGCAATATTTTTTTATTCGTACTTCTTTGACAGTTGAACTTGCAGATTTTAATTTGTCAGTAATATTTCTAATATCGGTTGGATTTGTTTTTTCCCATTCTTCGATAGCAGTTAAATCATCTTTTTTAATTATGTCTGGAATATTAGATATAATATCACGATTTAAAAGTTCTGAAATTTCACCAAGACGATTAAGATTTGAAAATGGCATGATATTCAACAATTTTGATAAATCCCATTCTTCAAATTCAAACTTGTCTTTTATTATTTCCTCAAAGCCAGTATTTCTTTTTGGTTTCTTTATTCGGCAATACAGAATTACAACTTTAGCGTAATCCTCGTTTTTATATTTATTAAGAGTTTCGACAACTTTTTTTCTTTTTATAGTGGATGTTACCTGAATTGCAATATCATTTTTATCATCACCTAAATCAATTGCAGTATAGTTGCCTTCAAGTTCTGAATTAAGGTTCTTGAATTTTCTGTCCGTGTATATAAAATTCAGAAGTTCACAGAACGTATCTTCAGTATTTATATTGATGTCGTGCAAATTTAAACTGCTAGATAATTCAACCTTTTTCACTAAATGCGTAAATGCATCAAGTATTATTTTTTTATGATAATCTCTCTCTGACATTATTTATTGAATTTATGCATTAGGTCGTTTTTAATATTGCCGATAACGGTTGGTGTATGTGGAATGCGGGATTAAAAGTGATGAACTTTCAAAACCGCACGGAGCCAATTCGTTTATTCAGTATTTCAAATTTTCCGTCAATCGTCAAAGACGAATTGGCGGTGTTGCAACAACGAGCCGCAGCCGCAAAAACCGCTGAAACCCGCATTACATATGACACTTTGTTACCAAACGTATTTTTCTTTTTATCATTTATTATCTTGATTTAAATAGAAATATTTTAATCTGATTTTATTAAGAAGAATAACATAAATAATTGTCAGAGGAATAGAAAAGATAATATTTGAAAGGATATCTGCCGGAGTAAATAGTCCACAAATAATTACAATAATTGCTGTGCCATAAACATTAAAACACCAATTGATTTGTTTTTTCTTTTCCACATTGTTGAAATACAATTTTATATTTCGAATTATTCCAATTGCAATTATCATTAACGATAGAAAAATCTCAGCTCCACTTAGTAACATATTTTAAATTTAGATTCTTTATTCTAATATTTCCTAAATATCTAATACAATAAATAAAATTAGGTATAATACCATTAATACAGATGCTGCTATACGTATAGTATTAAAAAGCCGTTTAGAAATCAATTCTTTAATACAAAAAGGTATAAATAGCACTGCCATTAAAGCATAAAAGATAAAATCACCATTTTTAAAATATGCAACAATTGCAAGTGAAATTAATATTGCTGATAGTGCAACCCAATAAAAATCAATCTTTTTCATATTGTTTGTTTTGCAATAAAACCGTTAAATCTTATTGAATTCTTAATTCGCAAATTATGTTTCAAATTATCATTATTTTAAATTAACCATTTCACAGCACTATAAATCACAAAACAAATTGGTATGATATAGGACAAATAATTCAAAGATTTTTTTAGTTTCCGATTCTTTATTTGCAATGCAACAAAAGTCAATAAATATCCAAATGATATTGATAAAATAATCAATCCAAGAAGATATTTGCTTTCTTGTTTTATTATTATCGAGATGCCAAATAGTAAAGTGGCAAGTGAATAAATTAAATGTTTGTACTTTAAATAAAATTTCATTTCAGTTATAATTTCATTGTTAATTTGTCATGAGCAACTCTTTTTCAATATGTTTGGTAACGGAAAATTGTATGAGTAGTGGCAGATTGCGTGATAGTTTCCTGTCAAACCGCTACGCAGTTTGAGCGGGATACAAACCTTGATATTTAGCACTTCCCCTGCCATTACTTATACAAAATGTTATGAGCTGCCTTTTCTATTTTTATATATTTTATTTCTCCTTTTCTCTTCACTAAACTTAATCCATTTTCATTTAATAACTCAATCCATTTATCTACACTTGAGCTTTCATCGTTAATTGAAATGTTTAATGCAAACTCTCCTTTAATATTAGTCGTAACTGGAAAGTAGATTTTTTTATCTTGCTGATTCCAATATTTATTGTCCTGCAAAAAAACAATTTGCTTCTCAATCAATGCAGCGATTGATTCAGCAGTATAAATATTGCTGGTTGTAAGTTCCTTAAACGATTGTGATGTACTTCCCGTTATCTTGATTGTTGAATTTGGTACGGTAACAATCTTATTTTCCTTTAAATCAATGTCTATAAGTTCATAATAGGTAATTTCTTTTTCGATAATCTCTGTTTTTAGCCCCCAAACACTATTTAGTTGATTGATAAGTATTTCTTTAAAATCACCTACCAAATTTGAACAAGAGAAATTCATTTTATAGCGGTAGTTAGGAAGACTTGAATTTAAATAATTCAAATTTCTATCATAAATAAACCGTGATGTCGGAATATTGTCGAATGCATACTGATATATCTGCAACGCATTTTTTCCTGCAATTACACAACCATTAATTGTTTCTATAGTATCAAAATATGCTTTTCCGGTGTAGCCTGTTATTATTTGGAGAGGTATGTCCTTATTGCAAGTTTCTTCAATATAGTTTCTTTCGCCTAGTTCATGTCTCTGTAGTTCAAATGTTATTAAGGAATTTTTATTATTGTCTTTTCTTAATTGAGAAGGGACAAAATTCTTTTTTGTTGGTAAATTGACCTGATGGTCATTATTTAGTTCGGTAAGGATTTGTTCAGTTACATAACCAGGATATGTTTGGGCATTGATTTGTCCTTTTTTATCAATTAGTATTGTATGTGGAATCCCAGAGTGCGGAAATATCTCCGACAGTAACTTCTCTCCGTCATAAATAAAGTCAAAAGGGAAGTCATTTCTTGTGATAAATTCAACTGTTTTGTCAAATCGATCACTAGAGACACAAACAACCTTTAGTGAATTCGGAAATTTACTTTGTAACGCTTTCAGATGCCCCATTCCTTCAATACAAGGACCGCACCAAGTCTCCCAGAATTCAATTATAGTAATCTTGCCTTTTGTTTGGTCTATAAAATCATAATTGACACACACGCCATTCTTGATTTGTTTGAATTCCGTGCTCCCAACTTTGTTTCCAATTTCGGTTTTTTGTCCAAATGTTAATAGAATTGAAAAAAATAATAAGGAAATGGTTGTGATTATTTTCATAGTTTGCTGTTTTGTTTTAAGGTTGCCCATAACGGTAAATTGTAAGTTGTCGGTGTGGATTTCGCAGAGCGTCAGCGTCCGTTTACGGACATGACGGTCAAGAAAGGTGCAGCGACGATGGCGTATTACAAACACCACACTGCAATTTACAAAATGTTGTGGGTAGTTTTATAATCCTTTTATTTTGTAAATAGTTGAATTATTACTAATTAATTTATAGACACCTATACCTTTAATTAGTATAATTTCTTGAAATCTATTGTTTTCTAAACTATTAATTGAAATAACATTATCATAAGCAATTCCGTCAATTAAGACAGAGTTTTTAAAAGTTGAAAAGTCCGATTTTGGACTGCCATAAAAAGTGTCTGCTAATTTGCCAATCAAAATATCAAAATCCATAAGTGAATCAGGCATATTTTCACTGGTTAAAATATCTATGCTAAGATTAACATATTTTGAAGAATCAGTCTCAGTTTTAATATACTTGTTTGAGTGACAATATGAATAGTCATCGGACCAGCTTGTATAATAACTATCTGAAGTTGAAATCTCAACAATAGGTAAAACAATTGTGTCTATCTGCGAGATAAGAAATAAAGTATCGCCATAATTATATGGAAGCCAACTTTCTTTGTTTTCAGGAAAAGAGGCACATTCAATTCTTGCGCATCCAGATGAAATTATTAGATATGGAAGTATTAAAATGAATGTGATTTTGAAAATGTCTTTTCGAATCATTTTATCAATAGTCGTTTTAGAAATTATACTTCATAAAAGCTTTGCTACTGTTAAAGATATTTAATTTTAATAATTATAAATCTAGAAAATAACCTTTGTTGGTAGTAGGTTCGCAAAAATTACCCACAACGGCATCGGCTATGAGTAGTTGCGTGGGTTAGCAATTAACTTTGCAAGTACACACCAAACTGAAAATCCGCGAGGATTTTCAGAAGTAGGCGAGAACAAGCAATTACTTATAGCCATTGTTGTGGTGCGTTTTTAACACTCCTCCCCATTCCGATTTATTTTTTAATAATAACAGACTTGGATAAATACAACTTAATAAATATTCTTCCATACAAATCTTAAATGAAGTTTGAAAAACTGCAATTGCAACTGGCAAATTCCCCATTACAACTCCTGCAACTCCTCCTTGAAGAGCTGATACTATAGCGCACTTTTCTAGTGCGGAACGGATTATTAGCCCCAAATTAGTTGGAACTACATAATGTGCATAAAGTACTAAAGAAACTGTTCGAGTATAAAGTTTAGGGTAAACTATTGTAATTTTTGAGCATCCAATTTTAATGGTTTTTCTTTTCCATTCTATTTTAAATTCTGGCCATCTTAATAAGGTTAATATCTTCTTAGTATAAGGTTTGACACCTGGGTCTTTTTTACAATCTAAATCTATGATTACATCAGTTATTTCTTGTCCAATCTGTCTTGCAACATTAATATCTTCAGGGTCATCAACGTCTTGAACATTCGAATTTTCTTCAGGTTCAATATAAATTTTGGAATCTAATTCGATTAATCCTAAACGTGAATCTTTTACCCAATCTGAATATGGTATTCTCGTGTTGTCATTATTTATATCAACTTCAACTGATCGAGTTTCACGATCACGACAATATTTTTCATACAAAGCCTCTTCTTGAGCTTTATTCCTTGATGTTGGAATATCTCCAACTTTTTCCAAAGTCATTGTTGAAATGACTTTGAACATAGAAGAATTTATTTCTTGATTAGCATTGTTTAGAATCCAGTCCTCAATATTTGGGTTGTCAGTAGCATTGTAAAGATTAAAAAGGCGTCGGCATTCATCAATTACACTTTGGTTTAAATCACTTTTGAGAAGCAAATAATAGCTACAATTTAAATTTAGTATCTGTGTTCTGGCTTCTTGTATCTTTATTATTCCTTTTCTTGTTTTTGGCGAATTGACTTCGCAATCGTGGTGGTCATAATCCCCAAGTGCTTGTTCTACTGCAAATCGTTTCGTAACAAGGAAAGGTATTTCTTCTGTTTGAGAGGGATTTGGATTAATACGAGAATCAAGTTCTTCGTCTTTTAATTCAAATCCACTTGGGATGTCAAAATTTTGCTGATAGTTTCTATTTGAATCCTTTTCATCAATGAGAAATTTTTGAATTTCTTTTTTTCGGAAATCTATTGAAATGTCTAAATTCATAATTTGTGATTTTAAATTGGTTAATAAAATTAGCTATAATCGATTATAGTTCAAATACCTAATTAGGGGTAAATTATTTAGCGCAAGATGCTTTTTTTCAAATGCACCACAACGGTTGGTACATGTTGTCGGGGCGGATTTCGGGGAGCGTTCCTGTCCGAAGGACACGGAACTGCGATGCGAGAATCCGCAGTTGGCGCACCACCAAACCCCGCCCTGCAATATGTACTGTGTTATGGGCTGCCTTTTATTTATTATTCTTGGTATTTGCATTTATTAAAGTTCTCTAAGTCAAAAATTTCATCCTTGATTTCGCTCAGGTTTTCTTTTATTAGTTCTTGCATTTGTAGGTAATATTCTTTGTTATTATCCCAAAACTCAGTCCTAATTGAGAGTACATTTTAATAGGTCACCTTCATAAAAGTCTCCTTCCGCGAATATGTTAACAGAGAGAGTTTCAATAGCTAAAGTAATTAGATAGTCTAAACTGAACTGTTGTCCAATCATAATTCGCAAATCTTCTGTTGTAAACTTATTTAATGGTACTTTTCGTAATTCTTTTGTCCTTTTGATAAGCCTACTGTCACTGTCAAAATGCTGCCAATCATCTTTTTCTAAGTTTGTCAGTGTTTTTTGACGCCAATTATTTTCAAGTTTTGTCATTATAATTTTACGTTTCTATTCTCCATAAATTTCATAAAGTCGATTTAGTCGTAATCCTTCCTTGTCGTGTTTCGCCCAAAAGTCACGTATTGTATAAATTATTTCCTTACTTCCATTTTCTGGTCCGAACTGATAATCTGTAAGAAAAAAGATTCTCTTAATAGGCGATTTTTCGAGTGCTACTTTTAATATTTTATCAATGTCTGCTTTATACTTTTCTAAAAATTGAAATAGAAACTGTTGGTTCGCACCCAAGGTGTCTGTCGGGTCATTTAAATTTACTTTCGGAATTTCCACATTTCTCGGGTCAAAATCCCAGTTAATAATTTTACCTGCAAAAAATCCAAATTCCTCATTTTTTAAATCTGGATTTCCAATATGCACAATCGTTCCAGATTGTTTTATTAAAAAGTCATGAAACAGCCCTCTATGACTTATCAATTTATTTTCTTCAATTATCGCAACATCAAAATCATTTTGATTAAGATTCAGACTATTTGATTCTATTGAAGCAATTTCTATAGTTGGCATTGTCTTTTTTTAAGGTTGCCCATAACGTTTAATTGTATGTTTCGTACCGGTTTGCGGGATGGCCCCTTTTCATAAAAAAGGGAAAAAATGCGCGGGAAACCGGCTCCGGGGAATTCCTGTCCCCGGTATGAAATATACAAGTTGTTATGGTTACGTATTTTATTTTTGTTTTTCTTCTTCTTCCAATAAAATACGGGCGTTTTGAATCCAGCCCGCTGCCCCTAAAAGCCACTTTAAAATACAGGGTATTAACTTTATATTCGTATAAGGATAGTTCACTGTATTGTCGGGTTTTTAAGCGGCTTATCCGTTTAAAATTTATTTTTTCTTTTTGCCCGTATAATATTTTAAACGGTTCGTTGATTCAAAATTTCCTTTAAAACTAATTATTTATTTTGAATTTATGTAAAATGTTCTCCCTGCTCATTCATTGAAAATCAGAAAGCTCGCGAAATAAAAGACTTGACTTTGTCATTTTTTTTCCCGAACTTCGCTTCAGTCGTTGCAGACGTTACTTACGTCAAGAAGCCAGCTTCAACGGTAACCGACCGTTACAACGACTGGGACAAATGCCTAAACCGGCATTTTTTTCTGTTTTCAATTCCTTCCCTAAGAACATTTTTAGCTTAAAAATCCCGTAATCGTGGCTTTTTTTGCTTCCTGGGTTCAATATGAACCATAACTAGTGTGTATCAACACCAGTGTTGTTATATTTCTTATATCAATTTTTGAGGTGTTGTTATACCCCCAATTTTAGAGGTATAACAACACCTATTATGTTGAGTCGTTAAAAATGTCATCAAACCGGCTTCTTCATGTTTTCCCAATCCAATCATCCTGATACTTGACCAATCTCTCTGCTTATTTCAATCTGCGGTAAGCATTTTGAAAAAGGATGCGATCATTAGTTTATTTTTTTCCGTTGCACAAGTTAACGAATTTTACAGTATAAATTATTTGAGCAGGCAGATTTTCGCGAGCTTGATTGGTTTAGTTGACCAGGTGCTCCTTATTGGGGGGAGATCTTGCTTATTGATGATGACGTGCCCCCAGTTCGGAGCAACGTTTTGTTTGATGATGATGATGATGTGCCCCCAGTTCGGGGCAATGTTTTGTTTATTGCTGAAGATGCAGCCCTTAGTTCGGGTAAGGTACTGCTTACTGTTGACGATATTGTCTTCCGGAAATAAATTCCCGGGTGGGGGGAAGGGCTGTGATCTAAGTGGTAAGTTTGTTCTAGTAATGTTTTCCAGCAAACTTCGTAAAAATATTCAGTTTTTTTTGCCTGAAATACCCATTGATTTTTATACTTTTAAATCCAGAAAATGCTAAAAGATTCATGTTTATAAACCAATTTGATAACTTCTGTTAAAGTTGGGTAAAGTTTATTTGAGTTGTTGTGAAAGTTATGTCGGTTTGATTGTTGTAGTAAATAGCGAACTTCAAATAGAAAATCTATGAATCACAAAAACACCCTTAGGGTTTTCAGCTACAAAATCGGTTTCATTCTTTTTATGCTAGTCTTTTTTGTTGGCTGTCAGTCCTTACAGCGGGTTGATCGCTCGGATACAGAATATGTAGAATCGATGCGAGCCCGGAAACTGAGTTGGTGTGGGTGTATCATCCGGCAGGCATTCAATGCGAGAAAGCATATTATAATAATATCACCGAGGCAGTCGATGATATGAGATCGCATGACATTGAGGTGTTCGACTCGTTTAAATTCAGTGTGATGGTCGCTACTGTTTGTGGAAATCCTTCCAGCGACCGGTTTGCAACTCAAATCAGATGGGGGGATCTCGATCGGGCCCGACGAGAGGGGTGGCAATTTCTGAAAGATGAGTCAATCATCAAAAACAATACACCGGTTTATTAGTTAAAATCAGGCGCTGGCGCTTTGAAATTTCACCAGATAATGATTTTGCATTTGTCAATACCCTGAAGATATTGGTTACACTCATTAATAAACAACGAAAATGGTTGGAACAGGAGCGTTTGTTGACTTAGAATGAATTTGCATGATCGTGTTGGGGATCTTAAGGTGGTATTCATTTTTTCGTTAATGGATTGCCAAGGGACTATGAAATACGAAGGACAACAATTGCACTAAAAGTGAACGGCTTGGCTATTCTTGCTTGGCCGAAGTTTGCAGTTTTTCATGGACTTCATTCATCGCTTGCTTATTATCTGCCAAAATAATGAGGGTGTCGTTGGGTTCAATGATTGTTGATCCGTTAGGAGTCAGGTATTCTTTGTTTCGGTTAATCATTGAAATCAGGGCGGTTCTTGGAAAGTGCAAGTCTACAATTTTTTTGCCGCTGGCAAAACCATCTTCAGGAATCGTGATCTCTTGCATAATTTTTTTAGCTTGTTCCGACAGGAAGTTGTCGAGTGCAGCCTCTGGTTTGATCGTTTCGGGCAATGACAGTTGTAGCCATTTGGCAACCAGATTGAGCGTAGTTCCCTGAAATAGTACCGACGTTAAGGAGATGAAAAAAACGATGTTGAAGATCATATCGGCTTTTTCAATTCCGGCAAGCAGCGGATAGGTTGCAAAAACAATTGGAACGGCTCCCCTTAGTCCGACCCAGGAAATGTAGAATCGCCTGCGGGGCTCCATCCTGAAGGGGAGTAGGGTAATCAGCACACTTATTGGTCGGGCAATCAATATCAAAAATAAAGAAATTACCAGTCCGATACCGATGACCGGAAGAATGTGCGATGGGAAAACCAGTAGTCCCAAGGTGAGGAAAAGCACAATCTGCATCAGCCACGCCAGGCTATCAAACATTTTAATGATGGTTCTCTTGTGGATGAAGTCGTGGTTGGCCAGGTAAACGGCACAAATGTAAATGGCCAGAAAACCATTTCCCCCAATAAAATCAGAAGCCGAGAATGTAATAAACATCAGGGCAATGGCCAACACCGGATAGATTCCTTCGTACGTTAATTGAATCTTATTGATTGTAAATTTCGACAGCTTTCCAAAAACAAAGCCAGCCAAAGCTCCCAACACCATTTGTTTGAGAAAGACGGGAATAATAGAAGCCAAGCTTAGTTCGGGATTGACAACCAAAGCTAAAAAAGCGATGGTTAGTACGTAAGCCATTGGGTCGTTACTTCCGCTTTCGAGCTCCAGCGTGGGTCTTAATTGGCTTTTTAGTGCAAGATTTTTTGAGCGCAGTATCGAAAATACGGCAGCTGCGTCGGTTGATGAAACAATAGCTCCAAGAAGCAATCCTTCATATATGGTGAAGTCGGTGATCAGCCAGACGAAAGTTCCCAGTGAAACAGCGGTAAGTAAAACGCCCAGCGTGGAGAGCGAGAGCCCTTGCCACAAAACAGGTTTGATGGCTTTCCAATTCGTATCCAATCCGCCTGAAAATAGGATGAAATTCAGTGAAACAACACCAATAAACTGGGCGAGCCTGGGGTTATCGAAGTAGATTTTGCCAATTCCTTCCGAACCAGCCAAAATTCCTACAAACAAAAACAGAACGAGGGTAGGAATTCCAAAACGGTAGGAGGTTTTTCCAATCAGAATGCTGATTAGAAGTAGTAGCGATCCGACCAGTAGTATATTTTCGATGGTGATGTTCATTCAGTAAATAGCTTTGTTTTATTGCTAAACACAAAGATGCCGTTTTAGTTGGATGCGTTGTGACGGGTTCGGTTAAATTTTGTGTTTTTTCATTCATGTCACACGAGATAGGACTCAAATAGCGGGTAAGAAATGGAATGCCGTCAGTCGTTTTGAGCCGAAATCCCCGGCCTGCCAATTGTCTCCGCTGGCACTAAGAAGAGGGACAGTGGAAGTTGCTCGCGGGCCGGGCTGTTTTGCCAGCGGTATGCTGTTTCTATTTCTGTCATTTTATGGCTTTTAATGAGTAAGTCATCGGTATTTTATTTTCCAATCCTTTAATTTTAAATTTCTGGTCGTCGGTCTTTACGGTGTTCTCAAAACAATCATACGGTGAATAATTGTATTCTCTGAAATCTGTAATTTTTAATCCTGTTTTTATAACTGAATTGATGACCGTACTCAATCCATGATTCCAACTAACTGATTTGTCTTTAATCCTGGCGTTTTTGTCCGTATAGGTTCCTTCTAATTCTTCAATTATGGGATCAGAATCCATATAGTCAAATTCAATTTTTTTAAAGTCGTAGCTAAACATCCACACAATCGGATGAAACTCAACCAGTATAAATTCTCCCTTCGGTTTCAAAAAATGATCGATGACTTTTGCCCACTCTTTCATGTCTGGCAACCAACCAATCACTCCGTAAGATGTATATACAAGATCAAATTTTTCGTCCAGAACCTCTGGAAGTTTGTAAACATCAGATTGAATGAATTTTGCATTTGTTCCTACTTGATCATTAAGTTGTTGAGCTTTTTCAATTGCTTTTTCCGAGAAATCAACTCCTGTCGCGAATGCCCCGTGCCTTGAAAGAGAAATTGTGTCTTGTCCGAAGTGACATTGTAAATGTAAAATCTTTTTGCCTTTAATATTTCCAAGCAGTTCAAGTTCAATTTGATTTAACGAGTCTTTTCCTCTGATAAAGGAATCCACATCATAAAATTCAGAATCGTAATGAATTTCTGTTTTATGATTCCAAAGTCGTTTATTGATGTCGATATAATTTAAGTCCATTTAATTGTTGATTTTGTGTTTGTTAGCAATTGCCAAAACTTTAAAATTAAAATATATTATTTAAATCTTGACTCCCGATAATCGCCATAATCTCTATTTGTTATCCCAAATTTAGAGCGATGACAACAGCTATATTTGTACACGCTCAACTCCCGAATTTACAAAAAAATAGATCCTGTAGCGATTACTTGTTGAAAACTTACGATAAATAATGATGAGCATTTGTGCGAAGCGATTTGGACAATAAGTGGACTTGCTCGCTGGACATCTGATCTTGAACCAGCGACACTTGGCATTCTTAAATAGCAGCTAGTTCCTTATTTGTTAAATGAACCTTCTTGTTTAAAAACTTTTTAAGGAGCATTGCAGGATTTGTTTATCTTTGCCCCATCCAAAAAACAGATTCATGCAAGAGAAAATTTTAATCCTCGATTTTGGTTCGCAGTACACCCAATTAATCGGCCGGAGAGTACGCGAGCTCAACATCTATTGTGAGATTTATCCTTACAACAAATACCCTGAGATTGATGAAAGTGTGAAAGGAGTGATCTTGAGTGGAAGCCCTTTTTCTGTACGCGATGAGAAAGGACCGAAACCCGATCTTTCGAAAATAAAAGGAAAAGTGCCTTTGTTGGGCGTTTGTTATGGCGCACAGTATATGGTTCATTATTTTGGTGGCGAAGTACAACCTTCCAACTCACGCGAGTATGGTCGAGCCAATCTAGGTTTTATCGATTCGAAAAATGATCTGTTTAAAGAGGTAACTTTAGGAAGCCAGGTTTGGATGTCGCATGGCGATACCATTGAATATTTACCCGAATCGTATAAAATTATTGCATCGACAGGCGATGTGAAAAATGCCGCTTATAAAATTGACGGCGAAACAACTTATGGTATTCAGTTTCACCCCGAAGTGTACCATACCACCGAAGGAAAACAAATGCTACAAAATTTTGCGGTCGATATTTGCGGATGTAAGCAGGACTGGACTCCTGATTCGTTTATTGAAACTACGGTTGCTCAGCTGAAAGAAAAACTGGGGAATGATAAAGTGGTTTTGGGATTGTCGGGAGGAGTAGATTCGACCGTTGCCGGAGTGTTGTTGCATCAGGCAATTGGTAAAAATTTGACCTGTATTTTTGTGGATAACGGTTTGTTGCGTAAAGATGAATTTGAATCGGTTTTGGATTCGTACAAAGATATGGGGCTGAACGTGATTGGTGTTGATGCCAAACAAAAATTTTGGGACGACCTGGAAGGAATTACTGATCCGGAAGGAAAACGCAAAGTGATTGGCCGCGACTTTATTGAAGTATTCGATGTTGAAGCACACAAAATAAAAGATGTGAAGTGGCTGGCACAAGGAACGATTTATCCTGATGTGATTGAATCGGTGTCGGTGAATGGCCCTTCGGCAACCATTAAATCGCACCACAACGTAGGTGGCTTACCCGAGAAAATGCACCTGAAAGTGGTTGAGCCGCTTAACTTACTTTTTAAAGACGAGGTTCGCCGTGTTGGAAAAGCGTTGGACATTCGAAAAGAATTGTTGGGACGTCATCCGTTTCCCGGTCCGGGATTGGGAATTCGTATTTTAAGTGATGTAACTCCTGAAAAAGTCCGCATGCTTCAAGAAGCCGATGCCATTTTTATCAACGGTTTACGCGAATGGAATTTGTACGACGATGTTTGGCAGGCAGGCGTAATGCTGTTGCCGGTTCAGTCGGTTGGAGTAATGGGCGATGAGCGCACCTACGAAAATGTGGTGGCGCTTCGGGCGGTAATGTCCACCGATGGGATGACAGCCGATTGGGTACATTTACCTTACGATTTTCTGGCCAAAACATCGAATGACATTATCAACAAAGTTCGCGGAATTAACCGGGTTGTTTACGATATCAGTTCTAAACCACCGGCAACCATCGAGTGGGAATAAAACGATATCAAATGATATAGATAAAAGCAGACTTTGGTCTGCTTTTTTGTTGAGTAGATTCAATTTTGAACATCCATTATTCATCACCTCTTCTTAATCTTTAACACTTATTAATTCGAAGATTTTGTTCTACGGGCGATAATCTTCTATCTTTAACGGTTCAAAATTCCTACGGTAATAAAACAAAGACAATAACAACGCGTTAATTGTCTGTAAACTAATAGCAGAATTTGATCGTTTGGGGAAAAGATAAAACAGCATGAAAGCAATAAAAATGATTAGAATTAGAAAAGCAATCGCATTGGGAATCATACTGGCATTAGGCCTGATTTCCGTAAATCATACCGCACAGGCACAAGATGTTCAAACCAACATGATGAAGTTTGGACGACTGCTGCAACTCGTACAAAGTTATTATGTCGACACAACTAATATTGATGAGTTAACAGAAAAAGCGGTGGTTGAGGTTTTGAAACAGCTGGATCCTCACTCGGTTTATATTTCGAAAGAAGAGGTCGAAAAAATGAACGAGCCCTTGAAAGGTAGCTTTGAGGGAGTGGGAATCTCATTCAGTATTTTTAAAGATACCTTGTTGGTTGTGTCAACGATTCCAGGCGGGCCTTCCGAAAAAGTCGGGCTTCAGGCCGGCGACCGTATTGTTGATATTGATGACAAAAATATAGCCGGTATTGGCTTGGAAAACAGCGATGTGTTTGATCTGCTTCGTGGTGACAAAGGCACGGAGGTAAATCTAAAAGTCCTTCGCCATAGTGAAGATGGTTTGTTGGATTTCCGTATTATCCGGGATAAAATTCCGATTCATAGTTTGGACGCTTCTTACATGATTAATGATGAAACCGGATATATTAAGTTGAATCGTTTTTCGGCAACCACAACCGAAGAATTTTCCACCGCGATTAAAGAGTTGGAGCAGAAGCCAAATTTTAAAAATATGGTACTCGATCTCCGTGGCAATGGTGGCGGCTATCTAAAAGCAGCTATTGAGTTGGCCGACCAGTTCTTGGGGGCGTTTAAAATGGTTGTTTATACGGAAGGTACCAACAACAAACGAAAAGAATATAAAGCATCGGCGCTAGGCGAGTTCGAGCAAGGCAAGCTGGTTGTGTTGATCGACGAAGGATCGGCTTCTGCCAGTGAAATTGTGTCGGGCGCAATTCAGGATTGGGATCGTGGAGTTGTAATCGGACGCCGTTCGTTCGGTAAAGGTTTGGTGCAGCAGCCTTTCTTTTTAAATGATGGGTCTATGGTTCGCTTAACCACAGCACATTATTACACGCCAAGCGGACGATGTATTCAGAAACCCTATGATGAAGGGGTAGAGGCCTATCGAAAAGACTATAAAAAGAGGTTCGAGACCGGTGAGTTTTTCTCAGCCGACAGCATTCATTTTGATGATGAGCTGATTTATGAAACCTTGAATAATAAACGGACTGTTTATGGCGGTGGTGGCGTTATGCCTGATATCTTCGTTCCAATGGATACGTCGGTTTACTATGGCTACTTCAACCAAATGGCACGTAAAAATATTATATACACTACCGCCTTGGATTACATGGACATAAATCGGGAAGAGTTTACCAAAAAGTACAGTTCGTTTGAGGTTTACAAAAAGAGTTTTGAAGTTGATGAAGAACTGGTGGATAAAATGATCGCCAAAGCGGATGAAGAAGGAATTGAAAAGAAAGAAGGCAGTGTTGAATTTGCCCGCCCGTTAATTCGTCAACACATTAAAGCATTAATTGCCCGCGATTTATTTGGCTTGAGCGAGTACTATCAGATTATGAATTCCGATAGCGATGTGATCAGGGAAGCGATTCGAGTTCTGGAAAATAGTACGGAGTACAATAATCTGTTGGTAGAGAAATAAGCTGATGGCCAATACTGTTTATGCTTGGCTGGCAACACACTATGTAGAAGTATTAGGAAGTGTGCTTGGTCTTGTCTACATTTTTCTATCCATTAAGCAGCACATTTTCACCTGGCCTGTTGGGTTGATAACCTCGGCTTTGTATGTGTATGTTTTTCTGGAATCAAAGTTTTATGCCGATATGCTCCTACAGGTGTATTATGTGGGGGTCAGCATTTATGGTTGGTATCATTGGTTGAAAGGAAATCCGAATTCAACCGGGCAGCTCAAGGTTATGCGCACTCCAAAAGAACTATACCTGCCATTAGTTTTAGTGACTACGGCTTTGTTTGCAATCTTTCTTTTTGGGTTGAAGTATTACACCGACTCACCTGTTCCTTATGGCGATTCACTAACAACGGCAATGAGTATTGTAGCTACCTGGATGCTCGCACGTAAATATATTGAACACTGGCTGATTTGGATTTTTGTTGATGCTTTTTCAGCTGTTTTATACGGCTTTAAAGACTTATGGCCAACGGTTATTTTGTTCGTTGTCTATACCGTGATGGCTGCTATGGGGTATCGGAGTTGGAAAAACGATTTAATAAAACAACATGGCTGAACAAATACGCGTGGTGTTGACGGGGCCTGAATCAACAGCAAAAAGTACATTAGCCAAAGAATTGGCCGCCTATTTCAAAGGAACCTTTTATCCTGAATATGCACGCGAATATTTCCGCGAACATTCAACCGAATATTCTTATGAAGATTTAGAATTAATCACCCGAAAGCAACTAGAGCAGTACCAGCATTCTGGGGAAAGTAAAACTAAAATAGTATTTTTTGATACCTGGTTGATTATTACGAAAATATGGTTTCAGTGGGTTTTTAAAAAGGAACCGGATTGGCTTGAGTCTGAAATTTCGAACCTCTCCATTGATTTATATCTGCTGTGTTTGCCTGATATTCCCTGGGAAGCTGATCCGCTGAGGGAGCATGGAGGTGAAGATCGCCTGAAGTTATTCCATGATTATAAACAGGAATTGGAGAACCGGAACCTTCGATATGTTGAAATTGGAGGAATAGGTGAGGAACGAATTCAAAATGCCATATGTGCTGTCCGCAATTTTGTTGAAACCTGATTTATATCAAGACTTTCCTTGTTTTTCAGCTAGAAAAGAAAGACTTTTGTGATGAAAAGACTACTGTTAAGATCGTTCATCCATTCCCATTCTGGATTAGAAATGTAGGCCGTAGGATATATTTACAACACTCAAAAATGTATTAGGGATGAAAATCGCAAAAGATATCACTCAACTGATTGCCAATACGCCAATGGTTGAGTTAAATAAGCTTACCAAGGATTGTCACGCACGGGTTTTTGCTAAACTGGAATCACAAAATCCGGGAGGGTCAGTAAAAGATCGTTTAGCCCTGGCAATGATTGAGCAAGCTGAAAGAGATGGAAAGATTACAGACTTGACAACTATAATAGAACCAACAAGTGGCAATACAGGAATTGGGCTGGCTATGGTATGCGCGGTAAAAGGGTATCAATTGAAAATTGTAATGCCCGAAAGTGTTTCGCTGGAACGCAGACTGGTCTTGAAAGCATACGGAGCAGAGTTGATTCTGACTTCAGCAAAAGGCGGTATGCGAGAAGCAATTGAGACAACGGAACGAATGGCACGTGAAACTGAAAACGCATTTATCCCCATGCAATTTGCCAATCCGGCCAATGTAGAGATGCACCGCCGGACAACAGCACATGAGATTTGGAATGATACCGAAGGAGAAGTGGATGTTTTTGTTGCCGGAGCAGGTACGGGAGGTACAATTACGGGTGTATCCGAAATATTGAAAAAGAAGAAGTCTTCGGTTCATTGTGTGGTTGTTGAACCTAGCAATTCAGCCGTTTTGTCCGGCAAATCTCCGGGATCACATAAAATTCAGGGAATTGGAGCCGGATTTATTCCTAAAGTCTTGAATACAGAGATTTACAATGAAATTTTCACGGTCTCAGATGATGTCGCTTTTGATACTGCGCGCGCTTTAGCTGAGCAAGAAGGTATATTTAGTGGAATTTCATCAGGAGCGAATGTGTATGCAGCACTTGAAATTGCAAAAAGAAAAGAAAACAAAGGGAAAAACATTGTTGTTATAGTTTGCGATACAGGAGAACGATATTTGAGTACCACACTTTTTAATCCAGAAAAAGATGCAATCTGATTTAAATATACTAGAGAGAATTAATAAAACCGTCGATCAGTTATCTGAGCCTCAAAGTTACGATCAGGTATGCCATGAACATCGTTTGGGCGAGCCTTTACCGTCAACTGAGAAGTTGGCACAGATTGTCAACATGCTTCGGGAAATTCTTTTTCCTGGCTATTTCGGAAATACAAGTTTGCGCCCGAATACCATTAAACATTACATGGGGGTATATGTCGACGAGCTTTTTGAGTTGCTTTCGGAGCAAATTTTGGCAGGCTTGTGCTTTACTTGCGAAAACCCGGAGGACGTAGATTTTCAGGAACGCAGTAGGTACGCTCAAAGTGTTGCAAGTGACTTTATTTCCTACTTGCCTGAAATTCGAAGAAAGC
Source organism: uncultured Sunxiuqinia sp. (assembly GCF_963678245.1). NCBI lineage: Bacteria > Pseudomonadati > Bacteroidota > Bacteroidia > Marinilabiliales > Prolixibacteraceae > Sunxiuqinia > uncultured Sunxiuqinia sp. Next base: position 27,830 of record NZ_OY782767.1, read on the forward strand.
TGGTTGGTGACGTTGAAACCGCTTTTGTTGGTGACCCCGCTGCAAAAAATCCGAGTGAAGTTATTTTCTGCTATCCTGCTATTCGGGCAATTTCCAATTACCGGATTGCCAATAAGTTGTTGAAATTAGATGTGCCTTTGATACCACGTATTATTGCTGAAATGGCGCATTCTGAAACAGGAATTGATATTCACCCAAAGGCTGAAATCGGCGAAGGATTTACGATTGATCATGGAACCGGTGTTGTTATTGGATCAACTTGTATTATCGGAAATAATGTTAAACTTTATCAGGGAGTTACATTGGGTGCTAAAAGCTTTTCATTGGATGAAAATGGTAATCCTATTAAAGGTGTTCCTCGTCATCCAATTGTTGAAGACAATGTAATTATCTACGCTCAAGCGACTATTCTGGGGCGAATTACTGTTGGCGAAAATTCAATTATTGGTGGTAACGTATGGGTAACCAATAATGTAGCACCAAATTCTAAAATTGTTCAATTTAAAGCCCGAGAAACCGCGTTCAGCGATGGAGCTGGCATCTAATATCAAAATATGACAAATAAATTGCGTTTTGTTGCTACTACTTATGCCGGATTGGAGCAAGTTTTAGCAGAAGAACTTATTGGCTTGGGAGCTGATGATGTTGAAGAAGGTAGGCGTTCCGTTTATTTTGAAGGAAACCTGGCCTTGATGTATAAAGCAAATTATTCATTAAGGACAGCTTTGAAAATATTAATGCCATTGCGGTCTTTCCGAATTAAGCGGGTTGATGATCTTTATCATCAGGTGTCAAAAATAAAATGGGAAGAGTATTTTGGTGTGAATCAAACCTTTGCTATACAGAGCAAAGTGTTTAGTGAGTTATTCAGTAATTCGATGTTTGCTTCACTAAAGGCAAAGGATGCCATTGTTGATCGGTTTAGAAGGATTGATGGGAAGCGGCCTTCAATCAGCATCAATAATCCTGAGATCCTAATTAATCTCCATATTTCAAACAGTAATAATTGCACAATCTCACTGGATAGTAGTGGTGACTCCCTGCATAAGCGCGGTTACCGTACTGGAAGTCATGAAGCTCCAATTAGTGAGGTGCTTGCTGCCGGTATGATTAAATTATCTGGGTGGAGTGGGGAAGAGCCTTTGAGAGATCCAATGTGCGGATCGGGTACGATTGTTATCGAAGCAGCCATGATGGCTAAAAATGTTTTGCCGGGAGAAAGTCGTCAGAATTATAGTTTTCAGAAATGGAAAGGTTATGATCCTGAACTATTTAAAATGATGAAGTCCCAAAATGAACATACTCAACTTGGATATACAATTTTTGGATCTGATATTTCCAGAGAAAACATCGATTTGGCGTATAAAAATGCCGAAAAGGCGAATGTGTTAGATGTTGTTCAGCTTGAAATTGCTGATTTTCGTCGACTGGAAAAGAAAGAATCATCTTTTCTTTTGTTTAATCCCCCTTATGGTGAGCGAATTAAATCTGGTGATCAGGCTTTTTACTCGATGGTTGGTGAACGTTTAAAACATCACTTTCCAAATACAACTTCCTGGTTAATCAGTACGAACGAATGTTTAAAATCGATAGGGTTGAAACCCGAGGTTAAAATTCCGCTTTACAACGGTTCGCTATCATGTAGCTTCAGAGAATATAAACTTTATAAAGGGTCTAAAAAATCTTCTAATTAATTTATAGTTTTATTATCTTAATTAATTTACGCTTTGTTTTTTGCCTGTTCAAATCTTGATTACAAGAACGCTGCTCTAAGAACGTTTGAAAATGATAAAAAGACACAGAGACTAATAATGCCTGATTCTATTGGGCTTTTAAAACAAATAAGTGCAGTGATTAATTTTCGATAACTTTAATAATGATTAGTCAAGGTCTTCTACGATCATATCTAGGTCCCGAGACACTCCACCTTTTACTTCGTTTAATTCTTCTTTTGTTAAAGTTTCGAATGAGTCAAAAATGTTGTTTTCGTTGTTAGCAAATAAAGTTTTCATTACTTTTAAATTTTAATGGTTAATACTTTTAATTCCTTAATTATCCTTTGTTCGCTTCTTTATTCCAATTAAGGGAAAAAGGTAACCCCTTCAGAATTAGAAAAAAATGAAAGAAAAAAACACATATAGGTATAAGTTGTTGATAGGCAGACTGATGATGGTGTGCGTTTTTTTTATTCTTTTTTCTTTTTTTTATGTTTCTTCTGCGTTTTCTCAGGACTTAGAACAATTTCAAAGAGATAGTTTGCTTGTCAGCGAGTTTAATCAAGAGGGTAGGCGAGCGTTACGATTTGGTGATTTTGAAAAAGCAGTAGTTTCTTATTCAAAAGCTATAAATTTAATTGATCAAATTTATAGGGAAGAAACTCTTCAAGCCTTTCTGCCGCTTGTTAATCTTGGTGTTGCACACAAGAACCAAGGAGAGTATGATAAGTCTATTGATATATATGTTGAAGCCGAAAGTTTAATTAAATCATTGTATGGTGATAAATATCCACGCATCGGCTTTGTTTATTCAAACTTAGGAACGGTCTATAAATTAAAGGGGGACTTTGTAAAGAATTTAGAATATCAGCAAGCTGCTTTAAGGGCCTTTCAATTAGAACCTAAAAAATATCAAAATCAAGTTATAAATGGGAAGTATCTAGTGTGTGAGGCTTTATACTTATTAGGTGAATATGATACGGCTATCAATGACGCAATTGAGAATTTAAATGAAGCTTCTGATAATGTTAAGACGTTTTATTATAGTCTGTTAGCTCGAATTTATGATAAGATTGGAGAGTCTGATTCGACAAAGGAATATTATCAGAAAACATTCAAAACATTAGTTAAAATAGCAGGAGAAAACTCATATGATTTGGGATTGGAGTATACTGATTACACAGAGTTCCTTTTATCTATTGGAGAGTATGATGAAGCTTTTAAATACGCTCAATTGTCGGAAGACATTGTAAAAAAGTATTTTACCGAGAAGAGTCAGCAGTACAGTGATGTGATGCTGAATTATGCAGATTATTATTTCAACCGTAGTTCTTCTGCTAGCGTTATTGCTGATTTTTATAGCAAGCGAAAGGAAGATTTAGACGAGGCGCTAAAGTATTATCAAAAAGCTCTAATCGCAGGATCAGAAGGATTTAACTCTCTTCTAGTCAGTGATAATCCAGAGTTAGGGCAGGAGGTTTCAGAGGTACAGGTGCTTAAGGCTTTAAAGAAGAAAGCGAATTGCCTGGAGACAATTGCTGATTTGAATGTTTCTTCATCAAACAGGCAGGATGCAATTTCAAATTATAACCTGGCATTAAATACCATAGAGCGTGCTACAGAACTGATTCATCAAATTAGAACCGGCTACGTTTCAGAGGATAGCCAGTTTTTCTTGGCTGAAAATCAGGAGTCTACATTTATTGATGCTGTGGGGCTTAGTTATAAATTATTTCAACAAACGAATGATTTCAGCTACGCCGAAAGAGGGTTTGAATTTGCAGAGAAGAGCAAGTCGGCCAGCTTTTTAGCAGCTGTTAAAGATACAAAAGCCAAGGAGTTTGGTGGCATTCCAGATCGTTTGATAAATCGGGAGAATTATTTAAAAATGAATATCTCTAATTATAAGGAGATGTTGTTTGAAGAAAAGCAAAATTCAGATCCCGATTCAGCGAGAATCGAATTGTTCAATTCAAAGATATTTCAACTGGGTGAGCAGTATGGGCAGTTAGTGCAAGTCTTGGAAGATTCTTTCCCTAATTACTATTCGTTTAAGTATCAGAATGATGTGGTTGGGGTTGCTGAGGTTCAGAAGAGGATTGACGAAAAAACAGCTCTTGTTGAATACTTGATTGAAGAGCCAACCACAAGTTTACCTGAAGGGCAGGTTTTTAAATTTGTTATTACTTCGGATGAGCTTCGTTTTTCAAGAGAACTTGTAGATTCAAGCTTTGTCGAAAATATAGAATCTGTCTACCAGTTTTTAACGAGTTCGGCTTATTTATTTACTGGTTTAGAGGAGTTTAAAGGTTACGCAGTATCGGCATTTCAACTGTACGATGTGTTGTTGGATAATGAAAGTATGTTTCTGGATGGCAAAGACTTAGTGATTGTTCCTGACGATAAGCTTGCTTATATTCCTTTTGACGCTTTGCTTTCGGAATTCCCGGATACTACCAAAATGAACTTTAGGGTATTGCCATACCTGGTTAGGGATTACTCAATCAGCTACACTTATTCAGCAACCCTTTTGTACGATTATTTTGAGAATGATAAAACTGCAAAATATGATCTGTTAGCATTTGCTCCAAGTTATGAAGGAGATAGCAGGGATTATACAGCTAATGCGGAGTATCGAGCTGGCTTGCTACCTTTGCTTGCTGTAAAAAAAGAAGTCGAATTCATTCATAAGTATGTGAATGGCGATGTTTTTGAAGATTCGCTGGCACAGGAAGGTCGATTTAAGGAAATGGCTTCTGATTATGATATTCTTCATTTAGCGATGCATACCATTGTCAATGATACGTTGCCGATGTATTCAAAATTGGCCTTTTCGAAGCCATATTTGGAAGAAAAGGATGATGGATGGCTGAATACCAATGAAATTTACACAATGGATTTAAAGGCTCGTATGGCGGTTTTGAGTGCCTGCAATACCGGTAGTGGTAAATTGCAAAAGGGAGAAGGGGTAATGAGTCTTGCCCGTGGTTTTCTTTATGCCGGGTGTCCGTCTATTGTGATGACTTTGTGGGAAGTGGAGGATGAATCCGGCGCTCACATCATGAAAGACTTTTACAAGTTCCTATCAAAAGGGAAAAGTAAGAATGAATCTTTACGTTCAGCCAAGTTAGTCCATATTGAAAATGCTGATCCGCTGAAGGCTCATCCTCATTATTGGCTTGGTTATGTGGTTGTTGGTAATGCTGATCCTCTTTTTGGGAGCAAAGACTTCTATTTTATTCTTGTCATTTTTGGGGTTATTGTATTACTATTTATCGATCAAGTTTACCGCAAAAGGAAAGCCCGGGATTAACCAATCCGGGCTTTGTATAACCATTATTTAAAAACTTTATTTGCGAAAGGAAGGTATTCGTAATTACTCTTCATGAACGTTTTAGGATAATTAGGAATTTCATCAGGAATACCGAAAAAAATGAACTTTTGAACTAAGGATATTGAACTGAACTAAGGAATGATTGAACAAAGGATTTTAAGTATTAACGGTTCATTTTTTCTATTTGCTAACGTTGTATCTTTTGTTATTTGCGTATTTAATTTGTTATTCGATGTATTTTATTTTTCTCAAGACAGCACTTGCTTTCTCCTGGTAATAGCCTTGGTTTGCAGCTATTCGCTTAAATTGCTTATAAGCTTTTTCCCTGTTTTCAGTTTGCAGATAGCACAATCCGATGTACCACTGAGCTTGTTCAATAAACAGGTTATCTCTGTCGAGTATTACTCTTTGGTATGATTCCAGAGCCATTTTAACTTGTCCTGTTTCTTGATATGAAATTCCTGAGTAGAAGTTACTCACCGGATTGTTTTTGTCGATTTTCAGTACTTCACTGAATAGGTTGATTGCTCCCCGGTACTCTTGTTTGTTGAACTTGTGCAGTGCCTTGGTTAGCTTGCTGTCGATCAACGCGTCACCAGAACGGAATATACCGGTTGTTTCGTAAGGCTGATAAAACTGGCTGTAAAGTTGGGCGTCGCTCGAGTTCGAGTGCCTGTTTATGAGTCCACTAATGCTTAATATTAATATCAGCGAGGCTGCAATTGATGCGATGGCAACTCTTGATGTTGCTATTTTGGTTGCGAATGAACGCTTTTGTTTTTCTTCCTGGTTTACCTGGTCAATGATGGTTCCCAGTTTAGCCCGGAGATCCATAACCCCTGTTTCCTGAACTGCCTGATCGATTTCTTCGAATAATTCCAGTTCGGCTGCCAAATCCTGATTACTTTCCAGTTCAGCTTCAAAAGAGGCCAATGCTTCTTCGTTCAACTCATTATTCAGGTATTGATCTATTTCTTCAACCTTGCGGGCTGTTGAAGCTTCAGTTTGCTGTATGGATTGCAGGCTGGCCCGAAGATTCATGATATCGCTTTCAGAAGCTGCTGTGTCGATATCATTGTGTAACTCAAAATCATTTTTCAGATCTTTACTTAGTATTATTTCTTGTTCGAAATCAGCTAGTTGTTGTTCGCTAAGTTCGTTGTTGATGTATTGATCAATTTCCTGAGTTGTTCTTTTGTGTGCCGGGACACTCGCTGCAATTTGCTGTAAGTTTGCCCTTAAATCATGGATGTCAGTTTCGTTTAGTGCATTTTGTAGATCCTCAAAAATAGCTTCATCCATTGGGGTGAGAGTAAATTCGTCATCAGAAGCAGCCTCCTGTGCTTGTTGTTCTTTATAAAAGTGGTGGATATTTTCTTTGGAAGCGATGTTGTGCTGAGCCAGATGAATTTTAGGCAGGCTCTGTCCCATGCTAACTATATCGTTGATACTGACCGGTTGATTAAATTCTTTGAAAGATGATAGGTCTTCAGAAAGTTCGAAGCTGAAAAATTCATCTTCACAATCTATAATATTTTCATTTTTAGCCTCTTGTTCCTGCGAAACAATATTTTGCAGATTTTTTCTCAGGCTTTGGATGTCCGTTTCGCTAACAGCGTCCTGTATTTCCAGTTGAAGCTTCAATTCTTCTTTTAATTCTGAATCGTAGCTCAGTTGTATATTGAATTCACTTAGCGCTTCGCCGGTCAACTCCCCACTAAGGTACTTATCAATTAGTTCAATTTTATTTTTACGTATCATCTTTCCAAAATTTTAATTTTCAATATCCTCTTCTGTTTCTTTCTGGATTTATTTGAGAAGTTTATACAAATTTCCCGTAGCACAAGCATTAATGGCTATTGTCTTTAGATGTTCTTTGATTTTTACAGTCAAATCATACAGTTTGTTTAAAAAGGCGAGCAAAAATTATACTTGAGAAGTTCGGTTGGTTAGTAACAATCATAAAAAAAAACGGATTGTTGTTACCGAAATCTTTGGGTAAACGTTCTTGTAGAATTAGAAATTAACTCGGAATCTACTGGGAAACTCTTCGTTAGTGTATTTTATCATTTTCACTCTTTTATTCCTAGAAGGGACAAAAGGTAACCCCTTAAATTTAATTTTTATGAGAAAATTGATGGGGGGGTGGTTTTTTCGGAGAGTTTACCGTAAAAGAAAGGTAACCCCTTACGACGTAATGTTAATTAAAAGTTTGTGTATTTTTCTTCAAAAATATATTCTTAGTAGTGACTTCTTGTGCCATTACGACAATGATCTTTTTCAGAAAAATCAATCAGAAAAACTGTTGCTTAGTGGTAATAGAAAATAAAATGTATTTGGGTATAAAAAAATATAGAGTTAAGCGTTGTCTTCCAATATTTTTTTATACTCAATATCCTGTTTGATACTTTTTACCAGATATTCTTTGCATTTATATTTTCTCTTTTTTGCGTACTTTTCGCTTTGGTAGCCCATTACCTGAGCTATTTGTTTAAGGGGAACCTTATCAAAAAAGAGTTGTAGAATCTTTTGGCAGTCTTTACCTAGATTTTTAAAATGTTTTTGGTAGAGTTTGTATTTTTCATTTAAATCTGCTGTTTCTTCAAAACTATTATCATAAATATCTTCATTGAAATCATGATTGTCTTGAATTTTTTCACGCTCGTTTTTTCTCTTTTCAAGCTGTTTCAACCATAGAAACCTGCACACAGAGTACAGATAAGTTTCGAATGAGCAGTCAAGGACAAGATCATTGGCTTTCAACTTACGATAGATAATAATAATTGCTTCCTGGAAAATATCATTCGAATCCTCATCATCTCCGCTATTCTTTTTTATGAAGAAGTTAATCTTATAAAAGAAGTTCTTGTAGATGTACTGGAGAATTAAATTATCATTTCTCAGAATTCCATTGAGAAGCTCTTCATTCGTATAGTTAACCATTTTCTCTATTTAATTCTTTTATGTCTGGAGTAGGTTGATTCTCTGACTCTAAAGCTAAAAAACAAACGATATTGTCAATACCTCTGTTTTCCGCATTAAATATCCCTATAAAATGTTTAAAAAGCAAATGAAAGGGCGTATTCAAGGGAGTTTATTGCTTTGTGTAATTTACCAATCATTCAGTATTTTCTTAAGTAATTAAATAACTGCTAAAGCTCTTGAAGTCTAAATTAATGAAGAACTAGAAAGATAAATTAAAATTCTGGGGTGTTCTAAAAATGAGTGTAATTTACTAACGTTGGAAATAAGAAATAGATCTTAAAGCTGCTGTCGAATCTGAGATCCTGTGAAGTATGTCGGTTGAGATTGTATTTGAAAATAAAAAGGTAGACCCTCTGGCCTACCTTTTCTCACTAAACTAACTAACCTAACTAAACCTAAACTTATGAAAAAAAACGTACTACAAAGATATGCTCTAAAGCATTAATTTGAGTTAAAAATTTGTTAATTGATGTTAAATATTTGTTTTTTCTTCATATAGGCCTTTATTGTGCTACAAATGTGTAGGAAATTGTACCTTTTTGTTGGGGTGGCGCCGTGTTGTCTGAATTAAAAACAGTGCGATCTGCAGCTTGTTTTGCATAAATGGCTAACATTGGATCTTGTAAATCCCTTTCTTTTCTAACATTTGATTCAATAACTCGCCCTCGCCGGTTTACAACAATATCTACAACAACCAGACCGCCACCCTGAGCCAGATACACAGGTATCGGAAGTCGGCGATGATACCGATTCTCTATAAAATAGTGAATGTTGCTTTCTCCCGAATAAATCGTATTTTTTATTGAATCCGGGTTCATTCCGTCTGTGGTTTCTTCAGGCATTGTAAATTCTTCAATGTCTTTTACCTCTTTTGAAAGTTGTTTGTTCACATCCGAAACAAGCTTTTGGGCTTCGGCAATTTCTCGCTGATAATCTTCATCGAAAAATGGATCCTTTATAGGCGCATCATTTACGGCCCGATTACTTCTGGATGTTAATTGCTCCAATTCATTGGGTGTTGAAGGGGTGTTTTCGTCTTGTTTTTTTTCTTGTAGCTCTTCAGGCTTCGGTTCTTCCAATTCTTTGATGTTAGAAAAGTCAATAATGATTGGTTCTTCTCTCACCTCGTCTTCGGGTTTAATGTTGACAAGTAAGAAACTACTAAATAATAGTATGTGGAAAAGCAAGGTTCCTATTATTCCATATATATTTTCTTTATATATTTTCTTGAATTTTGACATGTTCGGCAAAGTTAATAACAAAATGCCCTCAATCTGATGATTCAATACAAAATTGCTAATCGTTTTTTTCATCAACAATATTTATTGAATTATCTTCAGATTTCGATTTTTAGAGTAATTTAAACGAATTAATAAAGCGATTTGTGTAGATGTTAAAACTAGTTAAAATGATAATTCGACTAAGGTTTGAACGTTTATAAAAGATAATATTGTGTAAAAAAGCTACTGTGATTAGGGCGGTTAATTTAATAGTGATTTTTTGTTTCGGATTGTTTTTGAGCAGTAAAGTTGTGGTGGCTCAAGAACAAATTGAAGACTCCGTGGATGTTGATAGTAGCACCGAGCTATTTTACGACTCCTTAAAAAACAAGGCCTATCGACATCAGATTACGCGATTAGTATACAATAACCTCGTATCTAAAAAAGGGAAAAGGAATCAAAACCAACTTGAAGTAGAATTTTTTCAAATGAGCCTTCTTGAAGGGAAGACCATTGCATCAATTCAGATTCAACAGTTAGATATTATTGGCCCCTCGTTTAGGGATACCGCACGAACAAGTCACACCTGGCTTGGACAAACAGCCAATAAATTGCATACCCAAACAAATGAGCGAATTATTCGGAAAAATATTCTGGTGCAAAAAGGTGATACATTAAATGTTGAGCAGGTGCTGGACAATGAACGAATAATAAGACGCTTACCATTTATAAAAGATGTGCGTTTTTTGGTGCGGCAAGATTCTTTAAATACAGAGCAGGTTCATCTCACCGTTCTTACGAAAGACGTCTTTGCATTTGGAATTGGAGGAAGTGTCAATGGATTGCAGGGTGCGAACCTAGAAATGTATAACAAAAATATTTGGGGGGCTGGACACCAGATTTCTGCAAAAATAGTTGGGCATGTTGATCGGGAGCCATACGTGGGGTTCGAAACGTTCTATAAAGTCAATAATATCGGAGGTAATTTTTTAAACATCTCATTGGTATATGCCAATACATATAAGCGAAAAGGAGTAGGTTTCGAATTTGAGAAGGAATTTCTACGATCGTCAACTGAATGGGGAGGTGGATTGAAGTTGCTTCGATGGAAGCGAGCGGATCGCTTGTTTGAAGATTCCCCGATTATTCTCGATGAATTGGAATTGGATTATCGGCACTATGACTTATGGGGTGGTTATGCTTTTCAACTAAATGAAGGAATGTCGAATAAAAGCAGTCAGTTGGTTGCAGCCGGACGGGTGCGTTATTATCATTTTTTTGAACGTCCGGAGCCCGACCCGATGAATAATCAGTATTTCGCCAATTCAAAATTCTATCTCGCCAGTATTAGTTTATCAAAACGAAGCTATTACAGAGACTACTTAATCTATAGCTACGGTATTACCGAAGATATTCCAAAGGGATACCTACATGAATGGGTAGTTGGGTTCGACGACAATGAATTCGTCAATCGCTGGTATTCTCATTTGTATTTTTCTTCAGGAAACTTTATAAAATATCGTCCGTCGTTTTTATTCGCTTCGGCGGGTATTGGCGGTTTTTTTAATTCCTATAAATTCGAACAAGGGCAGATTGATCTAACCGGAAGTTACATTTCGCGTTTATACACAATTGGAAGAAAGAACTTTAGGCAATTTGTAAAGTTAAATTATATAATTGGTTTAAAACGATTCGATTTAGAACAATTGTATTTGTCTCGTGAACGAGGGATTCGAGGCTTTGATAGTAAATCGGCCATTGGGAAGCAACGATTGAGCCTAAATGTCGAGTCGGTTTTGTTTACTCCGAAACGTGTTTTGGATTTCAATTTTGCTTTTTTTGGATTTGTTGATCTTGGAATAATTGGCTCTAGTAAAAGTCTGATTTTTGATCAGAAATATTATGCCGGAATTGGGGCTGGCGTTCGAATAAGAAACGAAAATCTGGTGTTTAGAACAATACAGCTGCGTTTGTCTTATTTCCCAAATCATCCGGCAGACATTGGAGCTTTTGGTGGAGTGTTAAATGAACGTTCAAAAGCACAATTTTATAGCTTTCAACCACGCAAACCTCAGGTACTACGGTTCGAATAGAATATAAAATGAATCGATTGGTGGGCAACTATTGTTGTTCATCTGCTACAGATAGTCTAAAAAGTACTGACTAACTTTATCCATTAAATGAACACGGTCTTTTCCGCGCACGTTATGAGGATGAGTGGGATAGGTGAAAAAGTCGACGGGTTTATTTTGTCTTACACATTCTCTTAAAAACTTCATACTATGTTGCATCACTACCGTCGAGTCCTGAGCACCATGAACGAGCATTAACTTCCCTTGTAAGTTATTCACATGGTTGGTCATATTTGCTTCCTGATATCCTGTCGGATTTTCCTGTGGCGTATCCATGTAGCGTTCTCCGTACATAATTTCGTACATGCTCCAGTCAACTACCGGTCCACCGGCAACCCCCACCTTAAAAGTTTCGGGGTGGCGCAACATTAAGTTAAGTGTCATAAAACCACCATAGCTCCAGCCATGAACCCCTATGCGATTTGCATCAACATACGGCAGACTTTTTAAATATTCGATCCCACGCATTTGGTCGGCTGTTTCAGCGATGCCTAAATTTTGGTGAATTACATTTTCAAATGCTGCACCTCTATTTCCTGATCCGCGGCTGTCTACAGTAAATAAAATAAAACCATGCGATGTCATGTAGTATTGCCACCATCTCACATCATTGTGCCAAGTATTATTCACTAGTTGTGTATGTGGACCTCCGTATACATATATGATCGTTGGATATTTTTTTGTTTGATTAAAATTTGCTGGAAGAATCATTCGACCGTATAAAGTCGTTGAATCATCGTCAGCTTTAATTGTAACGATTTTATTTTCACCAAATTGAAAATCAGCAACTGGATTATCTGCTTTGTTAATGGTGCGAACTAGCTTCCCAGCAGATGTCGACAAATCCGTTTGCCTCGGAATATTGAAGGCTTCCCATTGATCAAGTAGATAATTGAAGTCGGACGAAAAATTGGCCTGATGTGTTCCCGCTGTTCGATCTAAACGAGTGATTTCTCCATTTGTAATTTTCACCTTGTACAAATGTCTTTCAATCGGCGATTCTTTGGTTGATTGAATGTAAACGTACTTTTTGTCTGCGCCATAAAAGTTTGTGACTTCCCAGTTCCCCTTTGTTATTTGCCTGATTTGCTTACCCGAAGTATCGTACAGGTAGAGATGAAACCACCCATCCTTGCGCGTCCAATAGTAGAATTGCTCTGGGTCTGAAGATGAAAAAATAATGGGGTGTTGCGGTTCAACATAGGTGTTGCTTGTTTCTTCAAACAAGGTCTTTACTTTTTCACCGGATGAAACTTCGTACTTGTTCATTTGCATATGATCCTGTCCACGGTTCAGTTCAGCCATGTAAACAAACTGGTCGTTTGGTCCCCAGCTTATATTTGTGAGGTAATGTTCATCGGGTTTACCTGTGTTTAAGAAAATGGTTTTGCGGCTTTCCAAATCATAGATACCAACGGTAACCTGGTGACTTTTCATCCCAGCCATCGGATACTTTATTGGCGTGTACTCCGCTTCGCGAGCCATAAAGTCAACCAGAGGATAATCGTTTACCATGCTTTCATCTTTATGGTAAAAGGCAACTTGTTTTCCTGTTGAAGACCAAAAAATCCCTTTGGTAATACCGAATTCACGACGATGAACGTAATGTCCATTCAAAATTCCTTTTTCGGAATCAAATGTAATTTGCATTTCTCCGTCCTTATTCAAAACAAACAGGTTTTGCCCTTTGGTGTATGCAAGTGTTTTTGATGTTTCACAAAAAGACAGGTTTTCGGCATTCTCTGGGATGGATAATTGTAAGGACACAGTTTTCTTCTCAATATTAAAAAGAACCAGATGTTGATTGTGCCGAAACTGAATGGTTTGTGAATCAACAAACTTAAACGCAGGGAATCTGGAAAGTGAGAGCTTCTGGAAGTCGGATAAAGTCAATAGGGCATCTGAATTATTCTTAATACAAGAATACTGTAACAGTGTATCTTCTTTCACAAAAACGAAGTGTTCGTTGTCTCTCCATTGCAGCGATTTTAGTTGTTCGGGGCGCAAATAACTTCGGCTGCCGACAATGGCATCTTTAAGTGTTAGCTCTTTCTTTTGTGCAAAAGTAAAGGATGAAATCAAGATGATCAACAGGAACGAATAGGCAATTTTCATGACGAATATTTTCTTGTTTTGATGCTACGAAACTAAAACTTTTTCTGATTGTGAGGAATGAGTTTCTTCAGTCCTTCTTTTATTATAACTTTTTAATTGAAAAGGTTGATGATTTCCTTTTGAGTGACTGCCTGAAATGGGTTGTTGGAGTTGACAAATTTTTCGGCAAGTGACGATTTTCGTTCTTTCAGCAGTTGTATTTTTTCTTCGATGGAGCCTTCGGTAATGAAGCGGTAAACAAATACTTTTTTGTCTTGACCAATGCGGTGTGCCCGGTTGATGGCCTGGTTTTCAGCAGCCGGATTCCACCAGGGGTCGATAATAAAAACATAGTCAGCCGATGTGAGGTTGAGTCCAACTCCACCTGCTTTCAGCGATATCAGGAAAATTCGGTTCGCGGGATCTTCCTGAAAATTTCTAATAACCTGACTCCGGTTAGTCGTCCGTCCGGTGAGCAAGGAGTATTTCCAGTTTTCCGATTCAATTTTTTCTTTGATTAATTCTAAGTGCTTAACAAATGAGGAAAAAATCAGCACCTTGTGGTTTTCGGCCATCAAACTTTTCAAGCTTTTGTAAATTTCATCAAATTTGCCCGACTCCGCTTCACTGTCATCGTTCAGCATCGAAGGGTGGTTGGCAAGCTGGCGAAGCTTCGTCAGCCCTTGTAATATAACAATGGCCGATTTATCCATGCCGTCCTTTTCAATGTTTTGCAGAATGTTATTTCGAATGATGGATTTTTCTTTTTCGTACGATGTTTTTTGCTCTTTCGACATCCCGCAATATCGAATTTGCTCTGTCAGCGCTGGCAGGTCGCGGGCTACTTGTTCTTTTTTGCGACGCAAAACAAAGGGGCGGATCAACGTTTGCAATTTTTCCTGTTTTTCCTGGTCGTTTTTCTTTTCGATAGGCGTTATAAACTCGCGCTTAAAATAGGCTTGGTTGCCAAGCAGCCCTTTGTTCAGAAAGTTGATTTGAGACCACAAATCTGACAGAGAGTTTTCAATAGGGGTTCCGGTCAGAACAAGTCGGTGTTTTGCCTTCAGTTTGCTGATTGTTTGGTACGTTTTTGAACCGGAGTTTTTGATGTTTTGGCTTTCGTCCAGGATAAGGTAAAAAAACTCCTGTTCTTTTAAGATTTCGTAGTCATTTCGAACCGTTCCATAGGTAGTCAGAACAATATCGTAGTACGAAAGTATTCCTTTTAAATTGAGCGATTTCTTCCGCTGAATACCAGCGTATTTATAGACTTTTAGTGACGGAGTGAACTTCTTGACCTCATTTTCCCAGTTGTGAATCAGTGAGGTTGGCATAACAATCAGCGAGGCTGCTTGCCCGTGTTCCTTTTCACTTTTTTCCTCTGAAAAGATGTTTAATTGGTCGTCCGGTTCAGTTGGGTCAGCCACCATGATCTGCCTTTTCATGCGCTTCAGTTTTAAAAGAAGCGTTAATGTTTGAAGCGTTTTTCCAAGGCCCATGTCATCAGCGAGACAGCCGCCAAATTGATGTTCATATAAATGATACATCCATGAAAAGCCTTCTTCCTGGTAGGCGCGGAGCTTGGCTTGTATATTGGCAGGAACACTTATTGGTTCCGAGGCTGTTTTGCCAATCTTTTCCAAGTGCTCAAAAAAACTTTTATCAATTCCTTTCAGTCTTTTCTGGAGCAGCTGGTAGTGGTATTTTTTTAGTTTTAAAGCTTGCCCATCTTGCTTCGCAAAAGGTAGTATATCTTCATATTGGGTGAACCATTCTTTTGGTAGTATTGCTATTTCACCATTTGGTAATTCGAACTCTCGAATTCCGCTAAGAATATTTCGTTTCAGCTTAATAAATGGAATTTTGTATTCCCCAAAACGAACTTTGGCGTAAATATCAAACCAATCTTCACTGGTTTTTATCTCTACCTGTAAATCCTGCGTGTCGGTTGAGTAGCGTTTTTCAAACTGGTTTTGCTGTAGCTCAAATCCGTGCTCGGTAAGTTTTTCTTTGTTTTTATTTAGCCAAGTCAGCATTTCAAATAGACGATCGGTGTCATCTAGCAGCTCAATCTGTTTTGGGTAAAAGCAACCATCTTTTTCCTTCAACCCCAATTGTTTTAAAAGCTGAATTTGTTGCTTTTCCCAATTTTCGTCGCGGTTATATTTCTGAAATGAATACTGGTTGTTTGCTTTTGTGAGATGAACAAATACCGAGGATTTGCTATTGGCCAAATATTCCGTGTCGCCATATTTAAACTTGGGGATGAAAACAGGTTCAAGCTTTAAATTGGGTTCCAAAGAAAGCAGCGGATGTTTGTCGCTGTCGTGTTCTTCAATCGAAAAGCCGGTCGCACGCACCGGATACTCTCTTATGGTACTGAGGATAAATGTTTCAAAGTATTTCTCTTCTACGGCCTTTGGAATAGTGATAAATTCTTTTGTTAAAAATGGAACCAGCTTTTTAGCGCTAATATGCCGGAACAGGTATAGCCGGTTTTGCCACACAAAGCTGCATGGCTGACTGGTGACTACCGTTAGGTTTTTATGCAGAATATTGATTTTACTCTGGCTATGTTTAATCTTCAGCGAATACCGTGTGCCTTCCTCATCTTTTTCGAAACAAAAAGTCGCACGCGAAAATTGCTCGGGGACAACAATCAGGTCCTCGTCGTATAGGTTCGAATACTTAGCCTGCTTGAAAAATAAACGGGTCTTTTGCTGCATCAGCAAAACAGCAATTTGTCGCATGTGCTTATCAATGTACGGACTGATATGATCCTGAAAGAGTCGTTGATCCAGTTGCTGAAAAAATTTGCTCGATTCTTTTTGCTTCGAAAATTTCTTAAACAACATTTCATCGCTGTACTGATTGGTTAGCTTAACCAATCCTTCTTCAAATGAATTGAGGTTCAGTTCAGGTAGGTCATGCATTCTTACCAGCTTTATGATACTGTAAAAGGAGATCTTCTTTTCAATTAAAAAAGCCTGAAAAATATTGCCAAAAGTTCGGTGTTCGGTAAGTCCGATTATAAGTTCCTGAGCCATATTGAAAAAACTGCGTTATAAATCGAGTAATGTTTAAACTGCATGTTAAAAAAAATCGAACCTCAAATATAAGCGAATTCTGCTATAGGCTGCTTTTTTCGTCGCATTTTGACGAATAATTAGTGTGAGTTTAATGTGAAATCAAAATTCAATGATTAAAATCAATAAAGTTTCGTAAAAAACACGCACAATGCCTGTAGAGTTGTTTCACATTATTATTTTTGCAGAGCAAGAAAATAACGAGGCGAAATAAACATGTATAAAATAGTTCAAAAAGAACAATTCTCTGAAAAGGTTGTCAAGCTGGTGGTTTACGCTCCGCGAATTGCTCGTTCACGAAAGCCCGGACACTTTATTATTTTACGGATTGATGAACATGGCGAACGAATTCCGCTTACCATTGCAGAAGCCGACACATTGGCCGGGACAATTACTTTGGTGGTACAGAAGGTTGGCGTAAGTTCAACCCGTTTGTGCAACATGTCTCCGGGAGATACCATCCTTGATTTGGTGGGGCCGTTGGGGAAAGCAACCCATATTGATAAAGTTGGCACCGTATTGGCTTGTGGTGGTGGTGTTGGAATTGCTCCGCTATTGCCTATTGTTGAAGGATTTAAAAAAGCAGGAAACCGTGTTATTACTGTTTTGGCAGCCCGAAATAAAGACTTAATTATTTTAGAAGAGGAGATTCGTCAATGGTCGGATGAAGTTATTATAATGACCGATGATGGATCGTATGGCGAGAAAGGACTGGTGACCACTGGAGCTGAAAAAGTTATCAAACGAGAGAATGTGGATGAGTGCATTGCAATTGGTCCTGCCGTGATGATGAAATTTACAGCTCTGCTTACCCAAAAATACCAACTTCCAACTCAGGCTAGCTTAAATGCCATTATGGTTGACGGAACAGGAATGTGCGGAGCATGCCGTGCTAATGTTGGTGGTCAAACAAAGTTTACCTGCATTGACGGGCCGGAATTTGATGCGCACAAAATTGATTTTGACGAATTGATTTCACGACTTGGCGGATATAAAGAGCAGGAAAAAGAGGCTTGGGAGAAAGTCGTTGAATAATTTTTATTGAAAGACTGCAAACAAACAACTGACAACTTGAATGGAAGAATACCTGAAGATAGAACGCGAAAAACAGTGGCGGGCAGATTTACGCAAAACCATTAAAAATAAGGAACGGATTGAACTAGAAAGAGTAAAGATGCCTTCGCTTAATCCGATGGAACGGACTAAACACCAGGATCGGGAAGTTAATCTTGGTCTCGATATGCAAAGTGCCAAAGCTGAGGCTGCAAGATGTATGGATTGTGTGAATCCAACTTGTATTGAAGGATGTCCGGTTAGCATCAATATTCCAAAATTCATTAAAAATATTGAGAGAGGAGAAGTTCTCGAAGCTGCAAAAACACTGAAAGAAACTTCTGCGCTGCCTGCCGTTTGCGGTCGGGTTTGTCCACAGGAGAAGCAATGCGAAGCGAACTGTTTTTATACGTTGAAACTAAAAAAGGAGCCAGTTGCTATCGGATTTCTGGAGCGTTTTGCTGCTGATTTTGAGCAAAACAGCGATACGATTTCCGTTCCTGAAACAGCTCCTGAAAATAACATTAAAGTGGCTGCTATTGGTTCCGGTCCGGCATCATTGTCGTTTGCCGGCGATATGGTTAAGCTTGGCTATGATGTCACCGTATTTGAAGCGCTACATGAAATTGGTGGAGTGCTGAAATATGGTATTCCTGAATTTCGCTTGCCTAATAAAGTTGTTGATATTGAGCTGGAAAGCCTACATAAAATGGGCGTGAAATTTGAACGCAATTTTATTGTTGGTCGCACGGCTTCTTTTAACGATTTGAAAAAAGAAGGATTTCAAGCATTTTTTGTGGCCAGCGGAGCCGGGCTACCACGTTTTATGAATCTTCCCGGAGAGAATTACAACGGTATTTTATCATCGAACGAATATTTGACGCGTGTAAATCTAATGCATGCCGCTCAGGATAATTATGATACACCAGTGCTAAGAGGCAAAAATATAGCCGTAATTGGAGGAGGAAATACAGCAATGGACTCCGTTCGTACAGCTAAGCGGCTGGGAGCCGAGCGGGCTATGATTGTTTACCGTCGTTCGCGTGAGGAAATGCCTGCCAGGGTGGAAGAGGTTCATCATGCAAAAGAGGAAGGAATTGAGTTTCTGAATTTGAATAACCCAGTCGAATATTTTGCCGATGAAAACGGACGGGTAAATCGCATGCGGGTGCAAAAAATGGAGCTAGGAGAACCCGATGCTTCAGGACGGCGACGTCCGGTGGTGATTGAAGGTTCAGAGTATGACATTCCCGTTGATGTTGTGGTAGTTGCTATTGGTGTGTCGCCAAATCCGCTTGTGCCGTCGGAGCTGCCGGAATTGAAGGTCAGTCGTTGGGGAACGATTGACGTTGACCCGGAGACCATGCAGAGTTCGATGCCGGAGTTATTTGCTGGAGGTGATATCGTTCGGGGAGGAGCTACCGTTATTTTGGCGATGGGCGACGGACGAAAAGCAGCTGCTGGAATGCATCAGTATTTATTGACAGCAAGCGAAACCAACAAAGAGAACATAAAGGCAAAAGCAAAGTAAGGCGAATCCATTTTCATAAAAAAAATCAAAACAAACAAAGCTATGGCAAATCTTAAAACTCAATTTTTTGGTTTAGAATTGAAAAGCCCTGTAATTGCTTCAAGCAGCAGTATGACTGCCGATTTGAACCAAATAAAAAAGCTCGCCAAAGCTGGTGCTGGAGCAATTGTCTTAAAATCGATTTTTGAAGAAGAGATTGATACTCAACTACAAGAAGAGCTGACAAAAAGCAGAGATTTGGAGCCCGATGCTGAATACCTGGATTACTTTGATTACATCATAAAGGACGAGAACCTGAAGGATTATACCAATCTGATAAAGCAGGCCAAGGACGCTGTTGATGTGCCTATTGTAGCGAGTGTGAGCTGCATTAGTGCTTCGGATTGGGTTTTGTTTGTTCAAAAGCTTGCCGAAGCAGGAGCCGATGCGTTGGAACTAAACTTGTTTTTATTGCCTGCCGATGTGTACAAAACCAGTTTCCAGAACGAACAGTTTTATTTTGAAACCATTAAAAAGGTACTGGAAGTCGTTTCAATTCCGGTGAGTATCAAGATCAGTCATTATTTTTCCAATCTTAGCAATGTGGTGAAAAAACTATCGGAAACCGGGGTAGCTGGAATTACATTATTCAATCGGTTTTATTCTCCAGATATTGATATCAGAAACGAAATGGTGATTGGCGCTGATGTGTTGAGCCACGACAATGATTATTTATTGCCATTAAGGTGGACAGGTATTTTGTCGTCGAAAATTAGTTGTCCATTGTCGGCAACAACAGGCATACATGCTGGCGAAACAGTTATTAAATTTTTATTGGCCGGAGCCAGCGCGGTTCAGGTTGCATCGGTTTTGTATAATGGAGGAGCCGAAATGATTACTCAGTTCAATGAACAGCTTGCAGAGTGGATGGATGATAAAGCTTATACTAAAATCAACGACTTTAAAGGTAAATTGGCTATCTCACCCAAACATGTAGCAGTTTATGAACGGGCGCAATTCATGAAATACTTTTCTGTAAAAAGACACTAATTATCGAAAATCAAATACAATTTAAACTTTTTTAATCCGTTTTTTGTCTGAAACATCGGACTTAATATCTTATTTTTGATTACTTGTAGCGAGATCGGAAATATCTTCCGCCTCAACCAGAATTTAAACACATGAATATTCGCTTTTTTACATTCATATTGCTAGTTTTTATTAGTGTTCAGCTAAACGCGCAGGAACGTCGAATTCAAGAAGATGGAAAAACATATGTGATTCATGTTGTTGTAAAAGGCGAGACTATTTTTTCGCTGAGCGAAGCATACACTGTTGATAAAAAAGAACTGCTTGGGGCAAACCCTGATTTGATATTTGGCTTGAAAACGGGACAGGAATTAAAAATTCCGGTGGCCGAAACTTCCTTGGATAAGAATTTGTCTCCTGCGCAAAAGGAAGAACTGCCGTCGTTTCATACTTACCGCGTAAAACGCAAAGACGGACTGCATTTTATAGCCAATAAATATGATGTTGAAGTAGAAGATATATTGAAGTATAATCCGGATGTTGAGGAGGATGGGCTGCAGAAAAGAATGATTTTGCTAATTCCTGACGCAGCTGATTTGAAACGAATAAGGCAGGTTGCCAAAACGAAAAAGCGAGTTGCCGCCAGCAAAGATACATTTAGGGTTAAAACTCACGAGGTAAAAGGAGATGAGACGTTGTACTCGATTTCAAAGAAATACAATGTTTCTATTGCATCAATATTGGATGCTAATCCAAAAGCGAGCAATGGTTTGCCAATTGGCATGATGCTTACGATTCCCGAGAAGGAGATCCGTATGACTACTGAAACAGCTCCACAAAGTGGTTTCTTTACTCATTTAATTGAGTCGGGTGAAACATTCTGGAGTTTGGAGCGGAAATATCATGTTACGCGCGATGTGCTGGAAAAATACAATCCTGCTCTTGAAAATGGCTTGCTTGCCGGATTAAAAATTAAAATTCCAGTTTCGGAAAAGCTACCTGAATTTGACGTAAAACCTATAAGTGATGGCCAGTTTCAGAAACATCATGTATTGCGTGGCGAAACTCTTTACAGTATTTCCAATAAGTATGGTGTAAAGATTAGTGAAATCAAAAAAATAAATCCGGTACTCAACTACCGAGGCTTGATGGCCGCAGAAACCATATTGATTCCGGATGTTGTCGCTCAGGAACCATTGGTGGTTGATAAGCAAGATACTCCCGATAAAGAAGTTTTTATAGAACGATCAGAGAGTAAGGTAGCAGTGTCAAAGCAGACTGTAAGAATCATCCCGAGAATCGTGCCTGAAAGTTGTAAGCCTGATTTGATGGCTGCCTATGACGAATATGATGTGGCTTTGCTTTTGCCACTTTATCTTGCTGCAAACGATACGGTGAATCGTGTGCCAATGACCAAAGAGGAAATGCTACTGGATGAGACATTTATGAGTCAGGTTGAAGATCCGGATGAATTACCGGAGGATACATTTAAAATTAGGGATGAGGAGATTATTTATCCGCGCTCAGAGAACTTTGTTCATTTTTATGAAGGCGTACTTTTGGCTGTTGATAGCCTACAGAAAGCTGGTATGAAGATCCAATTACATGTTTTTGATACCAATCAGGAGAAAGCAGTTGTTGATTCTCTGGTGCAGCTGGATGTGTTTCGAGAGCTCGACCTGATTATTGGTCCCGTTTTTCCTAATCTTCAACAACCGGTTGCCGATTTTGCATATAAAAACCATATTCCGATGGTTTCGCCTTTGTCTTCGTCGGGTAACTTTGAAGACAATAATCCCTACTATTTTAAGGTAAATCCAACCAAAGACTATCTGGTTCGGGAAACGGCTGATTTTATAGGCGAAGAATATTTCAATAAAAACTTAATTGTGCTCGAAATGGGAGAGTACAAACATTTGCCCGAAGCTACTTTGGTTGACCTTTGCCGCGAGAAATTTTTCTCTAGCGGCTTCCTAAATGCTGATCGCGAGGTGCACTTTCACGAGTATAATTTCAATCGGGAAGGCTATTGGGGATTGCGACGAATATTAAGTAAGGACCGTGAAAACGTATTTATTATCCCCTCAGAAACAGAGGCTCAGATAAGTGTGGCTATTTCCAATGTCAATTCGTTATCGGAGGATTTCCCGGTTACCTTGGTTGGAATGTCGAATTTTCAGCGATACCACAGTATTCAGCCGGAATATCTTCATCACACCAAGTTACATTTATTGAGTCCTTATTTTGTCGATTACAGTTCTAATTTGACAAACCGATTCATTGAAGATTTCAGGAGTAATTTTTCTGCTGAACCAAACCAATTTAGCTTCCAAGGATACGATATCGCCTTTTATTTTATGTCGGCATTGTTTAACTATGGAAAAGATTTTAATGAGTGTTTGGCGTACCACCGAGTGAAACTCAATCAAGGGGAGTTTTATTTCGATAGAGTAAGCCGTTTTGGAGGCTATATGAATCGTGGCTTATTTGTGGTAAACTACACGAAAAATTTCAAGGTCGCTATTGGTGGAGTTGCAGGTGTTCCCGGCTTGATGTTTGCCGAAGATTAAAACACGAACACAGAAACCAAAAGCTTATAATCGTCACTAACGATGCTGTCTGGAAAAGTGTAAATGGGGGCTTTTTTCCTGGATTAATCTAATGTCATGTCATTCATCAAATATCGGATAAAGTCGTTTCTGCTTTATTCTTGCATCATCGGAAGTTAATTACCAATTAATTTTAGCGTTTTTATTATTCCTTGCTCCACGGAACGAGTTTAGATCGATAATAATTGATTCCCCAAGTGTCGTATTGCTTGCCATGTGAGGCCAGTCGATGCTTATATTCGTTCCAGCTTTTTCCGTCGGTTGGTGACCATCCAATTTCTGCGTAGCCGGCCAATCTCGGAAATACCAAGTATTCCATATCAGCACGATTGGTAACAGTCTCGGTCCACAGTGGCGCTTCGATCCCGAGAATATGTTCTCGGCCAATTTCTTTTTCCAGATTTGTCGGGTCCCAGTTGTAGCCGGTGTCTACTTCTATGTATCCGGCCCAATGCAAACCTAATGTCGAAATAGAATCGTATTGCATATCTAAATAAGCTTTTCTTGCAGGTGACATGATTACTTTTACTCCTTGCTCAACAGCATTTTTAGCATTCTCTGCACTAGCCCAATATTGCGCAATACTCCGTTTATCCAATCGAGACAAGGTGATTTCATCCCATCCAATCATGGTTTTATTGTGCTTGTAGACGATATCTTGAACGCGCTCTATAAATGAAATGTAGTCTTCTTTTTTAGTCACATGCGACTCGTCACCACCAATGTGAAAGTATGGCCCGGGAGTTAGCTCTGCCAGTTCGCTAATCACGTCATCAATAAATTTATAGGTAATTTCTTTATTTGTGCAGAGTGTGCTGAAACCGACTTTTGTGCCTGTATATAAGTCCGTTGCTTGTCCGTCGCAATTTAGTTCGGGGTACGAAGCAAGTGCCGCATTCGTATGCCCGGGCATGTCAATTTCAGGAATAATTGTGATGTAACGGTCTGCAGCATAATTCACAATGTCGGCATATTGTTCCTGAGTGAAAAATCCTCCTTTGCCGCCTCCAACCTCGGTGCTTCCTCCAATTTCAGTTAATTTAGGCCACGATTTAATTTCAATTCGCCATCCTTGGTCATCTGATAAGTGCAGGTGCATAGCATTGAATTTGTAATAAGCCATTAGGTCAAGGTAGTGTTTGACATCTTCAACATCCAGAAAGTGGCGGGCAACGTCGAGCATGGTTCCCCGATATTCGTACTCCGGGAAATCACGAATGGTTCCGGTAGGAATACTCCATGCTATTTTTTGAACCGAAGGTTTTTCAATTGCAGCAGGCAAGAGTTGACGAATTGTTTGGATTCCTCTGAAAATTCCCCCGGCATCATTGGCTTTTAAAGTAAGTAACTTCGTTTCAATAAGTAATTCATAACCTTCACTTCCCAGCTCTCCATCATTAACTGTAGTAAGATAAATGCCGGCTGAAGGAGCTTCTTTAGTTGGGATTATTTTGAATTCATATCCCGTTGCAACTTGTAGCTTTTCTCGCAGGTAGTTAGCTGATCGGGTTAGCTCTGGCAAGATGTCTGATACATAAATTGAAGTATTCCCATTTAAATGAAATGTATTTCCGGTAGCTGAGATGGCCACTGGCCTTGGAATAAGGTTGTGTTTGGATAGGTCGGTTGCTGGCTCTTGCTTGGCACCAACAAAAGCTATCAGCAGACTTAAAGTGATTAAAATTGTTTTGCTCATCGTTGGGTTTATTTGCTATTCGGTATGGATTACAATATATCTAAAATAGTAATAAATATACGCTTTGTGAACAAATGTATCAGAATTTCGCTTCGGTCAAGTTGTTGGTAGTCAAATTTAGCTTAGAAACGATTAACCAATGAGCAAGTTGCTCGTAAATGAAACAGCATATCCGTTTTGTTTTAACAGAGTATTTAATTTATTTCCGAAAGTAGCGAACTAAGTCAACTTCAGGATGAAGGCCGTCTGTTTTACCACAAAGATAATCGCAGAACTGTTTGGCGAAATAGGGACCGAGCATGGTTCCTTTTGAGCCCAGCCCATTAAAAATACCCACCCGGTTGTATTTAGGATGAATACCGATTACCGGCCGGCGGTCGTGAGTTGTTGGGCGAATACCTGCCTGCTGATCTAAAATCTGATAGCGATCGTTGAATACCTTGCTCAATTTTTCTTGCAATTCGTCTTTGGCCTGTTGCGTTGTTTCTAGCGATAAATTGTCCCAATCGTAAGTTGCTCCCAGTCGGTAAAACTGCCTCCCTTCGGGCATGAGAAAAATTGCTTTGTTCAATATGAAGTTGCAAGAGTAACGCTCTGTTTTTATACGGAGCACTTCCCCTTTGGTATGTTTAAATTTGATATCCTGAAAATAGGGATTGTCAGAAACGGCATGTCCTTCGCAAAAAATAATTTTGTCGGCCGAAATATCGTGGTAACGAACTTGATCGTTCGTAAGTTTCAAATCCAAAAGGTTTACCTTTTCAAATCTTATACGTGCCTGTTTTTGGAGCAAATTTTTCATTTTTTCAATGAGAAGCTTTAAATCAACTCGGGCACTTTTATCAACCAATCCCATTCCAAAGCTACTGGAGATATATTGACTTTGATTGCTTTCAATGTTGGATTGAATGTAATTGTGTAAACCATTATCGACGTATTTCTTTTGCCAGAAGTCGGCTTCGCCTTCTCCTAAAACTTTCTTTATTGGAATCGGGTAAAATAGCTTAACGGCCAAGACAGTTTCCAATTCGGCATAAGTTTTTAGTAACTGCGGATATAGCTCATCAATGAGCCAGCTTTTGGTCATTCGTCTAAAAACAACAGGATTAATAATTCCGGCAGCAACGTCTGACGCTTTTTTTAGGTCTGGATTATCAAATACGAAGTAGCTTTTGCCGGCCTTGTTTAATTCGTGGATTAACAAACTTCCGGCCAATCCTTGTCCAATGATGA
This sequence comes from uncultured Sunxiuqinia sp., assembly GCF_963678245.1. Lineage (NCBI taxonomy): Bacteria > Pseudomonadati > Bacteroidota > Bacteroidia > Marinilabiliales > Prolixibacteraceae > Sunxiuqinia > uncultured Sunxiuqinia sp. The sequence goes on from NZ_OY782767.1 coordinate 53,526, forward strand.
GGTAGTCAACTTTCATTGGATATTTAGACAGAAAAACATGCGAAAGGTTCAGTAATTACAGTTCAATTTCAACAAATACGGGTAAATGATCCGAAGGATAGCGCTGTTCGTAGGAGTCGGTTAATACGCCATACTTCTTAACATCAACCTTTCCTTTTACAAAAATATAGTCGATGCGTCGTTTTAATTCGCTGTTAAAATCGAACCCATTGAATGTTCCTTCCGGACCGTAGGGAACTTGCTCCGATACTTTTTTGCTATCGAAAAATTCCGTTTCAATGATCTCGATTGGCTTTTGGTTGGGAGTGAGATTTAAATCGCCCATTAAAATTACGGGATAGTTTTTCTCATTCAACCGATCTATTTTTTGTAGAATGATTCGGACGGAGTTAAATTGGGCGATCTCTCCAACATGATCAAAATGAGTGTTAAACACCCAAACTGATTTCCGTTTATCGTAGTTCTCCAGTAAGGCGTAAGTGCAAATGCGCTTACAGGCAGCATCCCATCCTAAACTCGGGTATGTTGGTGTTTCGGAGAGCCAAAACCAACCATGGTCTTTAAGCTGATACTTTCTACTATCGTAAAAAATCGGGGAGTATTCGCCGCCAGCCTTTCCGTCGTCACGGCCAACACCTACATGGTCAAAGCCCGGCATTTGCAACGAAATATCAGTAACTTGTCCGTACAAAGCTTCCTGAAGACCAATAATATCTGCTTCATGAAACCGAAGTAAGTCGGTTACCTGGAATTTCCGATTTGGCCAGGCATTAATACCATCACCTTCATTATTATATCGGATATTGTAAGTAACCACCTTCGCTGTTTGCGAGAGTGCCGAATTTAGGATTATTAGTAAAAGCATGGCGAATACTAGTGAAGCTCTCATTGATGTCAGGTTTATTTGTTACAGAAATCAAAAGTAGGATAGTCGCAGTTATGCTCTCCCGGAATAACTGTATGGATTTGGTCTTTCGAACCATGAAGCACAAAGTCGTAGCAAAATGTCATGATTTCTTCAAATTGGTTGGTCATTGGCGATCCGGCTACACCGTGATTTCCTCCACAAAATGTGTACAGCCAGTAAGGTTTGTTTAGTTGATGAAGTTTATCTGTAATGGTTTTAGCTCCATGTAAAATCAGATAACCGGCCTTGCTTTCATCGCAATAATGATGTGGCGCTGTGGCATAGGGGACAAGATTGTCGCAGGTACCATGAAAAAGCAAGGATGGAACGGCTGATTCATCATAAATTCTGGCTGTATCGGCTATTGCTCCGGCCATGGAAACAACACCGGCATACGACACGGGGCCCGAATCTAAGCCGTAGCAATAAGGTGGTTCGTAGGCTGTCGCTAAGACAGTTTCTGCGCCAGCACTGCTACCTGCCAGAATAATGTTTTGAGGATCGATCCTAAATGTTTCTCTATTTTCAATGAGAAAAAAAGTGGCGTCCTGAACGTCTTCTACGGCACTGGCTATTGTGCTCAACTTTTCGTTGGCGGGGCAGTCGCATCCGAAAGCGGTTTCAGTTCCTTTTCGGGTTAAGCGATAGCTCATTGAAACCACTACAAAGCCGCGTTCTGCAATTCGTTTACAAAAGGCAATTGTACTTTTCCCGTTTCGAGTGCCACCGGAAAAACCGCCTCCATGCACATAAATAATTACCGGACGTTCCAGCTCGCTGTCGAAAGCAGGTGTGTATATATCAAGGTCTAATTCTTCTCCATCTTTTTGGGAGTAGGTGTAGGTGTCGGTTTTTACCGAGTCGGTAATTTGTTCTAGATAGCGTTCCTGGGCAATCCCAACTGAATTGAGCGAAAAAATGACCAGTATTAAAAGCAGGATTTTCATATCGAATACGTGCTGTTGGTTGTTGATTCAGAATAAATATAGTGGTTGCTAAAATAAGCAAAAAAAAGCCATTTACTAAAAGACAATCCTGCAAAACAAAACCCTTATGGTTAAGGGGGGATTTAATTTCGATGATTTTTCTTGTAGTTTTGTGTTGTTTGCATGGTTGTAACTGCAATAAAAAGCGATAAGGTATTAAATGAAGACTAAACAAGATTCCAGCTATTTGGATTCGATGAGCAAAAATCCGAACAACTGGCGAGGATCTTTTTACTTTAACCGAAAAGATCCAAGATTACTTGTTCCTAAGCTTTACCCGGCATTTGGTGAAACATTGAACTTTGCAAGTTCCTATTCCTATGTATTCTTGATTGCTTTTATTTTGATTATCGTTTTGATTCAATTTTTTCTTTAATAAACTCGTTTGAGGTCGTGCCCCTTATGGTTTTAATTAAAAGAACAAGGTCAGAAATATAGAGTGAGATTGGAAACGAATAAATTAATGGTAATATTTTAAGGTATGTTTTCATGTGTTTATAATTGTTTTTTTGCAATACATGGAACTCGCTTTAAATAATTATGCTTCTGCATGTGAATATTTTTACATGCTCGTTTCAACTATGTCGTTGTGTCATTGTTTGCATGGTTAAGAGTTAAAGAAAATGAGATGAATTGGGATTACTATATAAATTTCTTAGTTGCCATGTTCGCTATTGTAAATCCAATTGGAATTTGGCCGGTATGGAGTGACCTGACTAATGATGCCGTTAGCTCTATTCGGCATCGGATTGCGTTTCTGTTGATTTTGTCAGCCGTAATGATTTTGTCTGTTTTTTTTGGTCGCGGGCAGATTGTTGCTTGAGCTTTTTTTCCATCAATTTGCAGGTATTTAAGATCGCGGGTGGAATTTTACTGCTGTACACTGGTATTTCCATGGTTCAAGGATCTGCTTCGCAATTAACAGATAGAGATGAAGATGGAGAGAAAAATATGTCAATAGCCAAACAACGGTTTAAAAGGGTGTTTGTCCCTTTGGGGATTCCCATGCTTGCTGGCCCCGGCTCAATTACAACTGTGGTTTTATTTGGCACAAAAGCGGCATCTGCTACTGATTATGCTTTTTTTGTTGGCGTTGTTGTCGTCACCTTTTTAGCCTTGTTCCTGGTGTTTTTATCATCGCCGATTTTAGAGAAAAAGGTGGATACGCTGGTTTTTACAGTATTTACACGGGTTTTCGGAATTATTGTAACAGCAATTGCAATTCAATTTATGGTTGAAGGATTGGGTGGAGTTTTTCCAAATTGGCTGAAAGGTGGATCCGTGCTGAAAGAAGCAAAGGAAGTTTCTTTTATTACAGGATTCTTTTGGTAATCGGTATTAGATCTCATTAATACGAGTTTGAATGACAAAGAATAATCAGGAAAAGCAAGTGAGACAAAGTTTGTCGCAACTTTACATAATTTTGGGACTAATGCTTTCGATTTCATTACTCTATTTCACTGTGCCAGACATAAATAGATTTTTCACGGAGGCTTTTGAAACATTGACTAGCGATAATAATCAGCGAATATCAAACTGGGTTAGTAAGCTCGGTTTTTGGGGGCCGGTTTTTATCATATTGGCAATGGTGCTTCAGATGTTTTTGCTCATCATTCCATCTCCTTTGCTCATGGTTATTTCGGTACTGGCCTATGGCCCTTATTGGGGAACTTTAATCTCCGCGTTAGCCGTAGCAGTTGCTTCAAGTATTGGCTATCTGATCGGCCGCTACCTGGGCGAAATAGCAATTGCTCGTTTAATAGGAGACCAGAAAGAAAAACAATTAAAATTTTACATTGAAAAATACGGAGTGTGGGCAGTTGTTATCCCCCGCTTGGCTCCTTTTCTGTCAAACGATGCCATTAGTTTTGTCGGTGGCATTTTGCAAATGGGATATTGGCGGTTTATCGGCGCAACATTGGCGGGAATCTTTCCTTTGGCTGCTTTGATTGGTTATTTTGGCGAAAATAACGATCGATTGAAAACAGGCTTAATTTGGGTTTCTGCTGTGAGTTTAATCTTGTTCGTTATCTATATCATTTACGACAGTAAAAGAAAGTCTCATAAGTCTAAATCGGGAAAAAATAGTTCTTAACGTCCTTTCTTATATACTTCCAGTGCCGCAGGAAATGGCTGAAGCGCCCGTTCGAAAATACCCAACGAATAGGCAATGGTCAACCCATAATTGGTTAGCGGTACTCCGGCTTGCCTAGCTTTCATGATGCGCGAAAGCATTGCGCGGCGGTTCCACATGCATGCTCCACAGTGAATAATGATTTTATAGTCGGACAGGTTTGGAGGAAAGTCGTGTCCCCGCATATGTTCAATTTCCAATTTGCCACCAACATATTGAGTGAGCCAGCGTGGTATTTTTACCGTGCCAATATCTTCGCCAATCGGGTGGTGCGAGCAAGCTTCGGCAATCAGTACTTTGTCGCCTGCTTTTAACTGATCAATGGCCATTGCGCCCTTTACCATTTCAGACAAATCACCCTGATGTCGAGCAAATAAAATGGAGAAGCTGGTCAGTGGAATTTCGGGAGGCGTGTCGGCAGCTACTTTTAAAAAAGCCTGACTATCGGTCACTACCAGCTTGGGCGGCTTGTTAAACCTTGAAATGGCTTCGCGCAGTTCACGCTCCTTGACCACCATACAAAACGAATCACCATCCAGTAAGTCGCGAATGCTTTGAACCTGTGGAAGAATCAACCGTCCCTTGGGTGCTTCTTTGTCGATTGGAACAACCAGAATTGCAGCTTTTCCGGGGCCAACCAAATCGGCAACAATACTTGGTCGGTTGATGAAATCTTCAGGTGCTTTTTTCAATATCGTTTGGCGCAATTCGGAAATTCCGGCCTTCGTTGCTGCCGATGTTTCAACAACAGGTAGTTTCACACTTTCGAGGATATTAATGGTATCGAAAGCAGAGTCGTACAAGTCTGATTTGTTAAAAACGACAATGATTGGGATGTTCAGCTCTTTCAATTCCTGAAGCGTCTTTTCTTCAAACTCCCCCCAGTCGTTGCTATTCGAAATAAGGATAGCCAAATCAGTTCGGTCGAAAACCGCTCGCGTTTTCTGAATTCGCTGTTCGCCCAGTGCCCCTTCGTCGTCAATTCCGGCCGTGTCGATAAATAGAACCGGACCGAGTGGCAGCAGTTCCATTGGTTTTTCAACCGGATCGGTGGTTGTTCCGGCAACATCCGATACAATCGAAACATCTTGCTGGGTCAGAGCATTCAGTAAGGAAGATTTTCCTACGTTCCGACGGCCAAAAAGCCCGATGTGCAAGCGAAATGATTTGGGTGCTTTCATGCAATTCAATTTTGCCCGAAAAGTACAAAGGATCGTGATGCTAATCAATGATTTTCAGAAAGAAAATAGGGATTGAATAAAGGACTTTGTTTATCAAGCGGATAGTAATTGGTAAACGTGTTGACAACTTGAGAGAAAAAATTATTGTTTAGTAAATAAGTTATAGTTAAGTTCGTAAAGCTTTTTTCGGAGGTATAACACCTTTTTTGCGTGGATATTTGTATCGTAAATTCAATTTTGAATGTAAAATTAGCTTTATGAAAAGACTGATCAGTATAATCATTCTAATATTTGTATTTTACAATTTAGGACAGTCTGCTAGAGTTATTTCAAGCTTTGATATTGCAAGGTGGTATCTGGATGGCGATGTGGTATTGATTTGTAGTGTAAATCATAACGATACATTAACGGTCGAAAAATATGACTCACTATTAACAGATGGCTTTCATCTCTGTTATAATATTTATCGAGAGCAGTATCGTATATCAATAGATTCCATTATAAAAGGCGATCAAAATATAGCGGGAGCTATTAATACTATTTTTACACCTAAATTGTCGACTCAAGCAAGAAAGGAAAAATCTGAATTCACCGGATTAGATTCAAAAGGAGATTCCACTTTTATAAATACCGTTGAGTATAATGGCGACTTTTATTCTGATGATAGTTATTTCAGAATAGAATCTTCAGAAAAACGATTGGTGATTCTTCGAAAGAAAGAAATTGGCTATGTTATAGATTACCAGTCAAAATGCGATTCCATCACTTTGAATCTAATTCAAGAAGTCGAAAGGCAAGGCGAGGATTTTTTTAATTTGCTGTCTGCTGAAAATTTAAAATCTGAAAGCTTCAGGGTTTATCCCAATCCGTTTTTTGATACAATCGAAATAGAAGGTATTCAAGCAAAAAGAATAGAAATAACAGATATTGATGGAAATACCAATAAGATAAAGATGAATGACCCGAATCATGTTGATTTAAGTTATTTAAATCCCGGAGTGTACGTTATTTCTATATACACCAATACTAAAAAGTGGACTCAAAAGATTGTTAAGAAATAACTGCTCGCTTGATCATAGTAGAACTAATAATAGTTCTGTTTTTTCTTTTATTTATTTTAATTCTTCCGCTGATTGCACTTGTAGATATTTTTAAAAGCAATTTTGAAGGAAATAGTAAACTAATCTGGGTGATTGTTGTGATTTTTTTATCTGCAGTGGGAGCCCTTCTCTATTGGTTGATCGGCAGAAAACAAAAATTGGCAGATGCGAATCCAGTTTGACCCTCGCTGCTGAGGATTGAAAAGCTTCCTCTCCCAATATCAATAAGGCTTTTGTATGGTTTTGATGTTTGGAATAGCTCTTATTTCATCGCGCAGAGACCTTCAGACAAGGCGCAGCAAGGCTATTCCATTTTACAGAACGACTATTCCATAGGTCAGCAAGATTACTCGCTTTGGAACCATAAATATTCTTTATGGAATTGTTGTTCTGACTTATATAATAGCTATGGTTCCGTGAGGCAGCAGCATGATTTGTTAGGGTTTGAGATGTGACAATTGGGGCTTTATAAGGAATGTAAATTTAACAATATAGATGAGACTTTTGACGACGAGAGGCTATAAAAAAAAGCCGGTTAACGCCGGCTTTTTGAAGTATGTTATAAAAGTTTTATTCTTTGTCGCAGCTTGCTTTCTTATCGCAGCTTTTTTTCTTATCGCAGCTAGCTTTCTTCTTATCACAGCAAGCTTTTTTCTTTTCACATCCTTCTTTTTTGTCAGCAGTAGCTTCTTTCTTCACTTTATCATCCTTGCTCATTGTGCTCATTTGCTCAGTTTTTGTTTCCTGAACATTAACAGCGTAACTAGCTGATACACCAAAAGCGAAAACAATTGCCAACATTAAAATCAACTTTTTCATAATTTCTCGTTTTTAAAGTTTATAACGGGAGCAATTTATTAAGAATAATTCTAAATAAAAACAGATTTAACATTTATTTAGAATTATTTTTGTTTTTAACCAACTTACTTAAAACCCTAATTTATTGATTGCTTCAGGAGTAATCAGCGCTTCAAATTCACTTTCTGAAAGTAATTTTTCAGTCAGAATAATTTGGTAAATACTTACTTTCTTTTCTTGAGACTGTTGAACAATTTGGCTGCATTTTTCATAACCCAGTGCTGGAATCATAGCTGTGATCATGGCTGTCGAATTCAATACTTGCTCTTTGCATTTTTCCGGATTAGCTGTAATTCCTTGTACGCATTTACTGTTTAAGCTAATAACTGTCCGTTCTAATAACTGTAGATTTTCAAGTAAGTTATGAGCAATTACCGGCATAAACTGATTGAGTTCGAGCGTGCCATTTGATGCCGCTTGGGTAATTACCGCGTCGTTGCCAATCACCTGCATAGCAGCCTGAATGGTTGCTTCTGGTATTACGGGGTTTACTTTTCCGGGCATAATGGATGAACCCGCCTGAACCGGGGGAAGGTTTATTTCTCCGAATCCTGCATCGGGGCCACTGGACAGCAAGCGTAGGTCGTTGGACACTTTAATCAGGTTGCTGGCACAGGCTTTTAAAATGCCTGATACTTCAACAAAAACGTCCGCATTTTGCGTGTTTTCAACCAGATTTTCGGCTCGCGCCAGCGATGTGTTTGTAAGCTCCCGTAGTCGGTCGGTTACCTGAAATATAAATTGACGTGGAGCACCCAGACCACTACCAATCGCTGTTCCGCCCAAATTGACTACACGTAATCGTTCTTCGCATTTGTAAATCCGCCATCGATCGCGGTTGAATGCCTCGGCATAGGCAGCTATTTCACGCCCCAGCGTGGTTAAAACGGCATCCTGTAGTTGTGTTCGCCCGAGCTTGACGACATTGGCAAACTCTTTTTCTTTTTTCTGGAAGGTTTCCTGTAACTCTAAAACCGCTTGTTCCAACCGGCGAAGCAGAAAGATAGCGGCAAGTTTTAAAGCGGTTGGATATGTGTCATTGGTAGATTGATGCAGGTTGATATCGTTGAGAGGGGAGATTGTTTGATAATCACCAAGCGGTTTTCCCACCAGCTGCAGTGCGCGGTTGGCAAGCACCTCATTTACGTTCATATTGGTTGACGTTCCGGCGCCTCCTTGCAGCGCCTCCACAAGAACATGCTCTGTTAGCTGGCCGTTGCCCATTTCCTGACAAGCACGTTCAATGGCATTGGCATTTTCATCATCCGGGAAATAGCCCAGCTTTCGGTTGATTTGAGCACAAGCCAGTTTTACCCAGCCATAAGCTTTAACCAATTCCGGGTTGACAGGGCGCTGAGCCAGCTGAAAATTCTCCAATGCCCGTGTGGTATGGATGCCATAAAGCTTATCGACAGGGATTTCCTTTGAACCTAAAAAATCAGTTTCAGTGCGTGTCGTCATGGTTTAAGTTTGTGATTTCAAGTTTCGGTTCATTAACAAAACACATCGGACTGCCCTCGGTTGACCCGGTCGACCAATTTCCTGGCTCTTTCTGCTGGTAGTCCTTCCATATCGGCAATGGTGCTTTCTATCAATTGAATGCCTGTTTTTTTTGTTTCGGGCGACGCATAATTGTTGACGTACTCCATAAAACTCGACAAAGCGTTTGGACCGCAGTGTGCTTTTATTGTTCCGGGTTTAGCGATATCCATGAAATCTTGTCCTGTCCGGCCTAACCGATAACACCCTGTGCAAAACGAGGGGACATAGCCCATTTGTGCTACATCGCGGATAACTTCATCCAACGAGCGGTGATCACCCAGGCTAAATTGTCCGGAAATCTCATCGTCGTGTTCGTATCCTCCTGGGTTGGTTCGGCTGCCGGCAGATATTTGCGACACACCCAGTGAGAATGTCTCCGTTCGTGTTTTTGCATTTTCCCGTGTCGACATGATGATACCGGTGTAGGGAACAGCCAAACGGAGAATAGCTACTATTTTTCGAAATTCGAAGTCGCTAACAACATAGGGTGGATTTGAGGCCATGTCGGAACCGGTTGCCGGTTCTATACGCGGAACACTTATCGTATGTGGCCCAACTCCAAAGACCCTTTCCAACTCGCCGATGTGTTGCATCATTGCCAACAAGTCGAAGCGGTAATCATATAGTCCTAACAGAACGCCAATACCTAAATCATCGATACCTGCTTCCATCGCACGATGCAAGGCCGTTACACGCCAAGCGTAATTCATTTTAAGTCCACCGGTATGCACTTTTTTATAGGTTGGCTGGTGGTAGGTTTCCTGAAAAATTTGGTAAGTTCCTATCTTTTCGTTTTTAAGCAATTTGAACTCCTCGACAGTGAGCGGAGCGACATTCACATTCACCCGTCTGATTTCGGCATTGTTGTGCTTGGCTTCATAAACAGAACGAACAGAATCCAGTACATATTGAAAATCGTGGTTTGGATAGGATTCACCCGCTACCAGCAGCACTCGTTTGTGTCCCTGCTTGATCAGCATTTCTGTTTCTTTAACGATCTCCGGCTGAGTTAATGAGCGTCGAACAATTGCTTTATTTTTAGCCCTAAATGCACAGTAGGTGCATTCGTTAGCACATAGGTTCGAAATATAAAGAGGTGCAAAAATAACTAAGCGCTTTCCGTAAATAGTATCTTTAATATGATTTGCCGTTTGGAAAAGTTTTTCCAACTGCACCGGATCGGTCACACTGGTTAAGATGGCCACATCCTGTAAGTTTAAGCCTTTCATTTCTCTGGCTTTTACCAATACTTCGTTTACCTCTTCGGCAGAAGGGGTGCTGTGTTTATCAAGAGTTTTACTTATTTCTTGTTCGTTGATAAACGATTGTTTTGCTGTATGCATGGTCTGTTATTTTTTTGCTAGTCCTGATTTTACTTTAACGCCATTGATGGCTCCAAGGCGACCGGTAAGTTTTCCTATTTCGTCGGTGTTGCTGTTTACAACTAATGTGATAACTGATGTATTGCCTTTTATTTTGGGAATGCCAGTTCTGGCAAGAATTAAGTCGGCATGCTCGCTAAGTATTTCGTTTACAACACCTGCTGACTGTTCACGATCTTCAATAATTATTCCGACAAAACCTAGACGATTCTGTATATTCATGATCTTTTTTTTGTGCGGGAATAGGGGAGTAGCAATACAAAATACTGCTCATGAAAAAGAACAGTAGTTGTAACTGATGGATATTTCGTACTTTCCCCCTTGAAGTCAGTCCGTTGACCTTCCCGCAGGTTTGGCCGCAAAACTACAATAGTTTGGTCATATTGTATCAAACAACAAACCTATTTAAATTGAATATGAATAAAAACTTTCGATTTTTCATGAAGAGCATTTAAATAGAAATGCGACAAGTTTCATATCAGTATAGCTTGGGAAAAGAATATGTCAATTCTGCACGTTGAGATTTTTGAAAAGTTTATATTCGCAGTGTGAAAAATGTACAGGAAATCGTTGGTCAGAAATCTTTTTCGAAAGCTGATTTATCAACTCTGTTGGAAGCAGAAGGGCAGGATCTGCAATTGCTTTTTGAGGCTGCGCAGGCTCAAAAACTCGAAGTTGTTGGGAAAAAAGTATTCTTTCGTGGTTTAGTAGAGTTCTCTAATATTTGCTCCAAAGACTGCCTTTATTGTGGAATCAGGAAGAGTAACGAAAAGGTTGTTCGTTACGAAGCGACCGATGATGAAATTCTGGCTGCCTGCCGTTTTGCGTGGGAGAACCGGTTTGGCTCAGTCGTTCTGCAATCGGGTGAGTTGTCGTCACCTGTGTTTGTCAATCGGGTTGATCGGTTGGTGAAATCCATCAAAAAGCTGTCAAATGACGAACTCGGAATTACGCTTTCATGCGGAGAACAGAATCCGGAAACTTATCAACGTTGGTTTAATAGTGGAGCTCATCGGTATTTGTTGCGTATTGAAAGTTCAAATGCAGAGTTGTATCAAAAAATTCATCCTAATAATTCGTTGCACTCCTTTGAAAAGCGACTTGATTGTCTCAATTCGTTAAAAGAGTGTGGATACCAGGTCGGAACCGGAGTGATGATCGGCTTACCTTTTCAGGAAATTGGGCACTTGGCAGAAGACTTGCTTTTTCTGAAAAAACTGGATGTCGACATGGTTGGCATGGGGCCCTATATTGAGCATGAAGACACACCACTTTATCAATTTCGTCAGCAATTGGCAACTAAGCAGGAACGCTTTGATTTAGCTTTGAAAATGATTGCTGTTTTGCGATTGCTCATGCCAGATATTAATATTGCTGCTGCTACAGCATTGCAGGCGATTGATCCGGTGGGAAGAGAAAAAGCCCTGAAAATTGGAGCGAATGTGATTATGCCAAATCTAACTCCTTGCGATTTCCGGAAGGAATATCAGTTATATGAAGATAAACCTTGTCTGGACGAAGATGCAGAACTTTGCCGCAATTGCCTGGAGGCTCGAATTGAAATGGCCGGCAGCGAAATTGGCTATGGAGAGTGGGGCGATTCAAAACATTTTAAAGGGCGAACTGCTAAAGATTAAAACACTTCCCATTGATTAGAACAAGGTCTCTTTATAATTGGCATTCTCCATTTCGTGACGCAGCAACCACTTTTTTCGCCAAATTCCCCCGGCATAACCCACAAGTTTGTTATTGCGGCCAATTACCCGATGGCAAGGAACAACGATTGAAAGCGGATTTTTGGCATTTGCTCCTCCTACGGCTCGCACCAGATTTTTATCGCAAAGTAAGTCAGCCAACTCGCCATAGGTAATTTGTCTTCCGTACTCAATTGCTTCCAATTGTTTCCAAACTCTTCGTTGAAATTCAGTTCCCGATGGTTGAATTGGTAAATCGAATTGAAATAAACGACCTGCAAAATACTCGTCAAATTGCTCAGTGATTAGCTTTTTTAGTTTGGGACAGAAATCGGTTGTATTGACTTCGTGTTCCGTAAAATGAATTCGAGAGATAGCGTTTTCTGATGAATTAATCTGCAGCAATCCAATTGGAGATATGTATGTAATAGATGGCATTGACCTTTTTGTCTTTATTCTAGTTAACATTTAGGTAACGTAGAATTAACAAAAAGGTTTGAATAAAACTGAGTTTTAAAAGAAGAACATTTTTGCGGTTCTTTTTTTATTGGTCGATTGGTACTATCGGTTACAGTTGTTTGCCGATTGCAAACATCCACTTGGAATGCATTCGTTTTTCAGCTAAATTTCGATTAATGATCGGCTTTTGTCAAACGGTTCGACGAAAAAACAGGTAAGATTAATTAAAAGAGTCAGCCTTTCTGCAAAAAGGAGAAGGCTGACTCGAAAGATTTTTAGTTAAAAGCGATCTCTTGGAGTATACTTCGAGTGTAATAAAAGATGAGATTTTGCTCCCAGTGGTTCGCCCAGATAGTCTTGATAAATTTTAAGTACTTCAGGATTTTCGTGAGACTTTCGCAGGGGCATATTTTTATCTTCGGCATAAATTGCTTCGGTCCTTTTTTGCCTGATCTCGGGGCTTGTAGGAATCGGCTGTCCTCCGCCTCCCAGGCATGCTCCCGGGCAAGCCATAATTTCAATAAAATGATAGTCGCTGGTTCCTTTTTTACGGCGTCCATTACTTTTTTAGCATTCACCAATCCGTGCCCTATCGCGCATTTCAGTTCAATGCCATCCTGAAAGATCCAATCTTTTTGTGGATGATCAATTTTAATACTTGCTTCTTTTTCGCCCTTCATACCTCGCACAGGAATAATATCGAGGTTTTTAAACGGAACTTCGCGGCCGGTAACTAATTCGTAGGCAGTTCGGAGTGCGGCTTCCATTACTCTGCCGGTAGCTCCCAAAATAGCACCGGCTCTTGTCGATTCTCCCATAAGACGGTCGTATTTGGCATCTGGAAGTTTGGCGAAATTGATACCGGCTTGCTTGATCATAATGGCCAACTCACGGGTGGTCAGCACATAGTCAATATCTCGAAAACCACTGTCATGCATTTCGGGGCGGTTGGCTTCAAACTTTTTGGCTGTGCAAGGCATGATTGAGACTGAAACAATTTTATCAGGTTCTATTTTATTGGCTTTTGCATAGTATGTTTTTACTAACACTCCGAACATTTGCTGAGGCGACATACACGTTGAAAGGTTCTCCAAAAACTCGGGGTACATGTGCTCAATGTACTTAATCCATCCTGGAGAACAAGACGTTGCCAGCGGAAGCTTCACTTGCTCGTCTTTCTCGGCAACCATTTTTTTGAGCCTGTTTAAGAGCTATGTTCCTTCTTCAATAGTCGTGAGGTCGGCTGTAAAATCGGCATCCAAAACCGAGTTAAAGCCCAGATGTTTGAGTGCTGATACCATTTTGCCTGTCACCCGTTCGCCAACTTCCAGTCCGAGTTCTTCGCCAAGCCCAACGCGTATGGCCGGAGCTGTTTGAACAACCACATGCTTTTGTGGATCAGAAATGGCATCCCAAACTTCTTCAATATAGTTGTGTTCAACCAAGGCACCGGTAGGGCAATGATTAACACACTGTCCGCAATTGGTGCACACCACATCATTCATCGCTTTTTCAAAAAAGGTAGCAATTTTCATTTCATCGCCTTTATAGGCAACCGTGAGCTCATTTACCCCTTGCATTTCAGCACAGGTGCGAACACAACGCTGACAGCGAATACATTTGCTATCGTCTTTTATGATTGAAGGTGAAAACTGGTCGATGGTATAATTTTTCAGGAGAGCTAGTCGCAAAAAGTCCTGCGTCATTATTTTATATTCCGAAGCTAGTGTCTGTAGCTCGCAATTTCCGTTTTTGTAGCACTTGGTGCAATCAGCATTGTGTTCAGAAAGTAATAATTCGATGATGTGTGTACGCGAGTTTCTTACTTTCAAACTATTGGTGTGAATTTCCATTTCTTCCTCACAAGGAGTCGCGTATGCCGCAGCCAGTCGTTTTTGTCCGGCGACTTCAACCACGCACACCCGGCAATTTCCAGCAATGCAAAGGTCTTTATGGTAGCAGAGTGTTGGAATAATTATTCCGGCTTTGTTTGCAGCATCCAGTATTGTTTTTCCTTTTTCAATTTCAAGCTGAAAACCGTTAATCGTGACATTTATTTGATTACTCATTGCTTTTCCTTTTGGTATTAGTAAATCATTTCTTCCCTGAAATTTTCGACAATGGAACTGAACGAATTAGCAACTGATTGCCCCAGTCCGCACTTGGCCGTCAGTTGCATGGTTTCGGTAAGTTTAAGTAGTTTGTTGAGATAGTGAGCCGGCTTTTTACCTCTTTTTACCGCTCTTATTCCACTGTGAAGTTGTTGGCAACCCACGCGGCAAGGGGTGCATTGTCCGCAGCTTTACTCGCGAAAAAAATCCAAGTAATTGCCCAGTACATTGTACGTCGAACGAGAGCTGTTAAACAGAATCATGGAGCCTCCGGTGGGTAATGAAATACCAGTGAGTTTTCCCCGGTAACCAATTGTTGTTTTTTCGAAGCGTTTGTGGGGGACCAAAAAACCGGAAGCTCCGCGAACCTGAACGGCCTTGGTGTTGCCATCGCCAAATTCAGCAACAAAATCCTGTAAGCTCATTCCCAATTCCAGCTCGTAAATATCAGGCTTTGGTGTATCTCCCGAAACGGAAAATAGCTTTGAGCCTCGAGAATACTGCACACCCAGATCGTAGAATTTTTTTGCTCCGTACTTGAAAATGGTAAAAGCGTGTGCTAGCGTTTCTACATTATTCACAACAGTGGCTTTTTCCAGATATCCGAACGAGGTTGGGTAGGGTGGTTTGTTTCGAGGTTCGCCCCGCTTGCCTTCCATCGACTCAAAAAGTGCTGTTTCCTCGCCGCAAATGTAGTCACCGCTGCCAAGGAATATTTTTACCTTAAAATTGAGACCTGCTTCTTTGCAGCAGTGTTCAAATTCGTCAATTACTTTTGTTAGTTCGGGAACCAGAAATTTATATTCGCCCCGCAGATAAATAAAACCTTTTTGCGAACCAATAACATGGGCGCAAACTGCCATCGCTGTTAGCACCTTATAGGGAACTTCCGAAAGAATTTCGCGGTCTTTAAATGTTCCCGGTTCTCCTTCGTCGGCATTGCATATAACGTATTTTTTATCTGATTGGTCTTCGGCTGTTAATTTCCAATTTAAGCCGGTTGGAAATCCTGATCCTCCGCGCCCTTTAAGTTCCGAACTCATCAATTCGTTGATCAGTTCCTGAGGTGATCTCTTTAAGGTTTTGTCGAGAATTTTTTTCCAGTCGTTGTCATTTTAAAAAATGAAATTGGCTCTTTTTAATTGATATGTCGCTGCAACCATAATGTTGTGTTTGTTTTTTAAGATAACGGGTTAAAATATCTCTGACTGAATCAGGAGTAAGTTCCGTATACACTTCTTTATTGATCAGCATTGCCGGAGCCTTGTGGCACCAGCCCAGACAGTTGGTTTTTAGTAGCGAAAATTTACCGTCTGACGTTGTCTCTGCCACGCCAATTTTCAACATGTTTTCAATGGTTAGTAAAATTTGGTTTTTGCCTTTCATCGAACAAGTGATTGTTTTGCACACCCGAATAATATAAGTACCCATTTTCTGATATTCCAGAAACGAATAGAATGTTGCAGTGTCATAAACGTCAGCTACAGGCATGTCCAGTTCACGGGCAATTTCAATCATCGAATGCTCCGATAGGTATTTTTCCTGTTCGACAACGCCTTGTAAAATATTGGTACGATTTCTTCCGTGTTGGCTTGCCAGGTTTTTAATCAGATCTTGTACTGGATCCATGTAGATTGAGTTATTGGTTTTTTTAGCGATGATAATAGTAGTTGTTTGAAAAAACACCTAATAAAAGGCTGGGTCGGGTCCGTTGATGACTTTGCTTTTTTCAGAGTGCAAATAAAGATCATTTGTGCACTTTAGTTGTAAGGTTAAGGAAGGTGAATCGATTTATATAGAGACATTTGTCAGAATATTGAAATAGTAATCTGTTTTGCAGCATAGTTTAGTTATTTACCCCATCGTTGAAGTTATTTGTCGGATCATCTTGCTTATTAAGAATTATTTGATCTTTTAATTCTTATAATGCCAAGCTGAAGTGTATTTTTGCGGGGAAGAATCAACAAAATTATGGCGATAGAAATAGAAAGGAAGTTCCTGATTAATGAGAAGCTACTTCAAAAGCCCGTGAAAAAGATAAGTATGGTGCAAGCTTACTTGCAAACAGATCCGGATCGAACAATTCGGGTTCGTATTACCCATGAAGCGGCTTACCTCACCATAAAGGGACGAGGAAACGGAATTTCGAGACCGGAGTTTGAATATGAAATTCCGGTTGATGATGCCGAAGAGCTATTAAAGTTAGCTGTGTATCCACCAGTTGAAAAGGATCGTTTCCATATTGTCGTAAATAATCGCACTTGGGAAGTTGATTTTTTTAAGGGAGCCAACAAAGGACTGTTTTTGGCAGAATTAGAGCTTGATGCTGAAGATGAGTCTTTTGAAATGCCAATCTGGATTACAAAGGAAGTAACCGGTCAGGAGAAATATCATAATTCGTACCTGGCAAAACATCCATTTTCTACCTGGAAATAGTCGAATGGCTTAATTTTTGTGCGTTGAGCACAAGATTTTTTTATGTGCGTCGTTTTTAAGAGAAGCCAATATAAACCCTTTTAGTTTATGAGAAGCAGATTAATACTAGCTGTTACTTTTTTCCTTGTCATTTTTTGTGTCGTTTCTAAGGCCGAAGAATCGCCTATTAGGAACCAGAATAATACTTCAATTGATTCGGTTCAAGTCAGCGTTGACTACCTCAATCATTTTTTATATCAGAACAAAGATTGGATCCCAGTCGATAATGAGCTTGGGAAAAGCCTGAAAGGCTTGGTTCACTTTGCTGAGGATGAAGATATAGATACGATACTGTACAAGCTTGAAAAGTATCGCATGGTAGATGATCCAAGTTTTTTTTATCGACCGGTAGATCGTGTTTCCGATTCTTTGGAAGTAGCGGGCTATGTGTCGAAAACGGAATTGGATGAGAAATTGAGTCGTAAGGAACGATCCATTCGGTCAACAATCGTAAAAGACGAGATTGCTGTTCCCGAGGAAATTTTTGAAAAACTGGATGAGAAAGTGAATCTGCTGGCAAAGGATGAAGTTGATTTCCTGTTAAGAGATTCTCTTGTCATTTTACCCGATAGCTTAAAAGGGTTTGATGTAATTCCTGATTCAATTATAAGTAGTCCCGCAGACTTTATGCGCCTGCAAAAAATGGATAGTCTGAAACGTATACTGCTCGAAGAAGCCCGTATTCATTACAATAATAATATGCTGAATTTTTATATAGACTCAGTCAGCGATGCTTATCGGACTCAGTATATTCAGGAATATGTCCAAAAGGAAAAAGCAGATCTGCGTGATTTAATTCGGGCTCAAAACAGGGACGTACTGAGAAAATACAATCAGGCAGTGATGAAAGCGATCAATGACTCGATCTCAAAAAAGATCGATGTGTTAACCGGTTTTGCTAAAAAAGATTCGGTAAATGTATGGGTGAAAAACAGTGAAGGAGATTCAACAAGAGTTATCCTTCGCAATAATGCTAATCGTTATACCCGAATGTTTCTAAAAAATGAGCAAAAGGATTCATTGGGTATTCGTATTCATAATAAGGGTAAAAACTCCATGCAGATTTTTATCGATGATGCGGTGACCCTTAAGCGATTTTCAACTCAACAAACGAAGGCTTTCGATTTTGATCAGTTTGAACCTGAGAGCAGTCTTCGTTCAATTGATCAACGCTATAAAGTGATAACCCCATGGAGTTTAGGGGGGGATGGGAATTTTGGTTTTTCTCAAACAGCACTGAGTAATTGGAAAAAGGGTGGGAAGAGTGCTCTTTCTACTTTGTTGGTATTAAAAGGGTTTGCAAATTATTCGTACAAAAGAGTAAAGTGGGAAAACTCGATTGAGCTTCGAAATGGCTGGATAAAACCCTCGGGAATGATCCAGAAGAATGATGATAAGTTTGAATTTATTTCGCGTTATGGATTAAGTGCATTTAAAAAATGGTACTACAGTGCGGAGATCGATTTTCAAACACAGTTGTTTAACGGTTATAAATATCCTGATCGGGACACGAAAATTTCAGCGTTTTTGGCTCCGGCAAAAACGATGTTTAAGTTAGGCTTAGATTATAAACCGAACAAAGACTTTTCGTTATTCCTTTCACCGTTTACATCGAAAACTGTTTATGTGAGAGATACTGCTGAGGTGGATCCAACTAAGTTTGGTATTGATAAAGGAAAGAAACGCTATTGGGTGCCGGGTTTAAATGCCGAGCTCTCGTATAAAACAGATATAACGCCTGATATTTCTTATCGGATGAAGTATAAAATGTTCATCAATTACAGCTCTCCTTTTTCAAAATTCGATGTTGACTGGGAAAATAATTTCGTAATGAAACTGAACGATTTTATCAATCTTCGGGCAATGTTGCATTTTGTATACGACGATAATGTGAAATTCAAGGTTGGAGAAAAGGCTGATGGAAGTGACATTCTGGAGCCCAGATGGCAAATCAAAGAATTTATAACCATTGGCTTTTCCTATAAACTAAATAAACGTATCTTCCGACGAGAAAAAGTAAATTAAGTGATGAAGGATTATAAAAAATATTTTAGATTGGATGCTAGTCCGGCGGATGTGTACAATGCGTTGACTAATAAAACGATGCTTGAGATATGGACCGGTGAGACTGCCGTGATGGAGGAAAAACCGGATACTGAATTCTCGCTTTGGGAGGGAAGTATAAGTGGTAGAAATTTGGAATTTGAGAAGAACCACAAGCTTGTTCAGGAATGGTATTTTGGCGACCAGGATGCTGCATCGATTGTGACTATTAGACTGCATAAGGATGGGGAAGGTACGAGCATGGAAGTTCGTCAAAGTAACATCCCCGATGAAGCGTATGATAATATTGTTGAGGGCTGGGAGGAAGATTATTTTGAATCTCTAAATCAGCTGTTTGAGCAATAAAACATTCAAAAATACAGAAGAGGGCAGGACATCTTAAATTTGAGATATCCTGCCCTTTTTTCCCAAAAGACCGTCTTCTATTTTTTGCCCGAATTGCTCACAAATGCAATGTGTTTGCTATCGGGAGATCAGGAAGATATTAAAACATGATATTTAGCGGAGAGCCAGATAAACAAAAAATGGATTGTGGATGACTAAATCATCTCTCGAGCTTTTATTTCTAGATATTTATTAATCAGATTTACCGACACCCCTTCAGGCGTGGTTAATAGCGACATGATGCCGGCTTGTTTTAGCTCAAGTTCCATTAATTTTTTGTCATACAAAAATTTCCGGGCAATGGAATGAATGTACACTTCCTCTGCATTGTGTGAGCTTTTGTTGGCAAGCTTATGAATCTCTGTGTTTTCGAAAAATACAACCAGAAGTAGGTGTTGACTGGCTACTTTTTTTAGGTAAGGCAGTTGCCGTCTCAGCGACGGAATGCCTTCGAAATTTGTATATAAGATTAAAAGCGAACGTTGCCTTATTTTACTAGCTATACTTGCATATAGTTTTTCGTATGATGATTCGCTAAAATCAGTTTGCTGGTTATATAGTACGTCCATGATGCACTGTAGGTGACCTGCTCTTCGTTCAGCTGGCACAAAAGAGTTTATCTTGTTCGAAAAGGAGATTATGCCGGCTTTGTCGTGCTTGATCATTGCCATGTTCGAAATAATCAGGCTGGAATTGATTGCGTAGTCTAATAGCGACATTCCTTCGAAAGGCATTTCCATTGATCTACCCATATCCAATATTGAGATAACCTGTTGAGAGCGCTCGTCTTGGTACTGATTAACCATTAGTGTATTTCTTCGAGCTGTCGCTTTCCAGTTCACGGTGCGTGAGTCGTCGCTGGGAACGTATCCACGTACCTGATCGAATTCGGAATGCTGTCCAACTTTTCGGATCCGTTTTATTCCGAATTCCTGTAATCGGTTCGAAATGCCTACCAATTCGAATTTTCGCATGCTGATGAAGGAGGGATAAACAGGAATGTTTTGAGCATTATTTGCTTTGATCCGACGGATGACAATTCCTAAAATGCTTGATAAATAGATATTTGATTGTCCGAACTTGTACTCGCCACGGGTTACGGGTTTTAAGGTGTAGTCAAAAACCTTTTCCTCTCCGGAGTCAAGTTGTTGCGAAATACTAAAATTACGTTTCTGAAATTCAATGGGAAGCTCTTCAACCAGTTCGATGTATATTTTAAACGGAAAATTATTTTGCACGCGAAAGGAAATCGGATTTTCGTCTCCAAGCGAAAGGCGTTCCGGTGTTTTTCGCTTAATGCGAATACCTTGCTTATTTAGAAAAAGCCAAGTTAAATCGCTAACTGCTAAAGTAACTAAGGCGATGGCTGCTATTTGGGCTGTGAAAAATAACCATTGAAACGAATATCCTAGTGCAAACAGAAGAACGATAGCTATGATACCAATAAAAAATCGGTTTGAAAGATATATTTGGTTGAGAATTTTTAGCATAGTTCGTTTAACGTGGTACTTCGATACCTTGAATAAGCATATTGATCATATCTTCAGGGCGGATGCCTTCCATTTCCTTTTCAGGTGAAAGAATGATCCGGTGACAAAGAACAGGGTTTGTGATTTCTTTGATGTCGCTTGGTGTGACAAAGTCGCGTCCGGCGATAGCGGCTACAGCTTTGGCAGCATTCATAATATGAATAGATGCTCTCGGAGATGCTCCAAGGTATATATCACGATGATTACGGGTAGTGGAAACAATATGGGCGATGTACTTTTTCAGACCGGGTTCAATGGTAATATTAACAATTTGTTTTTGAAGAGCAAGCAGCTCGCTGGCTTGC
Organism: uncultured Sunxiuqinia sp.; assembly: GCF_963678245.1. Taxonomy (NCBI): domain Bacteria; kingdom Pseudomonadati; phylum Bacteroidota; class Bacteroidia; order Marinilabiliales; family Prolixibacteraceae; genus Sunxiuqinia; species uncultured Sunxiuqinia sp. Next base: position 74,637 of record NZ_OY782767.1, read on the forward strand.
AATACCGGTGTAACTGCGTCTGCGTGTAGTTCATTTTTACCGTTGTCATGTCTGTCGAGTATTTGTTCTTCCTCTTCAACTGACGGATAGGCGACATTTATTTTAAATAGAAATCTGTCTAGTTGTGCTTCGGGAAGTCGGTAAGTTCCTTCGTGTTCTATCGGGTTTTGAGTTGCAAATACTAAAAATGGTGGTTGTAGTTGGTAAGTTGTTCCATCAATCGATATTTGACGTTCTTCCATTACTTCGAAAAGTGCCGATTGTGTCTTTGCAGGAGCACGGTTAATCTCATCGATTAAAACAAGATTTGAAAAGATAGGCCCTTTTTTAAACTGGAATTCTTCTTTCCCCATGTTGTAAATTGATGTTCCAATAACATCCGATGGCATGAGGTCGGGAGTGAACTGGATGCGAGAAAAATCAGCATTGATAGACTTGGCGAGCAATTTGGCTACCAGAGTTTTTGCGATGCCCGGAACACCTTCGATCAACGTGTGTCCATTGGTTAAAATAGCAATGAGTAGTAGGTCGATCATCTCTTCTTGTCCTACAATTACTTTGGCTAGTTCTGTTTTTATTCTTCGAACTGCTTGCTCTAAGTTCGATAAATCAGTTCGTGTTTCAAATAGCTGATTGTCTTCCATATCGTTCTTGTTTAGATTTCTGTTTGTATAGATTTACTGCTTTGGCTGTAAAAAATTTCTACAAGCTTGTTGAATTGGATTAGTTCGCTTTCATAAACCTGTTCTTTGTCTGCGAGTATTTTATAACGCGTGAAAATACGACTGACGATTTTTTCGTTAACTCCCGATTTCAGAGCCAGCTTTTTGTAACATGTTGGCGAAAAGTCAATTCGAATAAAATAGTTGGAATTAACATTTTCAGAAAAAGCAGCAAATATTTTTTTGACAAGATCTTTGTGATTTTTTTGATTAAAATAAAGAAGCCCAATGGTTTGTACAAAATCCCTCGAGAGATTTGTTTTAGGAGGGAGAATTGGTATTGCCCGTTGTCGCCGTCTGATGTTGGTGAGTATGTATAAGGCCAGCCCAATGACAAATGTCCAATATGCCGCGCGAAGTGCTTTTATTGAGAGAATAATTTTTAGTGGCGACTGACTCTTTTTATGAAAGGGCTTATAATATTCATCCCATACCAGGTGTGTAATGTGTCGAGGAAGCTGCCCAAGTACTTCTTCCAGATAATGGTGATTGTTGTACAATACGTGATAATTTGTAAATACCAAAGGTTGTGTGTGAACAAAGAAAGAACCTTTGCCGTAAGGAACTTGTATGTAGTTAATATGTTCGTTACCTTTCCCTAGCGTAATTGCTTCAGAACTTTCTGGCAGCTCTATCCAGCTGGACTGGATAAGCTTGTTGAAATGATAATCTTTATTCCACTCAGTTTGGTTTCCGGTTTGAAGCACAGTAGTTGAATCAAGTACGTTTGCGTAATTTCTTTTGATTGTAATTTTTAATGAGTCTGTTAGTGCCGTAGATATACCTTCGCCAGCAATTAAAATATTTGATCCGCTTGCAGCTTTCCGAAATAGAATATCCAGATCAAGGGAGTCAGGTTTGAAATGGTTTGTTATTATAAGTAGGTTGCATCTGTTTGTATCGTTTTTATTTTCGAAAAAGCTACTACCGGAAATTTTTATGATTGATTTGGGAAATAAATCTTCGAGCGAATTGCGTAAAACGTACGTTCCAAAAGGTACCTTATCATTGCCCGAGTATGTCGGAATCCAGTTCGTGTTGCGGGGAGCTATTGTTTGCAAATAAATAAGTATTCCAAATAAAATGCTGGTACCGATGATGTATTTGAGTTTATTATTCATCCATACTCCTTTTCTTTATGGATGTAATCAGATTCTGGAATCCTTTATTTATTCGTTCATATTGCTCAGTTGTGAGTTCAAAACTTCCGTACCATACATAGTCGAAAATAACTGTTTGCAATTTAAATTGGCTGCGAACAGAGGGAGATTCAATTTCCTTAAGATAGTCTCTGTTGGTTTTATCTTTATGCCAATGGATGAATTCGTTTTTGTTCAGCTCTTGCAAAATATGAAGATAATGATAACGTACACTTAGCCGTAAATTCCCTTCTTGCATTGCTTTGTTTGCAAGTTTTTGCAAATTTACCTGGTTTATTTCCTGATCAGGAAGAATTGTTTTGCCAATGTTGTTTTTACTGTCTTTGCCAATAAACCACTGAAATTGTCCTTCGAAAAGTTTAACAACAACGAAAAGAAGAATTGCCAGGAGAATTAGCGACCGGATGTAAGGAGCAGCTCCTTTGTCACTGAATAACTTATTGGCTACTTGATGCAGGAAGTGTTGGATTTTATTACTAATCGTATTTTTTCGGTAGTGGTTAATGCCATAGTGAAAATTCCTGTCCTGCCGAAAATCTTCAATTTTAGTCTCTGCAAAGTGCCTTCCTGTTAATTGATTCTGCTTTGTTGGACTTGCATGTTGATTGAATGGGAGTAAACCGAAAAGCAGCAGAAAAAAATATAATATGTGCTTACGAGAATCAGGCATTCTCCTCGGTAAGTTTGTCAATTTTTTCTTGTAATGTTGGACGCTCTTTTTCTTCAACTAAACTAAAATACTGAACGCTAATAAAAATGAAGGCCAGTGTAAAAGCGAGTGTTTGAATTGTTGAAATAACGGTTGACATGACTATATAGCCAGAAGAGAATAGTTGAGGCTGACTTTGTGCTTGTGCTGCATGAAACGATTTTACTGCGACTGAAGCAATTAACGGGATCGATAAAATAACACTAAATATATAAATGATGAGTCCTGCAATAATCAGAATACCAAATGTTTTCCACCAGTTGTTTTTTATGAGTTCAAAACTGCGATTTAACGCTTTGCCTAAGCTTTTATTTTCAAAAACAATGATTGGTGCTACCAAGGCAAAAACAACACCTAAATATATACCGGGGACGATAAGCATTATGGTTGCGACGATTGTGAAAACTCCCACTACAATATTGGCGATTAAAAGTTTGCCTCCTGTTTTTAGTAGGGTTGGTTTTATTTCGCTAAGTTCAAAATCACCTTTTTTAGATATATAAAGATTGATAAATGAAAGTACTACCGTAGATAAAACCGTAAAATTTAATAGTTGCAAAGTATAACTAGAGGCCATTTGGGACCACGAGTAGTTTTGAAACATGTTAGCTCCGGGTTGAATTCCTTTTTGCATAGTGTTCATCATCGAACTTTGGATGAACACAAGTAGAATTCCGGTTAAAATTAAAAAGGGCAAGACGTAAATTAGTAGCGCTTTTCCTAATCTTTTATATTCCGCTTTTATAAAGTCGAATGAGTGGTTCATAACTGTACCAAAGTCTCTTGTTTGTCTAAATCGAAATACTTTGTTCATGATTTGTTAAGTTTTTTAGATAAGTATTTTGGGTATAGAAAGAAATACCAGATAATGAATGCCAATGACAGTCCAATTATTGCCAGGCGAAAGATATTATGCAATTCTGTATGTCGGGTAACAAAGCCCTCGAAAAAGCCGGCAACAATAAACAACGGAATGACTCCCGATACTATTTTAAGTCCAACAACAGCTCCTTTTTGGAAAGAAACAGTTCGCTTATAGGTTCCCGGAAATAGAATGCTATTTCCAATAGCCATACCGGCAGCGCCAGCCATGATGATTGAAAATATCTCCAGCGTGCCGTGTATAAATATGGTTAGAAATGATTCTCCTAATAGTCCGTATTGGTAAAAGAAATATTGGAAACAGCCTAGCATGATCCCATTTTTAAACAGTACGAATCCTGAACCAAAGGAAAGAAGGACACCGGCAACAAAAGCCATAAAGGCAACCCTTATATTATTTATGGTAATTCCCAAAAACATATTCACTTCGTTGGCTTGCTTATACACCCCCATCGGATCTCCTTTTTCAATGTTTTCAAGTGTCATGTTTACGTAATGGTCCCCCAGGATTACTCTTGGAAAATTGGAGTCGATAGAGGTGGATAAAACTCCAATAGCACTACTTATTAGAAAAATAGTTAGTGCGTACCAAAAATACTTCCTGTTGTTCCACAAAAGTAAAGGATATTCGGTCTTCCAAAATTGTTTGAAACGCTCTTTCTTTATTTTTTTATTCCGGTATATTTTCTGGTGAATCTGAATTGTAAGATTATTCAGGTAGTAAACTGTTTCACTTTGAGGATAAAAGGTATTGGCGTATGAAAAGTCATCATTTAATTCAACATACAGTTCATATAGCTCGTCTGACTGCATATTGATGTTGTTACTTAGTAAGTCTTCGACTTTTCTCCATCGATCGGAATTTCGTTTTATGAAAACGATTTCTTTCATTTTTTTTATGGGAGCGGAACAGGGTTTGGTTTTTGTGTTTTGTTTTATTCTTATAAAAAAAGAATATGTTACTTTTGGGTTTAAAAGTAGTAAAATATTCTTTTTGAGCGACAAAAAAAGAAATCAAATGTTTAATATGACAGACATTAAAATTCGTACAGCACAGAATACAATCCTTTTACAAAACAAAGCTAGCTTGGGAGAACGGATGATTGCTACTTTTATTGATCTGTTGATTATGGCGACATATGCTATTTGGGTTTCTTTCGTGATAGAGGCAATGTCGCTGGGAGGACCTTTCTGGCTTTTGTTTTTATTGCCGCTCTATTTTTATTCTTTTGTTCAGGAGTTGTTATTTCATGGACAAACGGCTGGAAAAAAAATGATGAAGTTGAAGGTCGTTCACAGTGAAGGTCGGAATGTTTCCTTTACCTCTTACTTATTACGGTGGCTGTTACGAATTGTGGATATCTGGATGCTCTTCGGAAGTATTGGCACCTTGTCAATTATTTTGAGTAAAAAGGGGCAACGGGTTGGTGATATAGCAGCAAATACGATTGTTATTTCTAATAGAAATATTTCAAAATTAAATGACTTTCGAAATCTAGGAAAAAAGGGCGAGAATGTAGCTGTCGTATATAGTCAGGCGAGCTTACTTGGTGATAGCGATGTCGAGTTAATTCGAGAGGTTTTAGCGTATGGAAAAGAGAATGGGTACTATGGTAAGGCCGGTAAAATGGTGGCGCAGACCAGTAGTCTTATGAAGAGGAGGTTGGCTATCGAAACAGATATGAAGCCTGTTCAGTTTTTACAACAGTTGCTCGATGATTACTATGTTTTGTATCGATAGCTGTCAATGAATAAAAAAACCTGTGAGCAGAAGCCCACAGGTTATCAGATTATTTAACAATTTATTATTTTTACATTAAGCTCAATGTTACGGTCAATCCGGCCATTACAACAGAAACCATGGTCATTAGTTTAATTAAGATATTAAGTGATGGGCCTGACGTATCTTTAAACGGATCGCCGACAGTATCGCCAACAACACCCGCCTTGTGGGCTTCGCTACCTTTTCCGCCGTAGTTGCCTTTTTCAATATATTTTTTTGCATTATCCCAGGCACCACCAGCGTTATTCATAAAAACAGCCAACGTAAATCCTGAAGTTAAGCCACCGGCAAGTAAGCCGATAACTCCGGCAACACCCATTGATGCTCCAACAACTACCGGAACAATGATGGCAACCAATGAAGGCAGCAGCATTTCCTTTTGGGCTCCAATGGTTGAAATTTCAACACATTTCGCATATTCAGGTGTCGCAGTGCCCTCTAGGATTCCCTTTATCTCGCGGAACTGACGACGCACCTCATCAACCATCGCGCCAGCGGCACGCCCAACTGCTTTCATGGTCATCGCACTAAAAACAAATGCCATCATCGACCCGAGGAATAAACCCCCAAGGAACAAGGGGTTGAAAAGAGTGATATCGTAGGCAGCTGAAAAATCTTTTACAGAAGCCATATTGAGCTGAACGACTTTAATTCCTTCTTCAACTTTAGGCACGACATCGGTATAAAAAGCAAAATCGCCGACACGCACAAAACCTTCTCCAGCATTAGCAATTTTGCCAAACCACAAACGAATTTCTTCCATGTAAGCTGCAATCAAAGCCATAGCAGTCAATGCTGCTGATCCAATTGCGAAACCTTTCCCTGTCGCCGCTGTCGTATTTCCAAGCATGTCCAATGCATCTGTACGCTCACGCACTTCTTTAGGGAGCTCAGCCATCTCTGCATTTCCACCAGCATTATCAGCAATAGGACCAAAAGCGTCGGTCGCTAGCGTGATTCCAAGTGTTGAAAGCATTCCAACGGCAGCAAATCCAATTCCATAGACTCCCATCGCAAAGTGATCAAAACCTCCTGCGGACCAAAAGGACCCAATGATTCCGAGTACGATTGTTACCACCGGAATCCAGGTTGAGTACATTCCGACAGCTATACCGTCAATAATTGTTGTTGCAGGTCCCTGTTGTGCTTGGGCTGCAATTCCCTGAGTCGGCTTATATTCATCGGATGTGAAATATTCAGTTGCTTGACCAATAATTACGCCGGCTGCTAGTCCAATAATTACAGCGCCAAAAACGCCCCAGGTAATCCATCCCATGTAAACCATCCCAATCATGGCAATCAGCACTAATACAGAAGAACCCCCAGTTCCGAGAAGAAGCGCATTCAGTAGGTTTTTCTGTGTTGCAGATTCTTTTGTGCGAACCATGAAAATGCCAACAATAGAGAAGATAATACCAATTGCAGCTACAATCATAGGGGCAATTACGGCCATTTCGGTTGTCATTCCCGAAACTTTTAACGCAGCAACAGGCAAGGCAGCTCCTAATGCGGCGGTTGCTAAAATAGATCCGCAATAAGATTCGTAAAGATCAGCACCCATACCGGCAACATCACCTACGTTGTCACCTACGTTATCGGCAATGGTAGCGGGGTTACGAGGATCGTCCTCTGGAATACCAGCTTCTACTTTCCCCACAAGGTCAGCACCTACATCGGCAGCTTTTGTGTAAATTCCACCTCCAACACGAGCGAAAAGTGCTTGTGTTGATGCACCCATTCCGAAGGTAAGCATGGTGGTTGTAATTTCCACTAGCTTTTGTGCTTCACTGGTTCCGGCATGTACGAAGTTCAATCCAATTAGGTGAAACCCGTTAGCCATGTGTTCGGGAGTAAAGATTACGCTGTTTAGGAACCAGTACCATAAGGCAATGTCTAACAGTCCAAATCCAACAACAATTAAGCCCATTACGGCACCACTTCTGAAAGCTACTTTCAACCCTTTGTTTAGCGATTGAGAAGCACCATGAGTTGTTCGTGCTGAGGCAAAGGTGGCCGTTTTCATTCCCAGAAAGCCACAAAGACCAGAGAAGAAACCACCAGTTAAAAAGGCAATGGGTACAAACGGATTCTGCACGCCAAGGTATGCCAAAAGCAATAAAATAAGCAAAAGAATAAGAAAAACGATGCCAACAACTTTATATTGGCGATACAAATACGCCATTGCGCCTTCGCGAACATATTGAGCAATTTCAATCATTCGTGGTGTGCCTTCTGAATTCTTCATCATTGATTTGAAGAAAAACCAGGCAAAGACAAGAGCCAAGATCGAACATAAAGGAATTATCCAGAATATAGCATTCATAAGAAAAATTAGTTTTTTTGCAACGCTGTTGCGGTTAGAGATTTTTTTTGTTTTTACAAACAGCCCTCAAAATAGTAAATATTGATCACTGAAAAGTACCCTATCAACTGTTATATGGCAGACTGCTTATCTGATTTTTGAAGTAAGTAAAGGTAATTAAAAATGGCTGAATTGATTCTTTTTAGCGTTCGGGAGTGTCAATTTGTAAAGATTCTAAAGTAATTTGTATTTAATTAATACTTTTAGATAAAGGTGTTCTGGAGCGATCTTATTTTTGTGCTGGCTTTTTAACGACCTCTTTCCCTTTCCACTTTCCTGTAAAGTAGTAAATAATAAGAATAATCGTACCGGCAAACCACCCTGTCGGTTCAGCCCACCAAATACCATTTACTCCGATGTGGTCGGATAGGAAATAGGCCATCGGAATGCGAAAAACATACAATGCGGCAAGGGTGGTTAGCATGGGAATAAATGTGGCTCCTGCACCACGTAGAAAGCCTGTAAATGTAAACATAACAGACAACAACAGGTAAAATGAAGAAACAATGACCAAGTACTCTTGCCCAATCGTAATTACAGCCGGATCGGGGGTGAATAGCTTAATCAGGAATTTTCCGAATACGATAATAATGACGGATATAAAGGCTGAATAAATCAAAGAAAAAATGAGGGTGATTTTAAGGCCTTTTTTTGCTCGATCTTCGCGGAAAGCTCCTAGATTTTGTCCGGTAAAACTCGAAAGGGCTGAGGAAAAAGTTATCGCTGGCATTTTGGCAAAAGAGTCAATTCTGATTGCGGCTGAGTAGGCCGCCACGGCATTGGTGCCAAAACCGTTAACAATAACCATAATGGCCATCATCCCGAAAGCGACAAGTGACTGTTGAAAACCGGTTGGAAGTCCGATGCGTATACAGCTTTTGAATATCTTTTTGTCGAACACGTATTTGCGGAACGACAGTTTAATAATAGCATGTTTCTTATTCAAGTACCAGGCAGCAGTAAAAAAAGCACTGGCCTGTGCTATTACTGTTGCAAATGCAGCTCCCTCAATTCCCCATTTAAAAACCAGGATGAAGAGTAAATCTAAAACAATATTACTAAAGGTTGAAAAGATCATAAAATAGAGCGGCGTTTTTGCATCTCCCAACCCTCTTAAAATAGAGGTGATTCCGGCGAATCCGAAGAAGAAAAACATACCTGTTAAGTATATCTTAATGTAACTGACAGCTTCGGGCAAAATAGCAACGGGCAGTTGCAATAACCTGAATATTTCTTCGCTGAAATAAATACCGAGTGAAGCGACCACCAGTGAAGCAGCAAGGAAAAAGATAAAAATGGTATCGATTGTTTTGGATACATTCTCCATTTGTTTCGCCCCAAAGTACTGTGAAACAACTGTTGAGGCACCAGAGCCGACTCCAATAATCAGAGAGATGAGTGTGAAAATAATCGGAAACGATGCGCCAACAGCACCCAAAGCTTCTTTTCCCAGGTAATTTCCTACAATAATACTGTCAACAATATTGTAAAGGTTCTGAAATAAATTACCAATAACTAAAGGGACAGAAAAATTCAGAATAATTTTTGCTTCATTTCCAACCGTAAAATCTTTCATTCTCTTTTATAACAGAATGCAAAGCTGAGTATTTTATACTTCTTTTCAAAATGAAGACTACACATGCGGCATTAGCTGATGAAATGGATTTTTTTCAACTCTTTAGAGATGATTTCTAAAATTTACTGGAATAAACTTTCATGCTCAATAGAATAATTTAATTTTGTATTGAAAGCAACTCTCGATATGAAACGAGCACGTAAAAGCTTTTGCACACAGAAGAATAATTTTATGCGAGTTCCATATGAAGCCATAAAAAACAAACAATTATAATCAGATGAAAAAGCGGGTATTATTTGTCTGTTTAGGGAATATTTGCCGATCGCCGAGTGCCGAGGCAGTATTTAATTCAATAGTTGAAGCAAATGGATTAGAAGATCAAATTGAGTGCGATTCGGCCGGAACAACTGGATATCATGCGGGAGAGCCTGCAGATCGAAGAATGCAGGGACATGCCATTCAACGAGGTTATCGGTTGACATCCATCTCGCGCCCGATAAATCCAGAAAGAGATTTCAATGATTTTGATTGCATTATTGGAATGGATGACAATAATGTCTGGGATTTAAAAAAAATGACCTCGAAGCCCGAAGAGCTCATGAAAATTTATAAGATGACAGATTTTTCATCTGGCAATCAGTATAAATTAGTTCCTGATCCGTATTATGGAGGAGAAGAAGGATTCGAGTTGGTGTTAGATATTCTCGAAGATTCCTGTCGTGGACTACTTCAAAAAATGAAGGAATAATATTCAGGCTTTGTGTTGCCAGTTGTCAGGACTTTTTTCTTCTGTTGTATTTTTGTTGGCCGTTAGGCTATTTTTAAATATTTCAATAAGTTAGCTGAAAAAAGCTAGAACCATAAAGATAAAATTTTCCAACCATGAAGATTGATCAGACCATTTTTTATTCATCGATTGCAATGTATTACAATCAAATATTTCCTTTAAACGAAGACCAGATTCAATTTGTGAAAACAAGCCTTGGATCGCTTGACGGCAAAAATATCCTGGATATTGGTTGTTCTACTGGCCAGTTGGCTATGAAATTAGCCTCCGTGGGAGCTCAGGTTACGGCAATCGATTTGAATGAGGAAATGATCAAATTAGCTCAAAGTGAGAATCATTTTCCTGGTTTGTCATTTCAGGTGGGCAATATGCTGGAAGTTGGAACTTTTTCCACTGAATCGAGCATGGATGCTGTTTTATGTTTTGGAAATACGCTGGTACATTTGGATTCGATCAATGAAATTGCTCAATTTTTTAAAGCTGTTGCTAAAGCATTAAAGCCGGGAGGAAGATTTATGATTCAGATTCTGAACTACGAGTACATTCTTGATCATGAAGTGGAAGAACTCCCATTGATCGATACTCCCAAGATAAGCTTTATCCGGAAATACGATTTGCCGACAGAAGATGAAGAAAAGGTCATTTTTAATACCGAGTTGGTGATTAAAAATAGTCGCGAATCATTATTTCATGCTTCTCGATTACTCCCGATAAGAAAAGATGACTTAAATGCTTTGCTTAAACACTATGGCTTTGAGCGCATGGTTTATTATGCGAATTTCCAGAAGAAGCCTTACGGTGGGAATCATTTACCACTGATTGTTACTGCAGAACGATCAGCTTCTTAGTTAATTCTTTTTTTCCTATTGGGGTTTTCCACCAAGGTACAAAACCACTCAAGAGAGCCATAATCAGACATATGCCTGATTATGGTTGTTTGTTTCGACGGACGTAACTTATCTTGCCCAGGCCTATATATTATCGGAGTACAAGACAACGAATATTTTCTGCTAATCATTTAGTTGTGGTCTGTTGTATTGTTTTTTTTTAGATGAAATCCAGTAGAATCAAGAATAGGATGAATTTTTTAGACAAGATCAAATGCAGATTACCATTGAATATTTCAATCTTTGCGTATTTTACTGTCGCGAAACATTAGTAATTTGTTAAATATTGTAAGTACGATATAAGTTATATACCGCTTTCGGTTGTTTAGTTGTCTTTATGTCAGAAGTTTTTTGAAACTTCGAAGCATGAATGATGAAATGAGAAGCTAGATCAAATGGATTGTAGAAATCAAGAAAATAGATTCCTAAAAGGGCTGAAAGAAAAGAATAGCCAGGTCTTTGGTGAGCTATTCTCTTGCTATCACCCCCAGCTTTTTCGGTTTGCCGAATCATATATCTATGATCCACAGACTGCTGAGGATATTATTCAGGAGGTTTTTATTAAATTATGGGAAATGCCTTATGTAAGAATCGACCGCTCATTAAAAGCTTACCTTCTTCTAATGGTGAAAAACCGCTGTATCGATTATTTGCGATCTCTTCAGATTGAAGATAAGAATAAACAAAAGCTACTTGAAGCTCAAGCCATTTCCGATACGACTGATATTGTTCTGGATGAAAAGACTAAAGCACTGATTGAGAAGACCATTAATGAGATGCCAAAGCAGTGTAGGGAAGTTTATCAGTTGGCGGTATTTCAGAATTTAAAGTATCAGGAAATTGCGACAGAGTTAAATATATCACTTAGTGCTGTTAAAGTGCAGATGTTTAGAGCTCGTAAATATTTGAAAAATAGTCTTTCAGGTTTACGTGAGGTTCTGGCCTTGTTTACATTCTTTCAGTCTGTCAGCTGGCATAGAAAGCGATGAAAAATTGGATTAATAAAAACTACCATTTCGTTCAAAAAACACCACATTTGTAATCACAATCCTCGATATTTTGTGTTTTTTTTAGAAAAAATACACTGGTCCTGTTAACCTTCTTGCAAAAATCACGTCTTGAAGTAAAAGTGCATCGAAAAATGATATTTTACTATGACTAAACGTAAGCAATTTATCGAATGGGACATCATTAATAAAAAACTGAAAGGGGAACTGTCGGAAACCGAAGAAGGTTTATTTAATGAATGGCTAAACACGACTTCCAAAAATAGGCGTTACTTCGAACATGCTAAAAAATATTACGAGAAGGGAATAGAAGAATTAGATATGGATCTTGTTGCTGATACGAATTTGCAGTTTATGGGCAAACTGAATTATCGTACTCGTGTGCGTCGGCTTCACAAAAACTTACAAATTGCCGCAGCAATCATTTTACCTTTGCTTTTAGTTGGAGGTATCTGGGCTACCTATAAAATATACGATTGGGAGGAAACTAATATTACCAACTTAACTCCTCCTGCTAAAATTAGCAATAAAGCACAACTTATTACAACTAGTGGCGACATTTTAGCACTTACAGAGAATGATCCAGATTTAGTAGATACTGTTGCAGGTATTCGAATTTTGAATGATATACAAAACGGGTTGAAATATCCCGAGGCACCGAAAGTGGGTGATACTAAAGAAGCTTTTAATACGCTGATCACTCCTCTTGGTGGTGAATATAAAATAACACTCTCGGATGGTACCCGGGTGTTTTTAAACTGCGGTTCAGAATTGAAATATCCAATCGCATTTAATGGAGAACAAAGGATAGTAACTCTAAAGGGAGAGGCTTTCTTTGATGTCGTAAAAGATTCGAAACCTTTTATTGTTGAAACTGCCGATGTTGATATTCGTGTGTTAGGAACCCGATTTAACGTAATGGCTTATGCCGATGAACCCAACGTACAAACAACTCTTACCCGGGGACGTGTAAATGTTGAAACAGTTTTTCAGAATGGAGCTTCAAGACAACTGTTGCTGAAACCGGGCGAACAAGCCGAGTTCATTCGAGAACAGTCGACTTTTGTTCGCCAGTCAGTTGATACAACTTTGTACGTGGACTGGATTAACGGCTATTTCCGCTTTGAGAATGAACCATTTGATGATGTAATGCACCATTTAGCGCGCTGGTATAATATCGATTACCAATACCAGGGAGAAGTTAATACGCAAAAGATTCTTTCGGGGAAAATCAGTCGGAAGGATGATTTTGATGTGATCATGACGCTATTGTCGAGAATATCAGAAACTGATTATACTAGAGATGGAAATCAAGTGAAAATATTGACCAGAAAACCAAAAAAATAAAACGGGAAATGCGCCAACATTTCCCGTCTGAATAGTTAATTGAATACACGCGAATGTATTCTACATTTTTAACCTTGTTATTACAAATGTATGAAAAAAACTCTGTTAACGAGTGTTTTCGGCTTTTTTCGAAAACACAGGAAACTCTTATGGATGATGAGAAATTTATTTGTGTTTCTTTTTGTATTTAGCCTGCAAGGGCACAGCAGTATCTTCTCGCAAAGCAGAATGACTGTTGACCTACAAAATTCCAATATGAAAGAGCTGATTCATTTTATTGAACAGGAAACTTCATTGGGCTTTTTGTATGATGAAAATTTGGAAGACGTGCCAGTCTCGATTCATGCCGAAAATGAGACGATTGAGAAAATTTTAGAGATGGCTGTTGAAAACTCAGAACTTGTTTATGAGATTGATCACAACATCATTCTAATTCGTAAAGAGGCAAGGGATGAAGAGGCACCGGATGAGTTAGAACACCTTCGTCGGCAGGTAAAAGGGAAAGTTGTCGATAAAGATGGAAATCCGATTCCCGGTGTTAATGTTTTGCTATTGTCGCTTCGGCAAGGGGTGGCTACCGATAACATTGGAACATATAGTATCTATGTCAATAATGACAAAGCTTACGAATTAAGTTTCCGATATATCGGTATGGAAGAACAGACCATTACTCTTAATCCTAAGGATGTGGAAGAGGAAAACCTGAAGACGATTGTTATGCAAGTTAAGCAGTCGGAGTTAAGTGAGGTTTTGGTAACAGGTATTTTCGATCGACCCAAAGAAAGTTTTACCGGTGCTGCAACCGTGGTTACAAAAGAGCAAATTAAAGTCTCGGCTAAACGGAATCTGTTGCAAACACTTGCCAATATCGATCCTTCGTTTGATGTGCAGGAACAAAACAACTTTGGCTCCGATCCGAATAATCAAAATCTTTCTATTCAAATTAGAGGAGCTTCTTCTATTCCAGATGTAAATAATATGCAATTGGCTGTACGTAGTCAGCTAAATACTCCGCTCTTCATTCTTGATGGTTTCGAGGTGAGTTTGGAGCGTGTGTTGGATATGAACCAGAATGATGTTGAGTCGGTATCTATTTTGAAGGATGCAAGTGCAACGGCTATTTATGGTTCTCGCGGAGCCAACGGTGTGGTGGTAATAACTTCTTCGCGCCCTCCGCTTGGAAGGTTGCGGGTTTCATATAGTGCCGGTGTGAATCTGGAGGTGCCCGACTTTTCGTCTTACAACTTGATGAATTCGACAGAGAAATTGGCAATTGAAGAGTCGGCCGGATTGTACAGCAGCGATGATGTTAATAAACAGCTTAAATTGCTTCAACTTTATAATACGAATAAGAAAGCTGTTACAGAAGGTGTAAGTACCGATTGGCTCGAACTTCCAACTCGAGTGGGAGTCGGTCAATACCATCGGATTGGTCTTGGTGGTGGCGACGCACAGTTCAGATACGATATGAACCTTTCGTATAATCAAATTACAGGTGCTATGAAAGGTTCAAAGCGCGACAACATAAATGCTGGAGTTACCCTTCAATATTTATTTAAGAATATCAAGTTCTCGAATATGTTGGAATTAGGGTTTAATAATGCTGAAAACAGCCCTTACGGACAATTCTCTGCTTATTACCAAATGAATCCGTATTGGCGCCCTTATAACGAAGATGGAACTCCGGTAAAAACATTCTCAAGCTTTGGAGGGCAGGTCAAATATAACCCTTTATACGATGCTTCGTTAAGCAGTTTTTCACGAAGTGACTATAGCTCTGTGCGCAACCAAACAACAATGACTGTAAATATTAGCCCTGAATTGAAATGGGACGTTGGTGTGGGAGTTACACAGCTTAAAGGAGGAACCGATTATTTCCGGTCGCCATTGGCTGCAACTTATTTTCAAACAGCAATCGACCTAATGTCGCGAGGTTCATACACGCAGGGAACACGTAAAGAAAGTTCCTATCAGGCATCTACTACCCTGAGCTACGGAAAAACATTTGGTAAGCATATGCTATTTCTTGGAGCGAATGCCCAGCTGATGGAGTCGCATGTTGAAAATCAATCGATTTCTGTAAAAGGTTTTACCAATCAGAATTTGAACGATATTTCAAATGGAATTAGTTATTCGGGGAGTAAACCAACCTTTCTCGAAACAACCACCCGAAATATTGGAGTTACTGGGAATGTAAACTACAGCTACGATGACCGCTACTTTCTTGATTGTTCGCTACGTATGGATGGTGCTTCGTCTTTTGGCTCGCAAAATCGTTTTGCTCCATTTTATTCGGTAGGAGCCGCATGGGATGCTTCTAAAGAATCGTTTTTTGAAGATATTTTGCCTTTTATAGGGCAGTTTAAATTACGCTATTCGTATGGTGTAACCGGTTCGTTAAACTTTACGGCCTACCAGGCGCTTACTACATACAAGTTCAATACCGATAAACATTACAATGGAATTATCGGAATGAATATTATGGCTTTAGGGAACGAAGATTTAAAATGGCAAAATACATTTCAGCACAACTTTGGTGTCGACATAAGTGCTTTTAATGGTCGTTTGGGAGTCGCGGTAAACTATTATAATAAATTTACCGACAACTTGATTGGTAAGGCTGCACTACCTTATTCAAATGGATATACCACTTACACCGAAAACTTTGGATCGGTAAGAAATACAGGTTTAGACGGGCAGGTGAGTATTAATGCTCTTCGTATTCCTGAAGAGCAAATATCATGGTACATCCGATTGGGAGCCTACCACAATACCAATGTTTTGGAGAAATTGTCGGAAGCAATTAGAAAGGCCAACGAAGAATATGAGCGCCAAAATTTCAGTGGCGGTACCTATTATCAATATCGTGAGGGAGAATCGCTTGATGAGTTATATGTATTAAAATCGCCCGGAGTTGACCCTCTTACTGGTGAAGTATTGTATGAAGATCCGATTACCCACAAAGTTTCTTTAGGGGCGAATTCTGTTATTCGGAAGATTGCGGTTGGTAATGCTCAGCCTAAAGTTAATGCACGTGTTGGCTCGTCGTTGCGGTATAAAAAACTGCTTTTAGATTTCACCTTTAACATTCGGTATGGTGCTAAAAAGTTGAATAACTCTTTACTCTTGGTTGAAAACAGTTTTGTAGTAACAAACATGGATCGCCGGGTGCTGGGTACACGTTGGGTAAAAGAAGGTGATATTACGGCATTCAAAAGTATTGCCGCCGATTATGCTACTTATCCTAATGACCGCTTTGTATTTACCGAGAAAACGATTTCCTTGAGTAATGTGAGTCTAAATTACCAGTTCCCTCAAAAGCTAATTAAGCCTTTAAAAATTCAGCAGATGACCTTTGGCGCATCTATTGCCGATGTTTTTTATCTGTCGAACATCAAAACCGAACGAGGGATTGATTATCCATACGCAATTCGGCCTACTTTTAATTTATCGATGACTTTTTAATTAACCGAAGCATGAAAAAATTATCTATTATATTAATTTTTCTATCTACACTAAGCCTTTGTTCGTGTGACGATTGGCTAACTGTAGAACCTAAAGATCAGGTGACCGCAAACAAAGCCTTTAGCGACCGTTCAGGTTTTTCGGCTGCCTTCTCCGGAATTTATCAACTTATGGAACAAGCCTATTCGCCCGGTGGTTTTATGATGGGAGGAGGGACCGATTTGTTGGCCAATGTGTACACGGCTCCTGATCGCCGTTTTTCTCCTTTTCTGTACACTTGTACCAACCATTCGTACGACGATTCCTATTTCGACTCAGGTTCGGGAGCAGCTTTCCTCGGTCTGTATAAAATTCTAGCCAATATTAATGAATTGCTAGAGCATATTGAAACCACAGATGTGTTAAAAGCTGAAGAACAAGCTATGATGGAAGGTGAGGCAAAAGCACTTCGAGCGCTAATTCAGTTCGATTTATGGCGCATTTATGGCTCTACACCAGCGACCTCGGCTCAAGCGTCGGAACTTGTTTTGCCTTATGTCATCGAAATGAAAAAAGACCGCATGACTTACTCGAATTATGTTGAGTATTTCGATCTGTTAACAAAGGACTTGGAAGATGCTCGTACGATGATGCATGACAACGATCCGATTGTGAAGTACAGCAATTATGAGTTGAACGGAAACTCCGAAATTGAAGAGTACGGAACTGAATTAAATTGGTATTATCGCCAAAACCGTATGAATTATTACGCTGTTTTAGGCTTGTCGGCCAGAGTAGCGTTGTGGATGGACGATAAAGAAAATGCTTTTGCTTTTGCCGAAGAAGTGGTGACGGCGGTTAATTCCGATGGTACTCCTAAATTTACCTTGGGATCGAGCAATAATATTGCTGTTGGCGACTTTGCCTTTTTTACTGAACATTTATTTGGTGTTGCGACTCCGGATTACGACGACAAAAGTTATAATGCGTACGAAGCTCATTGTGTTAATAATGAAAATAATATGCAAGATGAAGTTTATAAAAACTATACAACCGATTTACGCTATCGATTGCTGTTTACAACCATTTCGAATAATGCCTTAACATGGGGTGCAAAAGGGAGTTTAAAATATAGCAACATGTCGGAGAACGACCCGGGACCAAAAAACATCCCAATTATTCGTCTTTCCGAAATGTATCTGATTCTTGTAGAGACTGCCCCTGAGTTGGCAAGCGCTCAAAGCTACTACACTACTTTTACCAATAGCCGTTTCGATGGCGACTTGCAACTAACTGAATCGAACAGGCAGGATGCTGTTCTCGACCAGTATCTACGCGAGTTTTGGGCTGAAGGACAAATCTTTTATGCTTGGAAACGTTTGAATATGCCTACCCTTCCGGTAGCAGAAACAAGCATGAATGAAGATAAATACCGAGTGAGTTTACCAACTGGAGAAACCAATATTTCAATGTAGTATGAAGAATTTAAAACAATATATTATTGCTATTTGTGCTTGCTGTTTGGTGTTATCGGCTTGCCAAAAAGATTATCCTGCTGTTTTCGAAGGAAAACCCTATGTACGCTTTCAGTCCGATGAAAACGAGTCAAATATTTATGTGCAGCAAATTTATTCAAACTTCTTTTTTCATGACGATGAAAGTCGCACTCGCGATACCGTTTATTTGTCGCTTGCTTCGGTTGGAGCAATTCCGAATAAAGATTTAAAAATCGATTTTGAAGCATTTGATAGCGATACAATGAGCTATCCGGAGCGTATTGAGGAAAATACTCTGATGGCTGAAGCAGGGAAGCATTATGTGTCTTTCGATTCGGAAGAAATGCAAAACCTGCTGATTTTTCATGGAGACATAATGCAAGACACAGTTCCGCTAATCGTTTTACGCGATCCGTCTATGAAAAACAATACCTATCGTTTGACAATTCGTTTAGCCACTACCGAAGATGCACAGGTTGCCGACCCTATAGAAAATAGGGTAGTTATTTATATTACCGATCGTGTAAGTAAACCATCGAATTGGAGTTTGTGGGATTTTGGTGCATATGGCGACGTAAAGATGGCTTTTATGATTCGAAATTCAGACTTAAAATGGACTGAAGAAGACATCGATAAGGTGTTGGAAGATTCTTTCTTGTATTCATACTATGTCTACAAGTTTAAAGAACTGCTGAAGAAAGAGAATGAAGCACTGGGCAGCGCAGGTCCGTTGCGCGAAGCTGACGGTACAGTGGTAAGTTTCGAACGGCCGAATTATTAATCTCAAAAATTGAATGATATGCAAACAAAATATAAATTTCCATTTGGAATCTTGTTTTACGGCTTTGTCCTCTTGCTAGCCGTTTCCTGTACTGAAGATCCGGAGTATGTTAAGCCATTGCCGGATGTCGAGATTAATCTGGGTGAAATAAAAGATCTATACTATTACAATGAAGTGCTGAGTTTAAGTCCAACGATTACTTCTGGCAACCAGTCGGAGGAAGACTTTACCTACCATTGGTCGCTAATTAATGGCGATAATAGTATCGATCTTTCTAATGAACATGACTTGTCGATCACGCTCAATACTTTAGGTGCACATATTTTGTATTATGAGGTAACCAACAACAAAACAAGCCTAACCAGTTATGCTACGGCAACAATTATGGTTGAGTCGGTAACTAACCAGGGGTGGTACGTATTAAAGGAGACCCAAAATGGTAATACTGATCTGGATGGTTTTTATCCAGGCGTAGATCTTCCTGAATACAATGTGATCGAAAAATGGTTGGGGGCTCCATTGGCAGGCGAACCCAAAGGCTTGGTATTCTCGCCAAGCTATAAATGGAAACCCGATTCTGCTAGTCAATATTCTTCGACAGCATGTATTATTCCGTTCAGCGAAGACGGTGGAATGGTTTACAATGTGAATACAGCTCTTCCGTTAGCAACATTAAACGACATGTTTTTTTTACAGCCCGATCAGGCGAACCGGAAAATTAGTTCGGTAATGGGTAACAGCGATAAAATTTTGTTGTCGATGGGGCAACGTGCGTATTCAATGAATTCTGGAAATCCTGCTTTTTTCCCTGGAATTGAGGGGGATTACGAACTGAGTAAGTATTACACCGTTGGTTCTTTTGGGAATACCTTGGCTTTCGACAAAAAGAATAAAAGTTTTGTAATGTTTTCCGAAGCGGGGTACGGAACTTCCGATACCATTGGTTATTTCAAAGATGTGTATGGCGAGTTTAACAATGGGGTCGAAATTTCGGTAACCCATATGAATGGCGATGTAGTTTTTTTAGAAAATACGGTGAGTGGATCGGGTTATTCATCGGTTGTTTACGCTTATGCACTGTTTCAGGAGGAGGGTGAACAGAATGATTTGAGTTTGTTGGGACTCGACTATGATACGTTTGTAAAAGGGCTCTATTATTACTATCCAACACCAGGAGATTGGTCCGATTATACCGTTGTAGTTGCCGGCGAATACAATCCAATTAACTTCCAACGAAGTCTTCCGGCTTCAACTTATGGTGAGTTAACTTCAGCTCGACATTATGTAATGAACAAAACAACTCCTATTCTCTATTTCGAGAAGGACAATAAAATTGGTTTGTACAATATATCAACTGAAGCATATAATCCCTCTTTTATCACCGATATTCCGACTGGAGAGGAAGTTACTTTTATGAAATACATAAATTGCAGCTACCTGCCAAGTGATCCCGATTTTCAAGGGTTGGTGGTTGCGACTTATCAGTCGGCAAACAATACTTACCACATTTATCGTTATAAGTTGGAAGGGTTAAGCACTGTAAGCCGCGAAGAAGTGGTGTTATCCGGAACTGGTAAAGTGAACAAGGTGATGTATGTTTCAGCATCGTCGTACGAGTGGCAAATGGATCTGTATAAGTACAATTAATTCAATTAAAATGAAAAAAGTTATTTTAACCTTAATGGTAATGTTATGCCTGTTTGTTTCTGGTGTAAATGCACAGAACGATAGCGATTCTAAAACTCCAACGGTTTTGAAAACAGGCGATGTTTGTCCCGATTTTTCAATTGAGGATATCGAGGAGAATCCAAGAAGTTTGCGCGATTTTAAAGGGAAATATTTGTTTATCGATGTGTGGGCTAGCTGGTGTCATCCCTGTATCGACCAGCAACCATTTTTGAAAAAAATGGCTGAAGAACTGAAGAACAAGAACATTGTTTTTTTAAGCCTGTCGATTGATGATGCAAAGTGGCGATGGCAGGGTGCAGTGCAGGGCTATCATTTCGAAGGTATTCAATGGCATGTACAAAACAAAGATTTTGAGGCTGCCTTCGGTATTGATCGCATTCCTCGATGTATTGTCCTCGACCCAGATGGTAAGGTTGTTGACCCTAGCGTCTCTCGGCCATCTGATCCAAAAACAAAAGAATTTTTACTACAGCTTAAAGGGATATAAAATTTAAAAAATTAGAACATGAAATTAGTAAACGTGAAAAGGAGTATTGCTGTCGCATTACTGGCAATCGTATCGATGTCAAACATACAGTTAGCTAATGCCGACGAAGTAGGGAAATATAAAGTTCGTATTAAACTGGATAATATCAGTAAGGAAGCGGAAGCCTATCTTGGATATAAGGATGGCGGAACAGTTAGAATGGACACGGCTCATTTGAATGTAAATAATGAGTTCGTTTTCGAAGGAGATATTCCTGCAGTTAACCGCGCATTTTTGACATTAGCTCACGAAAAAACTGATCCAACAGTTGCACCGAATCCTTCGGATGGTATTCCTGTTTATCTTGAAGAAGGAATTTTGTTGATAAGTGAAAGCGACTCATTGATTCATGCTAAAATTAGCGGAACCAAAACCAATGAGATACAAGCGAAACTTTCAGCCATTTCGGAATCATTCGAGGAACGTACAGCCGAATTGAAAGCCGCATATAATAAGGCGCTGGAAGAAAATGATCAGAAAAAAGTGGCTGACATTACAACGGATTTTGAACAACTGATGGCAGAGGTAAAAATGGCTGAACAGAAATTTGTAATGGCGCATCCTGATTCTGAAGCTAGCTTAGATTGGTTGCGCAGCAATGTTAACGTTATCCAAGAGCGTAAACTTGCTGGCGAAATTTTCAACAACCTTTCCGATCGGGTTAAGAAAACAGCTGCCGGAGTTATCTATTCGAACATTTTAAAACAAACAAAACCTGCCGATATTGGTTTTGAGGCTCCTGATATTGCTGCCAAACAGCCTAATGGCGAAAGCCTGAGTCTGCGCTCGTTGCGTGGGAAATATGTGTTGCTTGACTTCTGGGCTTCATGGTGCGGTCCTTGCCGTCGCGAAAATCCAAATTTGGTTCGTGCTTATAACAAATTTAAAGACAAAAAATTCACCATACTTGGGTACTCGCTTGATGGAGGTAACAATGCATTAAAAGCTTGGGGGGATGCGATAGAAAAAGATGGTTTGGTTTGGAATCAGATTTCAGATTTGTCCGGTTGGAATAGCTTAGGAGTGCAGTTGTATGGGATTAATAGCGTTCCCTCTAATTTTTTAATTGATCCGGAAGGAAAAATTATAGCGAAAAATCTTCGCGGAGAAGAGCTCGAGGAAAAACTAAAAGAAATTTTAAACTAACGGGATGAATAGAAAGATTATTTTGGCTTTTTTTGCTGCACTTATTTTTTTTGCTGCTCAAGCGCAAACCAAAGCGCGATTTGTAGAATACGCCAGTTTGCCCGAGCAAATAATGACCAGTTTGATAGAAGCGCAGGCCGAACAGCCTTACGCTTCACTCGAAAGTTTGCGTGCCATCAGTGCAAAAGCATTGGACTCGAAGAGCTTGGAGTTAAAAGATTTTGCTAAACCGGCAAAGAAAACAATGTCGGCTCCTGAATTGGTTTCTTCAGTAAGAGAAGGTTCGTTGATGGTTTGTAAATACAAACGTGGTTTTGGTGCTTACGATGACTTTATTCTTGTTGGAGCAACAGCTGTAGCGATTAGTGATGATGGTTTGTGTGTTACCAACTATCATGTGATGCAGGCTATTGTAGACCAAGGGCAAGGAATGAACCCACAGGACAGTTTGATGTTTGTAGCTGACTTGAATGGGAAGACCTATGAGATAGAACGTGTATTAGCTTACAACCAAACTGCTGATTTAGCTGTACTTAAGGTTGATACCAATAAAAGCAAGTTAAGCGCTTTTAAACTGGGTGACGATGCGGTAGTAGGACAGCATGTAAATACTCTGACACATCCGGAAGGAATGCCTTTTTACTATTCTGAGGGAGTTGTGGCTTGCAATGCTACTTACGATGGAGATCAATGGGAAAACCGTACCGAAATTACAGCCGACTTTGGTGTTGGCTCCAGTGGTGGTCCTGTATTCGACGATTATGGTAATTTAGTTGCTATTGTGTCATCAACGCAAGGGGTTTATGCTGAAAATCAACAGGGACGCGATCTGCAAATGGTTATCAAAATGACTATTCCGGTTAGTTCGTTGAAACGGCTACTGCAATAGCAATATTGATTCTTTTATGATTTTAACTCCATTGCTATAGATTATCTTGTTCTTACTGGTTAATGGACATAGCTTATCAAAGAACGCTAAAGTAGTGTGTATGTTTTAGTGGAATTCGGCTATATAGCGTAATACAAATACGACTTATATTGCATCCCGGCTCTTTATGTGGCTGGGATGTTTTTTTTATAGTAATTTTGCTCGTAATCCTCGTTGTTTGCAGTCTTATGGTTATTGTTCTCAGGGTCTTAAGTTGATTCTTTATTGTTTCATAAACCACTTGTAGGTGGCAATCTCATTTGAGACGATCTTGATTTCTGCGTTACAAAAATAAGCGAAATCTGATCTTAACATGTATCTAATGTTACAAATCAACGAAATGTTAGTTGCTATAGGTGTGTACGCTATTTTTAGCTGTTGGCAAGTAATTCACCCCAAACCAACAAACCAGCAATAACGCAAAAGCTATCAAAAGGATCCACATAGCCTGTTCGTTTCGTTTTATGTGTTCATACCGATGATGAATGTAGATCAGGTATGCGGTCCATGTAATAAAAGCCCAGGTTTCTTTGGGATCCCAAGTCCAGTAATGTCCCCAGGCTTCCTTCGCCCAAAGTGCGCCAAAGAGCAACCCCATGGTTAAAAATAAAAAGCCCAGGTACACGAAATTATCTGCAAGAGATGGAAGTGTTTGCCAAGTTCTATTACGATAATTTTGATAGATGGCTTTTAGAGCTACTAAGCTTGAAGCCGCCAACAAGGCATAAGCAAACATGTAAACGATAACATGCGGAATAAACCAAACACTTTGCAGTGCCGGCATTAGGCTTTTATCGTGTGTTTCAGGGTTTAAATAGTTGATGACAAGAAACAGCCCTCCCATGAACAGGCTGTAAGCTAACAGCCATTTATATTTCCAGCGTGCAAAACTTACCAGCCCAATTGCTGGTAATAGCAAGGAATACCATAAACGGGTTTCTCCCAAGGTCCGCATGGGCGGACGGTCAATTTTTGTCCATAAAATAACGATGAATAATGACAGACTCAAAATTCCACCGAAAGCCAGAAGAGACGGTAGGTATTTTTGTATTGATTTATCTGTAGACCGCAGAAATAAGCTACCGACGCTTGCCAACCAAAAGAACAAGCAGATAACAACATAAACATCAAAATTAATCCATCCCATTACAATTGTTCCTTTCTCTTTTTTGTTCCATCCCGAAACAAGAACAGTGTTCCGGCCAACAACATGAAGATGCCTAAGTAAACTGCCGGAATCCATGGATCTCGCACCAGCTCAATCACACTTAAGGTAGACCACTTACCCATTTCGGTGTCGTAACTTAATTGATAAAGCTTCCATCCTCCCAGCTTAAATGGTTTGTTCACTTCCAATGTAGTTTCCAGTTGCTGGCCATCCTGAGTTAAAATTCGAATTGCCGACTGATACTTTTGTGGCTCAGGTGGCAGCATCACAATGGAGTGCTCACCGCTGATTTTAAAAGCGTACGGTTGTTGCCTGAAGCTTCCTGGGCTAACCCAGCCGTTCGCTGTTTCTCCGGTTTTTGTATGTGTAACTTTAAGTTGCGCAGCAGGCGGCGATCCGATTTCATATACTCGTTCAAATCGATTGCCAATGAGGCCAGCTTCGCCTAGCAGTTTTTCAACTTCAACATTGTAGCTTAACAACTTGAAAGGTGCTTCTACAACTGAAAAATACTGGTTCTTTTTGCCTTCTGTTACCACCTTTCCTGTTTCATTGTCAATCAAAGCTAGTTTTGGGGGATACTCGTCAATGCTGAAGTTGAGCAACTCAATCGCGATGGGGAGCTCAACCATTTGTCCGCGTTGATTGGTTGCCCGCCATTCCGGTTGGCCTTCCTGACAATTCATACTTAGACGTTGTAGGTCGCTGCTCCCCAAGGCTGATGCAGTCAGGGCAATCCACAATCCCAGATGGTTTAAAATATAACCCGTGTTTTTTAGTTTGAAGGGAATTAAGCGTTTTAAAGTCGCCAACCCGAGGCTGGATAAGAAATATACATTCGCTAAAACAAACAGCCAGCTATTTGTTAGCTGATTTAATCCGGTCAGGTCGATGATTAAGGATGGTGACTGCTGATGTTGAGGAATAATTCCCATCAGAATAGCCAATCCACAATAAAAAGCAGCTGACGTTACCGCAGCGGGAACCGAAGATAACCATTTGTTTAATGCAGACTTTTTGTAAAAGAAATGTATCGCGAGTAGAATAGTAATAAACAGCAGTCCTAAAACCAGATTTCCAGGCCACGTAGGAATTTGTAGTTTTAGCGAAGGCAAAAATGCCTGCCAAACGATTCCCAGTATTGCCATTCCTCCTACAACAATCCAACCTTCACGATACGACCAGGGTGTTTGCCAGGTACTTTTCTTCGTCATGCCTATTTAATAAAATTTGGGGTTACTCTTAACATCAGCCAACTCCAGTAATTCGTGGCCGTATGATCTCCACCTTTGATTAATTCCATATTTTCGCCAGCAAACATAAACGAAAGTCCACAGCTCAATTTAGCTTCAGGACTAATTTTCCAACCCGCTCCTAAATCCAACTCAGTACCCAGATAGTTGGAGGCGTCGGCACTAATTTTTGCTGCCGTTGAAAAATAATGGATGTGAGCATTCAGGCTCCACTGGTCTTTTGAGTAATTGTACTTTGCATAGATGTCATTCAAGCCAACATTGTTGGCATGGTTGCCCACATAGAAATAGTCCATAAAACCATTGAATTTATGGTTGGTGCCATACAAGGGAGTGAAGGATTTGTTTTTATCATCATCGTATGCGGTTCCCGAAAGTCGCTCGTATCCCCACGTAATTCCCCTTGGACAAGTCGCTTCAAGCAATACGTTGTAAGCGTTTAACTCGCTGCCATTGCCGGTTTTTCCTGTTTGTAGATAGGCATTGGCGGCTAAATTAAATTGGCCTAATTGAAACCTTGTGTGACCACCCAGTGTCTGGCTGTAGTTTACTTCTTGTCCGTCGACTGTCAGTTGAGGAATGCCGTTGTTTAAAGCAAGCAAGCTCAAACTGGAGTTGTCCCATTTTTTATTAACCCAAACAAATTGCAAATTTTTATAGGCGTCATTTCCATCAAAAATATTATTGGTCGGATTTGTGTTTTCGTGATGAGCAATACCCAAATGCAGACTAATTTCACTTTGGTATTTCAGGATAGCCAAATCGTGCGAACGTGCCTGATGTGCCCAACCCACATTTCCAAAGATGCGGTGGTCATCATAGACTAATTCTTGTCGTCCGGCTTTGAGTGAAAATTCCGGAGTGAAAAATACTTCGACCCAAGCTTGGTGCACTGATGTGGCATAGTCTTCGTTTGCAACTAGCTGTGCCTGACTCCCCCAGGTACGAACGTCTTGCAATACCAAATAGGTAATAACTTTTTCTGATTGGTATCGGGCGTTAAGTCGCGTGCGCTGAGCAGTGAATAGTGATGCATCCTGATCGGCGGTAGCCAGGCTTTTATAGCCATGGCTCAACTCCGTGCGAGGTCGAAACTCGCCGCTCAACGAGAACTGCGCATAGGTTTTTGATATCGTCAGCACCAGAACGACAACTAACCCAATGACTGATATTTTCTTCATCGTAATTTGGTTTCGTTTCGTTTGACATCCCAGGAGGCTTCTCTTTCCTTAGCTTGTTCCAGCCATTGAGGAACCACTGTTTCTAAAAACTCTTCCTTTTCCTGATTTAGTTTGGCCATATCCAGACCGATGAATTCTTGCGCTTTGGCTTTGGTTGAAATATCGGGGTAAGGTAACTCTTCGTTAAAACCTTTTGAAGCCAGCAAACGCGACAGTTTAATTCTGGTTTCCTGAGCGATGGTAATTCCGGTTGAAATAATCCGGCTGGTTTCAAGTGGAGCGTGGAACGAACCACCGTGAGCTGCTGCGGCATAATCCCACCGCCATTGTGCATGACGAATTCCCATCAGGATTTCTTGCATTTCATCTTCACTAGCTTCTAAATCCCAGGCTTTTTTGGCTTCAAGGTGTGCGCGAACAATAAGCTCTTCCAGTTTGTCACGGTTTTCAATGACTTTATCCTGTCGGTCAAATACATTTTGCAACAAGGTCGCAGTTTCTTCACGGTGGCAAACCTGACAGGAATTGGCAACATTGTTCAATGGAGATTGAATGTGGTGATCGGTAAATTTCTGTCCACCCTCTGATTTGTATGGCATGTGGCAATCGGCGCACGAAACACCTCGTTCGGCATGGATTCCCTGCTTGTAAATTTCATATCCCGGGTGCTGGGCTTTCAGCATCGGAGCTTTACTAATGGCATGTGTCCAATCGCTGAAATTCATTTCGTCGTAATATTCTTCGGCGGCTTCCACTGTCATTCCTTTCTCCCATGGAAAGGTGAGGTATTGAGCACCATCAACTGTGTTTTTGTTGAAATAATATTCTACGTGGCATTGAGCGCAAACCAAGGAGCGCATTTCCTGGTGAGTGGCTTTGTTAACATCTTTCCCCATTTTCTCAAATGCTTCGACCAATGCTGGTCGGGTTACGCGAAGATTCATTGTTTCCGGATCATGGCAGTCAGCACAGCCAATCGGATTTACAATCTCGGAACCCAAACGAGCCCATTTCCCTTTGTAAAACTCGGCTACTCCTTCTTCCTGCATTACGCGAGGAACATCCGGGCTCTTACAAGTCCAACAAGTCGATGGCATGGGGCCTTCGTCGGGGTTATCCGGAGCACCAGTTCGCAGCGTTTTACGGATGTCCTCCACTGCATAGTAGTGGCCTCTACCTTGATTATAATCTTTGGAAAAACCATAACCGGCCCAAAGTACAACAAGCCGAGGATCAACTTCGAGCATGTCGATCATGGCATTTCCGTTGTATTTACTTTGGAATGAAGTATCCGCTGTTTGGTAATACGACTGAAATTCTCTTGGAAAGTTTTCTCCCCAGACCTCGTTGCGAGGTTCAAATTCCGACAACTTCATTTTAGGTACATTAACGAAACTGGCTTCAGCCCGGCGTTCCATGATGGAGGACGCCAATAGCCCAAGCAGAAAAACGACAAGGATGGTAGCTGCGAAAAGAAGCCATCCGATAATTGGTTTTTGTTCAATGGTAGTCTTTAGTGGTTTCATTGTATTGATGATTTTTTAGTTATTGTCTAATTTTTTAATCCACTCAGGTACGGGGCTCTCAGGAAGGGGAACATGGGCGAAAGGTGCGCTTGATAAACTGTTGACTCTTCCGTGAGGGACTTCCCTGTGGCACTCCCAGCACTTTCGATCGGTGCGATGCTCTTTATAATTTGAAATGCAGACTGATTGCTTGGCATCCATCAACTGTCTTTCGTGGCAACGCACGCAATTTTGATGAACAACTTCAGCACCTTCCTCTTTGATGAAGATTACCTGAGGTTCTTTTCGAAGGGTGAAAATGGTAGCATGACGCAGCCCATCTTTTGCCTTGAAGTAATATTTATTGAACACGTTGTTGTGTGGTACGTGGCAGTCATTGCAGTTGGTCCACTCTCGGTGTGAACTGTGATTCCAAGTTGCGTACTGAGGAGCCATGATGTGGCAATTTACGCAGGTTTTCGGATTGTCAGACAAATATGAATGGGCTTTGGATAAGTAGACGGATAATACAAAAAGTCCGGCAAAAATCCCTAACGCAATAATAACGGGAATTCTCCAGATTTTAGGCGGATGAAATTTTTTGATCATGTCAGGCTTGTTTTTTTTTATTGCTTAAAACTACGCAAGCCAAAGGAGGAAGGTTGTAACCAATGTTACAAAACGTAACAATTCCGGGAAATATTTGAGAGTTTAATCCTTATATAGACTCATTCAAAATTACTCCTGTTTCGTATCAATTTGTTAATATTGGCATTTACGCTTGTAAACAGGTAGTTAATGTTTGGGCTTCTTATCTTTGTATTTATTAGTCTATAGTTTGAATTTCCAACAAACGTTTTCTTCTACTTTTGCAGCTTGAATCAGAAACGATGAAACCATGTTGTTTCATCGTTTCTTGTTGAAGTAAAAACAGAACAGACATGCGTAGAAGAATTATTTTAGCAATTATCTTGCTCACTTCTTTTATAGTGGGACAGTCTCAGGAAAAGTTAAGTAAAGATTTGAATCTGGATATTTACGGGTTCGTGAGAAATGATTTGATTGTTGATACCTACAAAGGAATTGATGCAGGCTACGACTTGTTTTACTTGTTTCCTTTGTATGCCGGGCAAGATCAAGATGGTGAAGATATTAATGAATGTACTAGTGCAACGCTTTCAGCAATGTCGACCAGATTGGGTGTGAAAGTAGACGGGCCCGAGATTTTTGGTGCAAAAACGAATGCGGTTGTTGAGTTCGACTTTCTGGGAATCACCAAGTCGGAGCCTACCTTATTTCGCATCCGCCATGCCAATGTGACGTTTAATTGGGAAAATTCAAAACTGCTGGTTGGACAAACCTGGCATCCGTTCTTCGGCGGAAGCGCTTATCCGATTGTTGCCGGGTTAAATACGGGTGCCCCATTTCAGGCATTTAACCGTTCGCCACAAATACGCTACGATTATAATGTAGGCCAATTTCAATTATCAGGTGCTGCGGTTTATGAAAATCAATATACCTCGAAAGGATTGGAAGCCGGTGGTTTTGTTACCGGTAATCAAGCTCAGCGAAATGCGGTAATGCCAGAACTTGTTTTAACAGTAGAATATGATCATGCAGGTGTGAAAATTGGAGTAGGAGCTGAGGTGAAGCGCATTAAACCTTGTATGACTACTGTGGGAACTGAAGGCTCCTTTAAGCTGGACGAAACTCTGACTAGCGCAGGTTTTATGACCTACATTCAATATAAAAAGGAAAAGTTTTCCTTTTTGGCCAAAGGTTTTTACGGACAAAATATGACTCACCTGACACAGGTCGGGGGATATGGAATTACGTCAGTTGATGAAGCAACCGGAGCCATGACATATACGAACTATACCAATTACACGAGCTTGTTGAATGTCGTTTATGGTAAAAAATGGCAAGTGGGTGTGTTTTTGGGTTATGGCGCCAACCTGGGAACTGGCGAGGCATTGTATGAATATCCAACGACAGGAAGTGCGCTCACTAAAGGTGTTTTGCCCAATGTTCAGGACTTGGCCCGGATTGCACCGCACGTTTCACTTAACCTGTCTAAAATTCGATTGTCTGCTGAATATGAAATGACTACAGCGAATTATGGCATCGGTAGTTTTCAGTTCGACGATGGTTTATACGCTGACACCCATCGCACGACGAATAACCGCATTATCGCCGTTATGACATACTTCTTTTAATTCAGCCTGAGTTTATAGCCTCACAAAAAGCAAATTTCATTTTATTCACTTTGCTCTAAACTCTTGTAGCAAGAAACTTTTAAAGGTTTTTTGTCTATAAAAAATCAATATTAAGTATCTTTATGCCCTTTCTGATGGATTTGACGTTTTAATTGGTTTTTTCTTTATAAATACGGTGAGGTAATCAGAAGACTCTTTAACTTTTTTATAAAATTGAAAATGATAAAGCGAAAGTTAAGTAGCAACGAAAAGTTTCTAATTAGTTTTATTATTGTTTTGATTGTTGCCATTGCTTTTAATTGGGACGAATTTTCGAAACAGATAAAAGAGGTTTTTGACCAGTCGACCCCAACAGAGCAAACTGTTGAATAAGCAAACCATTGGAAGTCGATTTGACGTTGAAGGATAAAATGAAGCTTAAATGATCTCACATTGTTGAGGTATTATATAAAATAAGTATGAAGAAAATAGCAATTCAAGGTATTGCTGGTTCATTTCACGAAGATGCAGCGCGGAATTATTTTGGTGAGGAAGAGATTGAAGTTCATGAGTGCAGATCGTTTCAGAGTGTGTGTGAACTGATTGATACCGATCAGGTTGATATTGCCGTCATGGCTATTGAAAACTCTATTGCAGGAAGCATCATTCAAAATTACTCGTTGATTCGCGACTATCATTTGCGAATTATTGGTGAAATATATCTGCACATTCAAATGAATCTGATGATGTTGCCGGGTGCAAAACCGGAAGACATTCAAACAATTTATTCGCACCCAATTGCAATCAGACAGTGTGCTGAATACATTGAAAAATATTACCCAAATGCGAAGATTCGTGAGAATCAGGATACAGCTGCTTCAGGAAAGCTGCTGGTCGAAGAAAAATTGACTGATGCAGCTGCAATTGGTAATTTACGCACCGCAGAACTCTATGGGTTGAATGTTGTCGATCGTGGTATTGAGTCAAATAAAAAGAATTACACCCGATTTTGGATTTTATCGAAACGGGCCAATCATACCGTCGAAAACAATAAAGCTTCTATTTGCTTTGAGGTTGGACATTATTATGGTGCATTGGCTTCGGTGCTTAATATATTTGCAGAAAACAAAATCAATCTAAATAAAATTCAGTCGATTCCTATCGTGGGGAAGCCCAATGAATATACCATTCATGTAGATGTTGAGTGGGGCACTGTTGAGAATTATGAACATGCGATTCATTTAATTTTGAAAAATGTCTCCAGTTTGTCTATTTTAGGGGAATATGTTCGGGGCGAACTTGAAATACAAAATCAGTAAAAAACTAAGAGATATGAGTAAAATAGGATTGTTCTTTGGACCAGAAAAAGGATCAGTAAATCGCGTTGCCGAAAAACTTGCAGCCGCTATTGGCGAGGATAAAGTTGAAATGGTTTCTGTAAATGAGGCATCGTACAGTGATATTGACAAATTCGATAAAATTATCTTTGGTATTTCTACCGTTGGTAAAGAAACCTGGGATTCGGAGTATTCAAATACCGATTGGAGTAAGTTTTTCCCTGAAGTGAGCAAGGCCGATTACGACGGAAAAGTGGTTGCACTTTTTGGATTGGGAGACCATGTCACTTATCCGGATCACTTTGTAAATGCTATGGGTCGTTTAGCGAAAGAGCTTGCGAAAAAAGATGCAAAAATTGTCGGTTCAGTTGATCCTGATGACTATGAATTTGAAGAGTCGGAAGCTTTAATTGATGGTAAATTTGTTGGTCTGCCACTTGATGAGGATTTTGATCCGGAACTTACAGATGAACGAATTTCTAATTGGTTAAAATCAATTCAAGCTGAATTTGGTTTTTAACTGAAAAACATGATATAATTCAGGTCATCCAAAAGGTCTGAATTTCTTTTGATTTCTATTGTTTATCTTCGAAATTATTTCGATTTCATTCTTTAATTCAGCAAGTTCTGTCGATTTTTAAAACCTGTTGAGAAATACAATTTTAAGGCTTGGCAAATCGGAGATTCTTTGCTTCTTTTATTTATTATTTCTGGCTATTTAGTTGAAATTCATCAGTTACAATCTTTTTTTTAGCTATTTATTAGCAGGGAAATTAAATAACTAAGGCCGGGATGGAGAACTTAAATCATGAAAAAGACACCCATTGATCAACATCTCGTAGACCAAAATATTGCTAAACTAAGAATTGACAATGTTGGTCAGGCTTCCATTAGAGAGGTTGTGGCACTCGTTAATTTAATCGAAGAATCTGGTAGCGAACGTTTTATTCGCATGGAGATGGGAGTTCCGGGTTTACCTCCTGCCGAAGTGGGAACTCAGGCTGAAATTGAAGCACTTAAAAATGGAGTAGCTTCTAAATATCCAATGATGGATGGGATAAAGCCACTCAAGGAGGAAGCCTCTCGTTTCATTAAATTATTTATGAATGTCGATGTTAGCCCGGCGGGTTGCATTCCCACAGTTGGATCCATGCAGGGAACCTACTCCGCACTGCTTGTGGCCAGCAATGTAGACCCCAAAAAAGATACAGCACTTTTTATTGATCCGGGATTTCCCGTTCAAAAGCAGCAAATGCTGGTTATGGGTCACAAATACGAAACCTTTGATGTTTTTAACTATCGCGGCGAAAAACTTCGCGAAAAACTGGAACAGTTTTTATCCAAAGGAAATATAAATTCCATTATTTATTCAAACCCCAATAATCCCAGCTGGATTTGTTTTACGGAGGACGAATTGCAAATTATTGGCGAATTATCTCAGAAATATGATGTCATCATCATGGAAGATCTGGCCTATTTTGCCATGGATTTCCGCAAAGATTTATTTACTCCAGGGAAGCCACCTTATCAACCAACGGTTGCTCAATACACCGACAATTATATTCTGTTTGTTTCAAGCTCAAAAATATTCTCTTATGCCGGACAACGTTGCGGTGTGATGATCATCTCGGATGCACTATTTAACCGCGATTACGATAATTTGAAAGTGCGCTTTCAAAGCAACACATTTGGGAATACCATTACCCTTAGAGTGCTCTATGCGATGTCATCAGGTACGGCGCACTCAGCACAATATGCATTGGCAGCTATGTTTAAAGCTGCTTCTGATGGGCAGTTTAATTTCGTAGATGAAGTTTCTGAATACGGAGGAAAAGCCAAAATAATGAAGCAATTATTTTTGAAGCATGGCTTCTATATTGTTTACGAAAAAGATGGGGAGGAATTGGTTGGAGACGGTTTTTATTTTACCGTTGGTTACCCCGATATGTCAGGAGAAAAACTACTGGCTAATCTTTTATATTACGGTGTTAGTGCTATTACCTTAAAAAATACAGGGAGTGAAAAGGAAGGACTCAGAGCCTGTGTTTCTCATGTTCATCATGATCAATTTGATGACTTGGACAAACGATTAGAACGATTTGCTATAGATTTTCCTGTTAATTAACTGGTAGAAATTGTGAAATGAGTGCATATTCAATAAAATCGTCAGATAATATGACCTTAACTCAGTTGAAGTCATATTTCTCTGAACAGGTGCCGGTTTTATTGAAAAAGGGAGAAACTTTTCTGGCTTATGATGAGCCCAACCAAAAGCTTGGCATATTACTTAACGGCCTGATGTATGCAACTTATGTGGCCGAGAATGGCCAGGAATGGATTAGTCGTTTCTTTTATGCGCCTGACAACGCTATTGTAAGTAGCCACGATTCTTTTTTGTCGGGTGAGAACTCTAGCGAAGCGATCCGTGCGTATGAAGATTCGGAAATCATCTATATAACGAAAAACGAATTTGAAGAGATGCTTGAAAGTAATAATGATTTGCAAGCATTAGTTTTAAGAATGGCTGAAGAAAGTTATATTAATGCCTTGAAGCGGGTGCACATGCTCCAGTCCCTGACTGCATCGCAGCGAGTGAAAAGATTTGTGAAAGAACATGGCGATTTGGTATCGCGGGTACAACGTCAACATATTGCATCTTATCTCGGAATTCATCGAAATATATTTACTCGAATATTGAACAAGATTTGAGCGATATTGCGGCTATCTGAAAAACATATAATGATCTCTGAATATGCAACTTTTGTTGCGGATTGAAATGTACTGATGTTTTAGATTTGTACGTCCAGCTGTAGTTTATGTGTACCTTAAAGTTGGATTGTTTTATACGAAGAAATTATATTAAAAGAATAGAACCATGGCAAAAGTAGTAGGTGCAGTTGTTGTTGACACGGAGGAATGTAAAGGATGTGGACTTTGCGTTGTTGCTTGTCCTCAGCAGGTTTTAGGTCAAAATAAGCAAGTAAATAGCCGGGGCTACCATTTTTCCTTTATGGAAAATCCCGAAGCATGCATTGGATGTTCCAACTGTGCAATAGTTTGCCCGGATACCTGTATTACCGTTTACCGGGTTAGAGTTTAATTTAAGTAAATGTCAAAAAAGATTTAATAGATGGGAGAATTAAGATTAATGAAAGGGAACGAAGTAATCGCCGAAGCTGCCATTCGTTGCGGTTGCGATGGTTATTTTGGATACCCGATCACCCCACAATCTGAGGTGATGGAAACTTTAATGGCTCGTGAGCCTTGGGACGAAACCGGCATGGTTGTTCTGCAGGCTGAAAGTGAAGTTGCTTCAATAAATATGGTCTATGGCGCTGCAGGTACCGGTAAAAAGGTGATGACTTCTTCGTCGAGCCCTGGTATAAGCTTGATGGCCGAAGGTATTTCATATATTGCGGGTGCCGAACTTCCTTGTTTGATTGTGAATGTGCAGCGCGGAGGACCAGGATTGGGAACAATACAACCATCTCAGGCCGACTATTTTCAATCAACAAAAGGTGGAGGTCATGGCGACTATAGGCTTATTGTTTTGGCTCCTGCATCGGTACAGGAAATGAATGATTTTGTCGACCTAGGATTTGAGTTAGCTTTTAAGTACCGTAACCCAGCAATGATTTTGACTGATGGAGCCATTGGTCAAATGATGGAGAAGGTGGAGCTTGGGGATTATAAACCACGTATGACCGCCAGCGAAGTGAAGTCTAAAACAGGAAGTTGGGCAACCACCGGAAAGACTTCAGATCGGGATTACAATGTAATTACTTCCTTGCATTTGGAATCTTCTAAAATGGAAGAAAGTAATAGGCGTCTTCAGAAAAAATATATTCAGATGGAGGCCGAGGAAGTTCGTTACGAAACTTTTCAATGTGAAGATGCTGATTATGTTCTTGTTGCTTTTGGATCTTCTGCCCGGATCTGTCAGAAATCAGTTGAGCTGGGCAGGGCGAAAGGGTTAAAAGTTGGCTTGCTTCGACCGATCACGCTTTTCCCGTTCCCTAAAAAGCCGATCGCCGAGCTAGCTAAGAAAGTTAAAGGCTTTATGGCTGTTGAAATGAATGCTGGGCAAATGGTTGAAGATGTTCAACTAGCTGTTGGTTGTGCGAAAAGCCTGGCAACTGTGACTTATTTTGGACGGATGGGGGGAATTATTCCAACTCCGGGTGAAGTGGTGGAAGCTATCGAACAAAAACTAATAGAAGCATAACGATGGAAGTAAAAGATATTATTAAGCCGGAAAATCTGGTTTACGAAAAGCCAAAATTGCTGACCGAGAATACAATGCATTATTGTCCGGGCTGTACGCACGGAGTAGTTCATCGGATCGTGGCTGAAGTCATAGAAGATCTAAATATTCAGGAAAGAACAATTGGTGTTTCACCCGTTGGTTGTTCCGTTTTTGCCTATAATTATATCGATATCGACTGGCAGGAAGCTGCGCATGGTCGCGCACCTGCGGTGGCCACCGGAATTTCACGCGTGAACCCCGATAAAGTTGTTTTTACTTATCAAGGAGATGGCGACTTAGCTTCAATTGGGGCAGCTGAAATTATGCATGCCTGCAATCGTGGGGAAGATATTGTTGTTATTTTTATTAATAACGCCATTTATGGAATGACGGGGGGGCAAATGGCTCCGACAACTTTGCTTGGACAGGTGACGGCGACCACACCATGTGGGCGCGATGCCGAGCGTAATGGTTATCCATTGAAGATTACAGAGCTAATTGCACAATTACCAGGAACTTCTTACGTCACTCGCCAGTCAGCTCATACGCCTGCTTCGGTTCGCAAGTGCAAAAAGTCAATTAAAAAGGCTTTCCAAAATGCGCTGGATAAGAAAGGTACTTCGTTTGTGGAAGTTGTTGCGACTTGTAATTCCGGTTGGCGCATAAATCCGGTTGATGCAAATGTTTGGATGGAAGATAATATGTTTCCATATTATCCGGTGGGTGACATGAAAGATGCTGAACGCGATTCGAAGGAAGCTCATCTGAAAAAGAA
Organism: uncultured Sunxiuqinia sp.; assembly: GCF_963678245.1. Lineage (NCBI taxonomy): Bacteria > Pseudomonadati > Bacteroidota > Bacteroidia > Marinilabiliales > Prolixibacteraceae > Sunxiuqinia > uncultured Sunxiuqinia sp. Next base: position 111,529 of record NZ_OY782767.1, read on the forward strand.
TTAAAAAAAACTGAAATCATGACTGAAGAAATTATAATTGCCGGTTTTGGTGGACAAGGAGTCTTGTCAATGGGGAAAATTCTCGCCTATTCGGGAGTAATGCAGGATCAGGAAGTAACTTGGTTTCCGTCATACGGACCGGAGATGCGCGGTGGAACAGCCAACGTGACTGTTATTATGAGCGACAACAGAATCAGTTCTCCAATTCTGCATGAGTTTGATACAGCCATTATCCTAAATCAGCAATCCATGGATAAGTTTGAAAAAACGGTAAAACCAGGCGGCGTGTTACTTTACGATCCGAATGGTATTGTGCACCCTCCAACACGCACAGATATTAATGTGTACAAGATTGAAGGTACCAAGATCGCTGCTGATCTGGGAAATGTTAAAACATTCAATATGGTCGTTCTGGGCGCTTATCTAAAAGCGAAGCCAGTTGTAAAAATGGAAAGTATCAGAAAAGGATTGGAAAAGTCGTTACCTGAACGTCATCATAAATTGATTCCTCTAAATCTTCAAGCAATTGATGTCGGACAAGAGAAGCTGGAAGCTGTCAATATACTCAGTTAGATCGTGGTGAAATTGTCAATAAAAAAGCCTTTGCTGAAATAATTTCAGCAAAGGCTTTTTTTATGTGTTTCGGTAATCGTTCTATATGCGTTTTTTACGTCCATTAACCAAGCTGTTGATTGGCTTCTCATTAGAAGGAAATAAATTGATGATCTTTATTTGGTTGGAATCTATTTCTCCTTTTTCAAATGCTCGAATTTTTTTCATCTTCAGGTGCATTAATCCAACTGCAGCATAGCTGGCTGTAATTACCAGAATAAAACTGACTGTAATGTTAAAGTATAGGCTTAATGTTGATGCAAGCATGATAAAAAATACGGTGTAAGCAACAAGAAAACTACTTGCTTGAATATGAGTCAATCTTGATTTTATTAACAAGTGATGTAGGTGATTCATGTCAGGCGAGAAAGGCGACTTTTTATTGTAAATCCTAATTGTGAAAACCCTTAGTGTGTCAGTGATTGGAATAATGAGTAATGACAATGCTAGTAAGGGGGCTTGCTCAATACGAAATTCGGAGGTTGATATCGAATTTAGATGAATAAATTTAATGATCATAGCCGATACGACAACTCCCAGAATGAGTGAACCCGTATCACCCATGAAAATTTTGTTCTTCCCTCCCCAAAGGTTGAAGCGAAGAAAGGCTAAAAGACTTCCTGCAAGTGCAGTAGATATTACTCCATATGCAATATTTCCATTCATATAAAACCAAACTCCTAGACAAGAACTTATCAGTAGTGTTATTCCCGATGCTAAACCATCAATTCCATCAATTAGGTTAATGGCATTGATTAGAAATAAGAAAATAAGGATTGAAAGCGGAATGCTTATCGCAGGAATAAGATGGTGAATGCCAAATAATCCATAGAGTTCTGTAATTTGATATTTACCCAGTATAACCAAAATGGCTGCTGCTATAATTTGAACCGCAAATTTTTTCTTGGCCGAAATAATTAAAATATCATCCTTCAAGCCAATAAAAAACATCAATACAATTGCTGCGAATAAGAAACGTAGCTCAACCGCAGTTTCGGTAGGCATAAACAGCAGGGAACTGAGGTTTAAACCTATGAAAATTGCGATTCCGCCTAATGTTGGAACAACTGCCTTGTTTAACTTTCGGTGGTCGGGCACATCCATTAAGTTTTTTACGTTTGAAACCTTTACGATTGGAGGAATCACAACATAGGTTAATATAAAACTCGTAATAATATTAAAAAAAAGAGATATGGTCACGTTATTTCGTTTTGTAATTCGCCGTAAAAGTAGACATTCCTATTTACTTTAATTTTAAATGAATATTTTATTTCATGAACGGTGCATTTTGCTGTGTGAACCCCCCTTTTTCTCACACGAACGCCACATTTTACAATTAAGAAGATGTTTTTTTGTTTGCAATTAGATGCTCTACTATCGATTAATTTCAGTTTTATTTATAATAAAATGATTAAAAATAAGAAGTTGAGTGTCTAGTTGTTGTTTAAGTGTTTTGAAATAGTTCAAAAAGATAGAAAGCTGAATAGATATGCCGGATTTGACTAAGGAGCGGTTTTGTTTAAAATAATATTTCTAGCTATGCTTTAGCTGCTGTCAGTTGGCGTGTTATTTTATCGTGAAATTTGTTTGAGTATAGGATGTCATTAGTCATCGAGTTATAAGTTATGCTTATTTATTATGAGTAGCTGACGGGATCGATGAGAGGGAAATTGCTACAAATATCGAGCTGTATTTTCTTTATAGGACGTGTAATCTTTTGGGAACGAATTTGCGAGGTATTTTTCTTCGTTTAAAATAATGAAATGATGGGTGAGTAGGTTGAGCGCAATCAAAACAGCAATTAACAGACTTGGTATAATTAGAAAACAAGCTAGGTAATAAAAGAAAAAACTGGTATACATGGGATTGCGGCTTATTTTGTATACTCCCTTTGTTTGCAGGGCGTGTTCTTTTGTAGGCAGCCCCATTCGAGTGAAAATACTGAGCGAATAGTAGGCCGGAATCAATAATAAGTTTCCTGCGAAAACGAATACCAAGCCAAGTAGTCTCTGAACTTCAGGAATTTTATTTTGAATAAGCCATGGAAAGTAATGGAAAAAATCCTCCTTTAAACTAGCCAGGAATAAACTAAGTAATAGAAATGCGATCGTAAATTTCGTAAAGTAAAAAAGCCAGGCTGTAATAGGAGGTTTGCCAATTGCTCCTTGTCCATTTCGCAACAGTTGATAACCCAACAGTGCTGTTGCTACAATTGGGAGCCCGCTAAAAACAATTAGTCCTGTCTGTAGTAAGAGTGACATGTTTACACTTCACCTTTAAATTGATAGCCAATCTCATTAATCATCTTCTCGATTTCTTTGAGATTAATATTATTGCCTTTCACCTTTACAGTCGACGTGTTTTTATCGGCAAATACTTCGTCAATGCCGCTTAGTTTAGACAAGTTTTTAGTAACGCTGGCCTCACAATGAGAGCAGGTCATTCCTTCAACTTTCATGGTTTTAAAATTCATTTTGTCAGTCGTTTTCGATTTTTCAAAGCGTTCGTAAAAATAACCAAATATGAGTGAGCTTATTAGCAAGATCGAAGAGGAAATTTGAAGCCATTTGGGTAGCATTTCATGTTCTCCATCGCCATGAATGTGTACAATCTGATTCATGAAAAGATCAGTTGGCAGTAACCAATTTGTTAGCTGCCCAAATAAAATCGCTCCGCCAATGATTGTCCCCAGATATATGATTAGAGATTTCCGTCCCATCGTATTCCCAATCACAGTCATTGTGGCCACGTTAGTTGCCGGACCTGCCATCAGGAAAACTAAAGCTGCTCCCGGCGAAACGCCTTTCATCAGAAGAACGGCGGCAATGGGGATTGAACCGGTTGCGCAAATGTATATTGGAACCGATGCAGCCAGAATAATCAGTATTTCCAAAATTCCCCATCCTTGAAATGAGCTGAAGAAGTCATCAGGCAAAATCACTGAAATTAGCGCTGCTGCCAAAAATCCAATGATCAACCATTTGGCAATGTCTTGTAATAATTCGATAAAAGCGTAATGGCTTGCACGGACCACTGCACTGCCTTTGGGTTTTGGTTTGTCGTCGCATCCGCAAGAATCATCATCGCATGTTTTGGCGGATTCACTTTTCGAATTCGTTGAAGATAGAATACTTGCTTTCGGTTGACTTGTAGATGATGTATCCATTGTGAAACCTCCGGCAAATGAGGCTTTCGGGGTCTCTTTGTGTATTGGTTTTTCTTTAACCAACCAATTCGTTAAAATTCCTCCAACTATTCCGGTAACAAAGGCAACAATTGGTCGGAGAATGGCAAACGGCCAGCCGAGCATGGAGTAGGTGGCAAAAATTGAATCGACCCCTGTTTGCGGAGTTGATATTAAAAAGGAATTCGTGGCCCCTTTTGATGCTCCATTTCTGAAAAATGAAATTCCTGTTGGAATGACTCCGCATGAGCATAATGGCATTGGAATACCTAGCAACGAAGCGTTTAATGCTGATTTAGTTGTTGGCTTTCCCATGTATTTTTGCACTTTCTCATCGGGGAAAAAGACCTTTAACAATCCGGCAAAAACCAACCCCAGGATCAACCAAGGTGCCATTTCATTCAACAAATAAATTAATTCGGCGAAATAATTAATTAAAAATTCTTTCATCATTTTCCTCCCTCTTTCGAAGAACAAAATTAGAATTCTTTCAGTATTAAATGAAATAACAGTATGAAAAATTTAAATATCTACATATTTGTTAATCTATACTGTTGACTCTGGGGGGGGCGTTTGCACGCTCACCTCAAGCAGGTCATTTGTAACTCGAATTGATAAGCAGTTGCTAGTTGTCCTCCAGCTTTTCCACATACAATTGGGCCGCTTCGTCCCGTATAACTACGATTTTCTCTTCACGGTCAATCACCCCCTGAATGGAAACAGCATCATAAATCTTATTGTCAATTTTCACTTTTCCTGAGGGGCGAAGTACGGTAAAAGCCACACCCTCTTTGCCTGTGAGCGTTTTCTGATTGTCCACGCCCACATACCCTTCATTTTTATCCTGAATGGTATTTAGGGAGAGGTTTTTGAACGCACCAGAGTTAGCAGTGAAAATCTTTTTGCTGATAACGAGACTGAGCATGAATCCTCCAAAAAGTGCAACAATGACGGTTGTTAATGCGGTTAGTATTTTATCAGGATGTACGGCTTCAAAATCGAAATTAATATTGTCGACTAAGCTTAAAACCAGTCCGGTAAAGCTGAGTGTGATACCGAGTAGCCCGGCCACTCCAAAGCCGGGAATCACAAAAATCTCCAGAGCGATTAAAATGAGTCCGACGATGAAAATCAAAATTTCCCAGTTGGCTGCAAGCCCTTCAAGATATAGTGGGGCAAAGTAGGCAAAAGCGGCTGCTACAGCAATTATTAGCGGGAATCCAATACCCGGAGTTTGCATTTCAAAATAAATGCCGCCTAGAATAATCATAATGAGTAGTCCGGAAACCATCGGGTTCACCAAAAAACCGATAAACTTTTCTAATGCACTTGGTTTGTATTCAATTAGTTCATATTCTGTTATTCCTATTTGTTCCAACAGTTTGGGTACGTTTTCGGCAATGCCTTCACAAAAACCGTGTTCCATTGCTTCGGAAGGGGTGAAGGTGAGTACTTTACCCGTGTCGATGATTCCGGGAATGTACACCCGTTCGTCAACCATAGCTTCGGCTATTTTAGGATCGCGAAACCAACGAAAGGTGGTGTCTTGCCCACTGAGAATGGTATCTCCGCCATGTGATTCGGCTGTTGCCCGCATGGTGGAGCGCATGTAAGATTGGTATTTGTCGGGCATTTGCTCCCCAGTTTGGTTCACCACCGTTGCAGCACCAATCGATCCGCCGGGGCGCATATAAATGCTATCGCAGGCAATTGAAATTAAAGCGCCGGCGCTCGCTGCATTGTTGTCTATAAATACATAAACCGGAAGTCTGCTGTTCAAAATTTTTGTCCTAATCGAGTCAGCGTCCAGTACCGTTCCACCATAGGTATTCATATGAATCAGAATCAAGTCAGCTTTCAAACTATCTGCTTCTTCAAAAGCTTGTTTGGTTTGACGCCAAATGGCGGGAGCTATGTTTTCTTTGATGTTGAACTTGTAAACAAGTTTTTGGGGGCTTCCTGGTTCTGATTTCTGGGCAAAAGTTGTAAAAATGATGGCGAATAATAGGATGACAGCCAGTTTTAATCCTGATTTCATTTTAATGGTTTTTGTTTTGTACTTTTCAAAGTTAAGCTTTTACTGGTTACTTCACTACCTAAATTTATAGTGCCTTATTCTTTTTTCTGCTTAACCTTTATTAATTCTGACGTGTCATATCCTCGGGCTTGTGCTTGTTGAACAAGCATGTCATATGTATTTTCTTCTAGTTGAGGAGTTCTACTTAATATCCATAAATACTTGGGCGTTGAACTTCCCACCAGCGCGTGCTGATAGTCGTCATCTAATTCCAAAATATTGTATTCAGAATAGAAGAAGAGAAAGAAACTAACCTTTAGCTTGCCGGGCTCTTCCGGATTCGGAATTTTAGCCTTCCCAGTTGCTTCTTTGAACTTGCCGTCAAACGTATTTTTATATCCTGCATTAATAACTTTTAGTTTACCATCATCCCGAAGTTTATAGGTTGCCGTTACGCCGATTAAATCTTTTTCAAATCGATTGGGCAGGCGTGCTATTTCATACCAAGTGCCCATATAACGTTCAATGTCGAGATGTTGTACGGTTGTTTTATCGATCATGTTTTTAGGGGATTGACAATTTATAAATAGAAAAGCGAGGACCGTAATAAAAGGGAAGATTCGTACTGTCATAATTAATTTAAAGAATGTTTTAACGACTGATTTAAAAGTAATCAATTTTGAATCATTCTTAAAACGTTACTAAACTAAATCCATCGGTTTCCGAATAATTGTCAGTAAAAATATTTGCTACCTTTGTGGCTCGAAAAATTAAAATCATGGAATTGAATTTATTGACTGCTATTACACCCATTGATGGTCGTTACCGATCGAAAGTTGAAAATCTTCAAAATTACTTTTCGGAGTATGCCCTGATTAAATACCGGGTATTGGTTGAGGTTGAGTATTTTATAGCCTTATGTGAGTTGCCATTGCCTCAATTGGCTGAATTTGATAAGAGCTTATTTGAAAAGCTTCGTCAGGTGGTGACTGACTTTTCAGTGGAAGATGCACAACGTGTGAAGGATATCGAAAAGGTGACCAACCATGATGTGAAGGCAGTTGAATATTTTTTGAAAGAGGAATTTGACAAATTGGGAATCGAGGATTACAAAGAGTTTATTCACTTTGGATTGACCTCGCAGGATATTAATAATACTGCTGTTCCAAAATCGATCCAAGATGCCTTGGATCAGGAATATTATCCGAGTATCAACGATTTGGTTGCTACCTTGGATGAATTGGCAGAGGCATGGAAAGATGTTTCGATGTTGGCGAAAACACATGGGCAGCCTGCATCTCCTACAAACTTGGGGAAGGAAATTCGGGTGTTTTCCGAGCGTTTGAAAGTTCAGTTGGAGCAGTTGAAATCGATTAGCTGTGATGCTAAATTTGGTGGTGCTACCGGAAACTTTAATGCACATCATATTGCTTATCCCAAAATTAGCTGGAAAGCGTTTGGAAACCACTTTCTGAAAAATTACCTGGGACTGGAACGTGCACAGTACACGACACAAATTGCAAATTACGATAACCATGCGGCTATTTTTGATGCGTTGAAACGGATCAATACCATAATTCTCGATTTGGATCGCGATATGTGGACGTATATTTCAATGGACTATTTCAAGCAAAAAATTAAGAAAGGTGAAGTTGGTTCATCAGCGATGCCGCATAAAGTTAATCCGATTGATTTTGAAAACTCCGAAGGGAACCTGGGAATTGCCAATGCACTGCTCGAGCATTTGTCGGTAAAATTGCCGGTTTCGCGTTTGCAGCGCGACTTAACAGACTCAACCGTTTTAAGGACAATTGGAATGCCTTTGGGGCACTCGTTAATTTCAATCAGTTCAACCATGAAAGGCTTGGGTAAATTGTTGCTGAATAAAGAGGCCATTGATGCTGATTTGGAGAAAAACTGGGCCGTGGTTGCAGAGGCAATCCAAACCATTTTACGCCGCGAAGCTTATCCGAACCCATACGAAGCATTAAGAAATTTGACCCGTACCAACAAAAAAATGAGTCAGGAAGTAATACATGAGTTTATCGACACGTTGGAGATTAGTGATGAGTTAAAAACTCAATTGAAAACAATTACACCACATAGTTACACCGGTATTTTTTAGGATAGCCGGCAACCAAAAATAGTCATCAAAGTATGAAAGACCTTTACGGGTTACTCAAACGGTTTATTCCTCCTTACAAAGGGAAGGTGATTCTGAATATTCTTTTTAATTTTCTTGGCGCCTTGTTCGGGGCTTTTTCCTTTGCATTGCTTATTCCTGCGCTCGGAATTCTGTTTAATACTCAGGAATTGGTGACTCAAAGGCCTGTAGTTGAGTCATTAAGCATCGAAAGGCTAACCGAGTTATTTAGTTACTTCATCAGCCAGGTTGTTATCACATCAGGTAGCGAACGTGCATTAATTTATATCGGCCTTTTTATTGTTTTAATGGTTTTTCTGAAAGTCGGATTTACTTATGCTGCCAGCTTTGTTATGGTTTATCTGCGTAACGGAGTGGTGCGCGATATTCGGGCACAGATGTATCAGAAAATCCTGGAGTTGCCATTGGGCTTCTTCTCTGACGAGCGCAAAGGAGATATCATTGCTCGGATGACCGGTGATGTGCAGGAAGTGGAGAATTCGGTGATGAATTCTCTGGAAATGCTTTTCAAAAACCCGTTTATTATTCTCATTTCTCTTTTGGCGATGATTTACATGAGTTGGTCGCTCACGCTTTTTGTGTTTGTGCTGCTGCCGATTGCCGGTTTTGTCATTGGCCGTGTTGGCAAAAGTTTGAAGAAGCGAAGCATGAGAGGGCAAGATAAAATGGGTGATATTTTATCGATCACAGAAGAGGACATCTCCGGCTTACGTGTGATCAAAGCTTTCAATGCAGAGAAGAAGGCTTACGATCGGTTCAGTCGGGAGAATGAATCCTATTTGCAGATCATGAATAAATTGATGTGGCGTAGGTTTCTGGCTCATCCGATGAGCGAACTGCTCGGAACAGTTGTTATTATTATTGTTCTGTGGTATGGAGGAGCTTTGGTGTTGAAAAATGAGAGTTCCTTGTCGGCAGAGGCATTTATTGGTTATTTGGTTTTCTTTTATAATATAATTAATCCTGCAAAGGCGTTTTCTACAGCGCTTTATAGTGTCGAAAAAGGCTTGGCATCGATGAATCGGATTGATCGGATTTTAGGTCAGGAGAATAACATCAAGGATAAGCCTGATTCGGTTGGTAAAAAGGACTTTAAAGATAAAATCGAGTTTCGTGAAGTGAGCTTCAAATACGTCAACGAGAATGTGCTGAAGCGGGTCATTCTCGGCGTTAACAAAGGGCAAACGATCGCGTTGGTTGGTCAGTCCGGATCCGGAAAAACGACCTTGGTTGATTTGTTGCCTCGTTTTTGGGATGTTTCCGAAGGAGGGATTTTCATTGATGGAACTGATATTCGTGATATCAAATTACACGATTTGCGTAACTTGATGGGGAATGTCAATCAGGAGCCCATCTTATTCAATGATTCGTTTTATAATAATATTGCTTTTGGCGTTGATCACGTCACCGAGAAGGATGTTGTTAGTGCTGCGAAAATTGCGAATGCACACGAGTTTATTTCGGCTACCGAAAATGGCTACCATACTAATATTGGTGATCGGGGGGATAAGCTGTCAGGAGGGCAGAAGCAACGGATTTCTATCGCACGGGCTATTCTTAAAAATCCACCAATTTTAATACTCGATGAGGCGACTTCTGCCTTAGATACAGAGTCGGAGAAGTTGGTACAGGAAGCTTTGGAGAACCTGATGAAAAACAGAACCTCCTTGGTAATTGCCCATCGTCTGTCAACGATTAAAAATGCCGATGTTATTTGTGTGCTTCATAAAGGACAGATCGTTGAAAAGGGAACTCATCAGGAGTTGATTGAGTTAAAAGGCCGTTATCACAAACTGCACCAAATGCAAGTGTTCTAATCTTAATAGATTTCAATTTCAACTTAAAGTTGTATCTTCAAATTCGTAAATCACTAAATCTATTATTTATGAATTTGAAGTTTAGTTTCCTAGTTATTAGTTTCTTTTTTGTCATTTCCTTTAACACTGCGAGCGGACAAGAAAAAGCGTCCTATAAACTGATAGAGTCTGTTCAATATCGGGAAGATACTGTTCTTACTGATTATATGAAAGAGCGTTGTCGCTTGGATTTATACTATCCGGACGGCAAAAGAGATTTCACAACGATTATTTGGTTTCATGGTGGAGGAATAACCGGCGGTGAAAAGTTTATTCCAGAAGAGTGGAAAAACAAGGGGCTAGCTGTTGTAGCAGTCAATTACCGTTTAAGTCCAAAAGTTAGGTGTCCGACCTATATCGAAGATGCGGCCGCTGCAGTTGCGTGGGTGTTTAGTCATATTGAAGAGTACGGAGGTTCCGTTAGTGAAATTGTGGTATCTGGTCACTCAGCAGGTGGATATTTAACCAACATGGTTGGATTGGATAAACATTACCTTGCGAAATTTGGAGTTGATGCTGACCAAATTGCAGCTTTGGTTCCTTTTAGTGGGCACACAATTACCCACTTTACCATCAGAGGAGAGCGAGGTATCTCGGGAACTCAGCCCATTGTTGATGAGTACGCACCCTTGTTTCATGTTCGAAATGATGCCCCACCGCTTTTTTTAATTACCGGTGACCGTGAGTTGGAAATGTTAGGTCGTTATGAAGAAAACGCCTACATGTATCGGATGATGAAGGTTGTTGGTCATCCAGAAACTTATTTGTACGAACTTGATGGTTTTAATCATGGAGGCATGGCAAAACCTGCGTTTGAACTTACCTTGAGTATTTTGAATGAGTTGAATTTGGACTGATATTGTCTTGTTGAAGGATGGATGAAGCTGACATTTTTATAGATGCCAGCTTTTTTTGCTTTAAGATTTCTTAATAAAGGTTGTGCAATCAAGATAAATTCTAGGTTTGGGAGTTTACATTCACTACGAACTGAAAAAGAGTTGTTCTTTTAGAATGATTTGATAGGTGTGAAGGAAGTATGATCGGCTGGCTTACTATAAAATAGTAAGCGCGTTATAATATAATAGGAGGGCTATTTATTGTGCATCGTTTAAGACATGAAAAGTCTGTAAAATTGAAAAGGGCCTGTCAGATGACAGGCCCTTGAGAAAGCTACAGACTTAAAGGCTGAAGAAATTATTAATTGTAGGCACTTTCTCCATGTTCATATACGTCAAGTCCTTCTTCTTCAATGCGTTTTGAAACACGAAGTATGTTGGCCTTTTTCAAGATTGTGAACAAGATAAATCCACATCCTGCAGACCAAACAAAGAAGGCTAATACTCCGATTGCTTGGATACCCAGTAGACTGGCACCATTTCCGTAGAACAATCCTTCTGAAGTAGAGAATAAACCAACAGCTAAAGTACCCAATGCTCCACTCACTCCGTGAACAGAGATGGCACCAACAGGATCGTCAATTTTCAATACTTGGTCGAAGAATTCAACAGCAAATGGTAAAACAAATCCTGCCATAATTCCAATCAATACTGCACCCACTGGGTCAACAGCATCACAACCAGCTGTAATAGCAACTAAACCAGCTAATGCACCATTCAATGAGATTGACAGGGCAGGGCGCTTATAACGAATCCATGCTACTAGCATTGCAGTAACAGCACCGGCAGCGGCAGCTAAGTTTGTAGTCACTGCAATATGACCGATAGCTACAGCATTTTCTGTTCCGGCAGCAGCCAATTGAGATCCAGGGTTGAAACCGAACCAACCGAACCAAAGAATGAATACACCAAGTGCACCTAAAGCCAAGTTGTGTCCAGGAATCGCTTTCGCTTTTCCGTCTTTTCCATATTTACCAATACGTGGTCCAATGATTGCAGCACCAGCTAAACCTACCCATGCACCAACTGAGTGTACAATAGATGATCCGGCAAAGTCATGGAATCCCATTTCGCTTAACCATCCACCACCCCAAGTCCAGTGACCAGAAATTGGATATATTAATACTGTAATTACAATGCTAAAGATGAGGTATGATTTGAATTCCGTACGTTCAGCCATCGCTCCTGACACAATTGTAGCAGCAGTTGCGGCAAAAACAGTTTGGAAGAATAAGTCAGCATAATCTGAATAATTATCACCAAAACCTTCGCTCATGAAGAACAGGTCTGGAGTTCCAATGAATCCACCTATTGAGTCTCCATACATTAAGGTAAATCCGATAATCCAGTATAATAAAGAACCGATTGAAAAGTCCATCAAGTTTTTCATCAGGATGTTTGCCGTGTTTTTAGAGCGGGTAAAACCTGCCTCTACCATTGCAAATCCTGGCTGCATAAACATCACCATAAAAGCGGCGATCAATAACCACATGTTATCTATGCCTATCTGTAGGCCTTGTAAAGTTTCGTCCATGATATATCTAATTTTTTATGGTTATTATTCTTCTTTTCCTTTGATGAACAATGACTCATCGCCAAACTCTCCTGTGCGTATGCGGTAAGACTCTTCGATGTTTGAAATGAATATCTTTCCGTCCCCGATTTCACCTGATCTACCGGCTTTCATGATTGCCAATACCGTCTTTTCCACATTTTTATCCCGTACAATAATTGAGAGGATTGTTCTTTCAATCGTACCCGTGTCGTAAATCACACCACGATAAGCGCGCTCTTGTCTTGTCTGCCCAACTCCCCGAACGTCCCAAAAGGAGAAGAATTCGATACCAGCTTCATGAAGTGCATCAGTTACTTCATCAAACTTGGTTTTTCTAATAATTGCTTCAATCTTTTTCATCTCGTTAGAAAATTTTAAATTATAATGAAAGGCCTACTGTGATGAAGAATCCTCCAGTTGAAGGGTTAAGAATAACTGATCCAGAAACCGGAAGAGAGAAACTCTCTGTTAATTTTACTTCTTTTGAAGTTCCGATACCAACATTACATACTGAGAAATCGCCATCTTTAGTATACTGGCCATCACCACCGCCTAAAAATACGTCAAACGTTGAGAATGAATAAGCAGCTTCTAAGTAGGTGTCATCAACTCCATCGCCTGTCATGTATGCAGCTGTGAATCCGAAGTCTCCTAAAGCTAATCCAAGACTAGGTTCGAAGAAGTGCATGTCTCCATCGGTCCAATCGCCACCGAAATAATAGTCAGTAACAGTAATAGAAACTGGGCCAAAATCATAACCTGCATACAAATCCATTTCATAACCTTCTGCTGATGGAATTTCAACGTAGCTATCAGTTCCATCATTCATAATATATGCAGAACCTGAAGCACCGCCAGTCGAAACAGATCCCCATGCTCCTATTGCAAAACCGCCAGTGCTGAACTCTACATAAGGCTGAAAAGCAGGTCCGTTACCAAACTTTGCACCACGCCAAATGTAACTTGAGTAGATGTCTACTCCTGTGTCGAAAGATGAAGATGCTTCATCTTGTGCTTGTACGTTAAAAGCAAATGTACTCGCCAATACAAAAACTAAAAGTGTAAGTGTCTTTTTCATGATTCTAAAAATTAAAGGGTTTTAACTAAACTTTTTTAATAATCTTTTTTTCTTGTGTCTTGCTTTAACGTGTGATCTTTTAAAAATGCTCTTTTTTTTAATGGACCCCATTATTTTCTTATCTCCGGTTCAAAAGTAGAGATATTTTCGATCGAGGTGTGAAAAAATCGGGGGTTTAAAATCAAATTAATGGTTAATTAACATTGAAACCCCTGTTTTACAAGGGGGTTCGTTGTCGGGAAATGGAGTTTTTGTGGAAATATGTCAGAAATAGGAGGGGTGTTACATCAAAAAGTGCTTTTTTGAGTAAAAAGTAAGCTGTAAAACAAGAAAAATGTCAAAGTGAAAAAAAAATAACTCAAAAACAGTTAAAATGATATATTTTCGGAATAAAAGTAGAATATGGTCAAATTATATTAAGCAAGTGTGCTATTTTGTTTTGACCAAGTATGTTGTTTTAAGAGAATGTTCCCTGCTTGAAGGTAAAATAAACTGGATACCCGTTCGGTAAACCCCCCGATGCTTAAATTGATAGATTGTATCAATCGTTGTATTCAGCTTTTTGATGTCGTTTAAACCTTCCCCGTAGCAAAATATCCAGGCATTTGGTTTGGTAACTGCAATTTTGAGTTCAGTAGTATCTTCTATAAGCTCTGCTCCGTCTCTTCCGTAAAAGAATAATTCGAATTGTTCGTAATCGTAATTGAATAGCTGTGCTTGTTGAGATGCTTCTTTGTTAAACTTACGGGTTGCAACAATCGATGATTGGTACTGAAAGATATAGGGGAGGATGTGGGAATTAATAAAGAAGCTAAGTAAGGTGATGATTAGCATTGATGGGGCAAAGAATCGAATAAAGCCATCTTTTTTTGTGCTATACATATAATACGTCATTGCAAGAGCAGGAATAACAATTAGCCAGTAGCCGACTTTTGCTAATGGAAAGAGGTAAGTGATAAACAAGAATAAGCAAATCCACAGCAAGACAACTACGAATGCCTGCAAACGAAAGACAATTTTATAGATCAAGGTATTCTGATCAGATAAAAGTCGGTTGAGCCACTTTGCGAGCAATACGGTCAATAGTGGCATGACAATTAAAATATAATTGGGCGACTTGCCTTTGGCTATCGATAGAATAATAAAAAAAAACCAGATACCTCCATGTAAAAAATAGTCAGCAGGAAGTGCCTGTTTTTTCAGGAGGCTTTTCATTTCTAAAAAAACAGCGATAAATAACACAAAGCCCCAAGGTGCAAATAGGTATAAAAGTGTGTGCAGGTAGAAAAAATAATCGGTGTTTGCTCTGGCGACATAAGTTCCGGCAATTCGCCCAAAGTTATTTGTCCAGAAAAAGAATTCCAGACCTTCCAGTCCTAACTGGTTGTATAGCCCATAAAAGGCTGGAATGGCAGTCGCGAAGGTAATCGCCAAGCCTAGAAACCATTTGGGATGAATCAGTTGTTTGTATTCACGATTAAAAATTAGGTAGAATATTACAGCCGTAGCCGGAACAAAAACACCAATCGGTCCTTTTGTCATCATAGATAGCCCCACTCCTGCAAATCCGAGTATGAAATTGAGTGTCTTCTTATTTTTCAAATATTCATAGAGATGCCAAAGAGCAAAAGCCATGTTTGATAGCAATACAATATCGGTGTGTACATCAACACTGTAGAGGTAATATATTTCAGAAAAAGCAAGTAGGAGGGCAGCTATTTGTCCTGTTCGTTTATCGTACATGCTGGTTCCAAGCTTGTAAACACAAAAAATACCGAAGAACCCATATAAAACCGGGAAAAATTTATAGCTGAAGTTACTGACACCAAATAGGCAATACCCTAAAGTTGACAACCAAAACAAAAATGGTGGTTTTTCTTTATACGGATCATCATGGATTGAGAGATTGAAGTAATCGCCTGAATGAAAGATGTTTTTAGCAATTGCTCCATATTTTGCAGCGTCGCCCGCAATGTCTACAAATAATCCTACAAAATAAACAACTGCAGCAAAAACTGTCAGAAGAAGATAAATTTGTCGATTTTTTATACCTGTAAACATGGATTAAGTTTTGTTGGTTTATTGAATGTGAATTGGGAGAACTTGTCCGCGGTTGCGTTCAATTGTTTGTGTAAATATTGAAAAGTCTTGTTCTGTTTCCAGCGTTTCTTTTGCAATTTTATATTCTATGTTCATTTCTTCACCAGGCTGTAGTTCTGATTTTTTGGTAAAGCTGTACAACGGAATACGGTCAATCTCGTTTCCGTTTTGTGCATATCCAATCGAAGGTTCAGAAGGGTGGTTGAGGAAAATCGTTTTATCTGAGTGGTTTTTAATATTTAGGGATGCGATAAACAAGGTTGGCGTTTCTTTGATTTGATCAAGCCTTAGATCTAATTTTTTAATCGACTGAAAGTCAGGACTAATGGCCGTGGTAATTTTTTTCCCATTTGGCAATTCAGTCAGGTGGTCATTCAACATGCGGTCAGGGATAACAACAAATAGCGTATCGCCTTTGCCATAGGCTTCATCATTCCATAAATCAAACTGAGAATAACGATAACCCGGTGTTGCTAATAGAATTGCTTTTTCGCCGGTGTAAAACTGGTACATGCCCGGTGAGGCCCAATTGCTGAAGAACGCAACTTTGCGGCCATTGGCCATATCTTGTATTTTTTCAGATGTTGCTTCCCGGTTATAAAAGGCCAGTTTTAGCATTCCCACATTGGGAATGAAATTAGCAGCCAGATAAAAACGGAATAGGAAAAAAACTACAATAATTGGGAGGGCAAGTCGTTTGAACCATTTTTTCGTTTTTGGCTGGTCCACAATAATCGGGTAAGCAGCCAGCATAAGCAAGGGAGTGATGGCGCTTGTCCAGTGTGCTTCAATTCGGTTGTAAAAACTTAACAACAAAAGCACGCTGTAAAACCCGACAATGGTAAAGATAATTGCCCTTCGGAAAAGGTCACCATTTATTTTAAACTTCCGGAGGCTGTAAAAAATGATTACACCGGTTAATGGCCCCGCAACCAATAGCTGGTTGATGATGTTATCGCCAAAATATTTTAATTGTACTGGCTTTGACCGATCGGATAGGTGATATTTAAAGGTTGGAAAATGATTGTCAACTTGCCAGATAATATGGGGAAGTAGTAGCACTATTGCTCCAGTAAGAATTCCCCAAAAATATTTACTTTTCAGTAGTTTTAGGTTCGATAAAACTACTAAGCCTAAAACCAGAAAGGCATGATATTTACTGTAAATCATGGCGGCTGCTAAAATCGCGAGCAGTGTTGAGTACTTCCAGGAAGGTTTTTCTAAAAAACGTCTGTAGGTGAGGAAAAATAAGAGTGTGAAACAAACCAACGGGGCATCGGGCAATGCCAGAAATCCGGCAATATGTGTATGGAATAAGGGGAACGAAAGCATGAAGATGCTCAGAAAGAATAAATCCTTTTTTTCGTTCAGCTCATTCATGATTAGTGCTGCTGTAAATGTTGTTAGCAGAACGGAAAACAGCCGAGCTCCAAGTTCATTGTGAAAAAGCGAGTCGCCCAAAAAAATTAAAAAGGCCGACATCGGTGGATGATCAAAAAAGCCCCATGCCAAATGTTTGGAATACAGCCAATAGTATGACTCGTCGGCATGCATTTCAGTGAAAAATGACTGGATAATGTTGATTGCTAGCCAGCTAGCTAATAATAGGTAATGTTTCTTTTCCAGGTTGTTTAGTAATTTCATGCCTGCTTATTTCAGTTTAACCAGGTAGAGCGGTTTTAAAACTTTCTCGCGCTTTCCGGGTAGTATAAATTTTCCTCCTTCGTGAAGGTAAAGATGCTCAAACTCAATAATGGTATCCATGTCCGCCTTCAGTCTTTCTAAATCGGTTATCCCCACTTTGTCGGTAAAAATCCATGCATTCTTTTCGTGGGAAATTGGCTCCAACAGTTCATAGCTTTTTACTTGAATGGCCTCCGGTTCACTATAGAAAAACAGTTCGTATTGCCCATATCGATAGTTGTATAAATTTTCTCCTTCTTTTGCATGCTTATTATAGTAACGGGCTGCTTTCGGAGGAGCCTGATGTTTAAACATAAAAGGGAATGCGGATGCATTCAGGTATAGCATTAAAGCCGAAACTGCTATAATTGAAGGTAACAACAAGCGTGCAGCGTTATCTTTTATTTTTCGGTAAACGAAAAAAGTTAGTGTTAAAAATGCAAGCCAAAGGATCCAGAAGACTGGGTTTTGGGATGGGAAAAAGTAAAGTGTCAATCCCAAAATTATTATCCACAACAATCCGGTTACAATATTCTGAATAATGAAAAACCGCTTGAATAATTTTTCTTTACTAACGAGGGCCTCATTGATCCATTTTGCTGTTAAAACTGCTATCAACGGAAATAGAATGAACATGTAATTGGGAAGCTTGCTTCGGGAAACTGAAATAATCAGGAAGAAAACCCAAATTCCGGCTGTTGTGTAGTACTCTTGAGCTTTAAATTTATTTTTGAATAGTTGCTTAAACTCGAGAAAAACCGCAGCAAAAAACAACAACGACCAGGGTAAAAACAGATAAGCAAGATTGTGCACGTAAAAAAGATAGTCGGTATTGTTGGCGCTAACATATTCACCGGTCATCCGTCCAACGTTATTTCCCCAGAAGAAAAATTCAATGCCTCCCCAGCCAAATTGGTTGTACAAACCAAGAAGAGCCGGACTGGCTACAATGAATGCAATAAGGATTCCTAAATACCAACGATAATCAATTACAGATTTGTAGTTTTTGCTGAGTAAAAGATGACCGCCAACAGCAAATCCGGGTATCGCCATTCCAATTGGGCCTTTTGACAGCATGGCCAGTCCAATACCCACAAATCCCCAGAAGCAATTGATTGTTCGTTTCGATTTAATAAATTCATAAAGCTGCCAAAGCGAAAAAGCCACAAAAGCTTGCAGTGGCGTGTCTGTATGGATGTCCATACTGTAGAGGCTGTAAATTACCGAGAAAAATAGCAGGCTGGCTGCAATGATGCCTGTGTTTTTGTTGTATAAGCTTCGGCCCAATTTGTAGGTGGAGAAGATGCCAAAGAGTATCAGCAGGAAAACCGGAAGCTTAAACCAGAAGTTGGAAATCCTGCCAATGTGAAATCCGAGAGCTCCAAGCCAGAAAAGCATTGGTGGTTTTTGATCGTACGGATCTCCGTGAACGGTCAGGTTGATGTAGTTGCCATGTTGAACAATTTCTTTGGCAACGGTGGCATATTTCCCGGCATCTCGGGTGAAATCAATAAAAAAGCCAAAAAAATAACTGACCAAAGCGGTCAGTGTCATCAATATGAAAATGCGTCTAAATAGTTTGTTTTCAAGCATAATGCCTTTGCTTTTTCTTTAATCAGGAGCTTTAATAATTGAAATGTAAAGTTGGCATTTTTTTTATTATAAGTAAAGGATTTCTTTTCGAAGGATGGTGTAAAACTATAATGTTTCCAAAATCAGTATATTTGGGCAAAATTTTAGTCAAAACGAGAATTTATTCTACCTCAAATGCGGTAGTTCAACGATAAAAGATATTTAAAATGAAACTTTGGGACAAGGGCGTATCTGTAAATAAATTGATTGAAGAATTTACCATTGGTCAGGATCGGGAACTGGATCTTTATTTAGCTAAGTTCGATATTTTGGGGTCAATGGCACATACCACCATGCTTCAAAAAATTGGATTGCTGGAGAAAGATGAGCTTGATAAACTCTTGATCGAGATGAAAAACATATACAACTTGGTGGAATCCGGCAGTTTTACAATTGAAGATGGTATTGAGGATGTGCATTCGCAAGTGGAGTCCATGCTCACGGAGAAGTTGGGAGATGTTGGTAAAAAAATTCACAGTGGGCGCTCTCGCAACGACCAGGTTTTGCTGGATTTGAAGTTGTTTGCACGGGAAGAGATTCGGCAGTTGGTTGAAGCCGGAAATGAATTGTTTGCGACACTGATGACGCAGGCCGAAAAAAATAAAGAACAACTTATGCCCGGGTATACGCACCTGCAGGTTGCGATGCCGTCGTCGTTTGGCCTGTGGTTTAGTGCATATGCCGAAAGCTTAATCGATGATTTTACACTTTTGCAGGCAGCATTTAAGATTACCAATCAGAACCCTTTGGGTTCTGCTGCCGGCTACGGTTCTTCTTTTCCGCTGGATCGCCAAATGACGACTGATTTATTGGGGTTTGATACAATGAATTATAATGTCGTTTATGCCCAGATGGGACGAGGAAAAATGGAGAAAACAGTCGCTTTTGCAATTTCGTCTATTGCTGCTACCTTGTCCAAACTCGCTTTTGATGTGTGCTTGTTTATGAGCCAGAATTTTGGTTTTGTTACTCTTCCTGATGAGTTGACAACCGGCTCGAGCATTATGCCGCATAAAAAGAATCCAGATGTATTTGAGTTAATTCGTTCGCACTGTAATAAGTTACAAGCACTTCCAAATCAAATCGCCTTGATGGTGAATAATCTGCCAAGTGGTTATTTCCGCGATTTGCAAATAGTTAAAGAGGTTTTTCTTCCGGCTTTCGAAGAGATGATGAGTTGTATTAAGATTGCCAATTTTGCATTAGGCGAAATGACAATCAAAGAGAATATACTGGATGATGAGAAGTATCGGTACGTGTTTAGTGTTGAGGATGTTAATCGTTTAGTGCAAGCGGGTGTCCCATTTCGGGATGCTTATGTGAAAGTTGGGAAGCAGATTCAGAGAAATGAATATCAACCCAGCAAGGAAGTTGATCACACTCACGCCGGAAGTGTCGGAAATTTATGTTTGGATGAAATTCAGTTAAAGATGGATCAAGTGATTCATTCATTTCACTTTGGAAAAATGAATTCTGCTATTGAAAGACTGTTAAAATAGTATACGACTGTTAATTAAACGTTATTTCTAAAAAGGGAGCAGGCAGGGGTGAGTTTTGTCATGTTTTTGCCAAGTGTAGTGAGTTACACTTATTTACGAAAAGCAAACCAGAAAGTAAAGGTTTTTCAATATGTTGTCGAGCATGTAAAGTGGCTCGAAAAATTGGATGTTATTACATTTATCGTTATTTTCGCTTTCACTTCATAAGTATTTTGTGGGTTTTGCTTAATAATTTAAAGTAGTTCGAAATTACTTCAGACTACTAATGTTGTGTCTTGTTGCGAAATCGGGAAGACAGTGGGTGATAAAAAATTAAAAATGAATAAATGATGCAGTTAGGATTTCCAAAAGAAAAGGGCTTATACCGCTCTGAATTTGAACATGGGAGCTGCGGCATTGGATTTGTAGCCAATTTGAAAGGCCGAAAAAAGCACAGTGTAATATCTGATGCTTTATCCATGCTTGCAAGGATGGAACATAGAGGGGGAACCGGGTTCGATATAAAAAGTGGTGACGGGGCTGGAACGTTGATCCAGATTCCTCATGAACTATTTATGGAAGAATGTCCTAAAGATGGTATTAAACTACCTACTTTTGGCAAATATGGCGTGGCCATGATTTTCTTCCCTAAAGAAGACAGAAAACGATCTGAATGTAAAGATATAATCTCTCGTAACCTTCATAAATTTGGTTTGCCATATTTGGGTTACCGTAAGGTTCCGGTTGATAACTCTGATCTTGGAGTTGATTCAAAAGCAACCGAACCCAATATTCAGCAACTGTTTATTGGGAAACCTGAGGACATGTCGGGCGAGGAATTCGACCGTAAATTATTTGTTTTCAGAAAATATACTGAGCGTTTGTCGCGTGAATCAGTTGCTGGACTGGGACACGACGGGATGAATATCATCTCTTGCTCGTATAAAACAATTATCTATAAAGGGCAATTAACTACCGAGCAGGTTTCGTTATATTTTAAAGATTTGACCAATCCGTTGGCAGTAAGTGCCATTGCATTGGTTCACTCACGTTTTTCTACCAATACTTTTCCTTCCTGGAAATTAGCTCAGCCATTCCGCTATATTGCGCACAATGGTGAGATTAATACGAACAAAGGAAACGTGAACTGGATGCGTGCCCGTGAAGCGCTGCTGGAATGTACTGCATTTACACGCGAAGACTTGGAAATGATTTTCCCAATTTGTGATTTGCAGGCATCGGATAGTGCCAACCTTGATATGGCTATTGAGATGTTGGTGCTAAGTGGAAGATCTCTTCCACATGTATTGATGATGTTAATTCCTGAGGCTTGGCAAAACGATCCGCATATGGATCCCAAAAAGAAAGAATTTTACGAATATTATTCAGCCATGATGGAGCCTTGGGATGGACCAGCTTCTGTCTGTTTTACAGATGGGGTATTGGTTGGTGCAACACTCGACCGTAATGGGCTGCGTCCATCTCGTTATTGTGTAACAGATGATGATACGCTGATCATGGCATCAGAAACTGGAGTAATTGACGTAGATCATTCAAAGGTTAAGTCTCGTGGCCGTTTGCAGCCGGGAAAAATGTTTGTTGCTGATTTGGAACAAGGCCGCATCGTATCTGATGAAGAGGTGAAGGCTGAAATTATTAGTAGCAAACCTTATGGCGATTGGTTGGAAGAAAACATGACCTACATTGATGATCTTCCATCGATTCCTGATTTGGAATTGAAAGATCCTGATGAGAAAACTGTTTTCAAAAGACAGAAGGCCTATGGTTTTACTCACGAAGATATTGAAGTGATTCTGAAGCCGATGGCTGCAACCGGAAAAGAAGCGATGGGGTCAATGGGAGCTGATAACCCATTAGCTGTTCTGTCTGATCGTCCGATGCATTTGTTCAATTACTTCAAACAATTATTTGCACAGGTAACCAATCCACCAATTGATCCAATTCGTGAGCGAATTGTAATGGATTTGAGAAGCTACGTTGGTGGGTTTAAAAATATATTGACAGAGTCTCCTGAACACTGTCGCAGGATTGCGATTCATCAACCGGTATTGACTAACGAACAGTTGGTTAAGCTTACCTATGTTGATCATACGCATTTCCAAACCAAAAAAATCAGTACTGTTTTCCATGCTGATGGAAAGCCCGGAACCTTGGAACGTAAATTAGAGCGTTTGTGCGGCTATGTGGAGGATGCGATTGATGAAGGATATTCAATTATCTTGTTGACTGACTTCTCGATAAGTACTGACCATGCACCAATCCCTTCAATTTTAGCCGCGTCTGCGGTTCATCATCACTTAATCCGCACCGGAAAACGAGGTAAGGCTGATATAATCATGGAAACGGGTGATGTAAAGGAAGTACATGATTTTGCAGTGCTGTTGGGCTATGGTGTTTCTGCCGTCAACCCTTACATGGCAATTGATTCCATTAAGCAAATGGTGAAAGATGGTGTTCTGGGTGATATTGACCAGGCAAAAGCCATTAGCAACTATGTAAAAGCAATTGGTGGTGGCTTGTTGAAAATATTCTCAAAAATGGGAATTTCTACATTGGCATCGTATCAGGGAGCTCAGATTTTTGAAATTCTGGGTATCAATTCTGAAGTGGTTGATAAGTATTTCACAGGTACTGTTAGCCGTATCCAGGGATTGAGCTTAGATGACATCGCTAAGGAAGCCATGATGCGTCATCGAAAAGGGTTCCCAACCCGTGAGGGTGGAGCAAAGGTGTTGGAACCGGGAGGTGAGTACCATTGGAGAGTCGGCGGTGAGCGTCACTTGTTGAGCCCCAAGGCTATTCAACTGTTGCAAGAAGCTACTCGTAAAAATGATTTCGAAAAATATAAGAAATATTGTCAGGTTGTTGATGACCAAACAAAAGCTGCATTTACACTGCGCGGGTTGATGGAATTTAACAGCGACCGTGAACCGATCTCGATTGATAAGGTTGAACCGGCTGAAAATATCCTGAAACGTTTTGCTACCGGGGCAATGTCTTTCGGTTCTATTTCGTGGGAAGCACATACAACACTGGCAATTGCAATGAATCGAATTGGTTCTAAGTCGAACTCAGGAGAAGGTGGCGAAGACCCAATTCGTTACACTAAACTGCCAAACGGAGACGATATGTGTTCTGCTACGAAACAGGTTGCATCGGGTCGTTTTGGAGTGAATAGCTACTACTTGAGTACGGCTAAAGAGATCCAAATTAAAATGGCTCAGGGAGCTAAGCCAGGTGAAGGTGGTCACCTGCCAGGACATAAAGTAAATGGATGGATTGGGCGAGTAAGAAACTCGACTCCCGGAGTCGGATTAATTTCACCTCCACCGCATCACGATATTTACTCAATCGAAGACTTGGCGCAATTAATTTATGACTTGAAAAACAGTAATCGAGATGCACGCGTCAATGTAAAATTGGTTTCTGAATCAGGAGTTGGAACAGTTGCTGCCGGAGTTTGTAAAGCAAAAGCCGATGCAGTATTGATCTCTGGATATGACGGAGGTACGGGAGCATCTCCTTTAAGTTCGATTAAACATGCCGGATTGCCTTGGGAACTTGGCTTGTCGGAAACACACCAAACGCTGGTTCGTAACCGCTTACGTAACCGCATCGTTGTTCAATCTGACGGACAAATGAAAACCTCTCGAGACTTGGCTATCGCGACACTCCTGGGAGCTGAGGAGTGGGGGGTTGCAACTGCAGCACTTGTTGTTGAAGGATGTATCATGATGCGTAAGTGTCACAGTAATACGTGTCCGGTTGGAGTTGCGACGCAAAATGAAGCCTTGCGTAAAAAATTCACAGGAAACCCGGATCATGTGGTTAATTTCTTCGAATTTTTGGTTAACGGTCTTCGCGAGATCATGGCTGAGCTTGGATTCCGTTCAATTGAGGAAATGATTGGACAGTCTCAGGTTTTGAAATTCAAAGATGATATTGATCACTGGAAGTACAAGGGATTAGATTTAAGTCCGATTTTATATAAAGAAACCTTTGGCGAAGAACAAGGTTTATTCTGCAGCAAAGAGCAAAACCACTTGATGGATAAAATCCTTGATTGGAAATTTGTTGAAAAAGCGCAGGAATCCATCAAAAATGGCAAAAAAGTTAAAGCTGAGTTCCCGGTAATCAACACCGATAGGAGTGTGGGAACAGTTCTTTCGCATGAGGTAACCAAAGTTTATAAAGGTGAAGGATTGCCAGATGGAACAATTCACTACAAAATGAAAGGTTCAGCCGGACAATCATTCGGAGCTTTTGTTTGTAAGGGCATTGAATTAGAAGTTGAAGGTGATGCCAACGACTATTTCGGAAAAGGGCTTTCCGGTGGTCATTTGACGATCTATCCGGCAAAAGGAGTACAGTTTATTCCTGAACAAAACATCATTGTCGGTAATGTATGTTTCTATGGAGCCACCGGAGGTAAAGCCTATATACGTGGAGTTGCCGGAGAGCGTTTCTGCGTGCGTAACTCAGGAGCGGAAGTTGTCGTTGAAGGTATTGGAGATCATGGATGTGAATATATGACCGGAGGTAAAACTGTTGTTCTTGGAAAAACAGGACGGAACTTCGGAGCTGGTATGTCGGGAGGTATCGCTTATGTATTAGATGCTGACGGTACTTTCCCTGAGTTGTGTAACATGGAAATGATAGAACTTAATCGGGTGGAAGATGAAAATGAACAACAAGAACTGAAAAAGATGATCGAAAAGCATCTTGAGAAAACAGGTTCTTCTGTTGCCGAATTTATTCTTTCCGACTGGAAGTATTCTGTTTCGAAGTTTGTAAAAGTTATTCCAACTGACTACAAACGAATGCTCACCTACATCGATAAAGCGCGTAGTCTAGGTAAGTATGAAAAAGAATCTGATATAATTGATGCAGCATTTGATATGCATATTGCTGACATGTAATGATGATTATAAAGAGATAACATGGGAAAGCTAACAGGATTTTTAGAATATAGAAGAGTTGCCAATCCAACTCGACCAATTGACGAACGTTTAAAGGATTGGAATGAGGTTTATGTGCTTCGCGATAAAGATACTTGCGAAGCACAGGGAGCTCGTTGTATGGATTGTGGTGTACCATTTTGTCATCGTGGTGAAATGTTGCACAACGGAGCTTCGGGGTGTCCGGTTTATAACCTGATACCTGAGTGGAACGACTTAATTTATAAAGGTCGTTGGAAAGAGGCTTTGGATCGCCTTCACCATACCAATAACTTCCCGGAGTTTACAGGACGAGTTTGCCCTGCGCCGTGCGAAGCAGGATGTGTGTTGGGAATTAATGAACCCGCTGTAACGATCCACGACAACGAACGAACCATTATCGACAATGGTTTTGAAAATGGTTGGGTCGTTCCGGAACCTCCCGAAACAAGAACTGGGAAAAAAGTTGCAGTTGTTGGATCTGGCCCTGCGGGATTGGCTGCTGCGGCTCAGTTGAATAAAGCAGGACACACGGTAACCGTATTTGAACGTGACGATCGAATTGGTGGTTTGCTGATGTACGGCATTCCGAATATGAAACTGGACAAGAAAGAAGTTGTTCAACGTCGCGTAGATGTACTTGCAGCGGAAGGCATCATCTTTAAAACGAATGTTGAAATTGGTAAAGACGTCAGCTCTAAAAAGCTGATGAAAGATTTTGATGCTGTTGTATTGGCTTGTGGTGCTACCAAGCCAAGAGATCTTCCGGTGGAAGGTCGTAAATTGGACGGTGTTCATTTTGCGATGGAATTTTTATCAAAAAATACCAAGAGTCTGCTTGACTCAGAGTTGGCGGACGGAGAGTACATTTCTGCAAAAGGTAAAAATGTCATTGTAATTGGTGGTGGTGATACCGGAACCGACTGTGTGGCAACATCTTTGCGTCATGGATGCAGAAATGTGAAGCAGTTTGAGATTATGCCGAAACCTCCGGTTGAGCGCAATAAAGATGCTAACCCTTGGCCTGAATGGCCGGGCTCGCTGAAGATTGACTACGGACAGCATGAAGCGATATACAAGCAGGGAGAAGATCCTCGTGAGTACTCGGTAATGACTAAAAAATTCGAGGGCGAAAATGGTAAACTAACCGCAATTCATACAGTGCAGATCGAATGGGCTGTAAACGATGAAGGTGGACGTTATCCCAAAGAAATACCCGGAACAGAACGTAGGCTGGAAGCTGACTTAGTCTTGCTTGCTATGGGTTTCTTAGGACCGGAAGATAAAATTGCCGAAGAGCTTGAAATGGAGCGGGATTACCGTTCAAATTATAAGGCTGAATATGGCAAGTTTGCGACTAGCATCAAGAAAGTTTTTGCAGCCGGTGATTCACGCCGCGGACAATCGCTGGTTGTTTGGGCCATCAACGAAGGACGCGCTGCAGCACGGGAAGTTGACCTTTTCTTGATGGGAGACACCGTGCTTTCGTAAGCGCACAAAAGATGTAATTATTATAATCTTCTATCTACAAACAAGCGAGGCTTCGTGATTCACGGAGCCTTACTTGTTCTAAATAGCCGTAAAAACGAGCTTTTTTCCTTAGTTTCCACAGTTGCCCATTTCTTTTAGCAAGGCTTCTGCAAATTTTTGTCTATCCGAGGCCGAATCATATTTTTTTCCATTTTTCGAGAAAGCTCAGCCGCTTTTTCCGCCAACTTGCTGCTTTCTTCCATAAGGGAAGCATCTCCAGCCATTACTTTTTGCATTAGTTCTTGCGCTTCGCATTGAAGCTCCGCAACTTTCTTGGCATCGCTTTCAATCGGATTAGTGCAGCTTGCAAGCATAAACACAGTGAACGTCAGTATAGCAAGGGTTTTCATTGTTTTTTTCATTTTTTTGGATTAAAATTTTGTGTTTATAGATATGATTTTGGAGATTATTTTCAGTTTCTGTTATCGTTGCTGGTCTCTTATCTTTTGTGAATTAATTTTCTATCTAGCTTGAAAATTTTCAAGATGTATTGAACTGTTGATCAAAAGTGCTGGAGAATTAAGGAGCTTTGTTTCCTTGTAGATGACTATAGTAGTCTCCATAAAACTGAACTCCCTGAATAACTGGGATACTGGTATAAATATCCAAATTTTATTGAGTAACTAGGTGTCTTTCATCTTATCCAGATAAAAAAAATCATCTTTTTCAGTTATTCTTTAACTAATTTTCCACTTTGACTATGACCATTTATATCAATAGTATATACATATATTCCGTTAGTTATGCTTTCAAGACTGACTTTTTCCGAACTACTAATTTTCTTTGTTATTACCTTCCTTCCTTGTAGATCAAAGAGTTTGAAAATAGCTTGCGAATAAGAATCCGGAAAATAAAATTTTAGATAGTCAAAAACTGGATTCGGATAGATTCTAATTGTTTCGGATTCTTTTTTATCAATATTGGTGGTTTTTCTTTGTGAATAATGGTAGATGCCTTTGATATCGAAAATATCAGACCAGTCATTGTTTTCATCCAACCATTTATAGGAATAATAAAGTGTCCGGTCGCCTAAATCATTGTATTTGTACAAATACAATGATTTACCTGCCCACTGATTACTAACGATATCCCAATTATAAGAACTATATAGAGTACGGTTACCATCGTTGTCGAATGCTTCATCGTATTTATTAGTTCCTACCCAACGGTTGTTAGTTACATCCCAATTATAATGCTCATATTGTATCTGGTTACCGTTTTCGTCAAAAGCAAGTTCATATTTTTCATCTTTTATCCACTGATTTGTGTTTATGTTCCAATTGTAATAACCAATTAATGTCCGGTTACCTTTGTCATCATAAGCGTATTCTCTTCTATTATTACCTGCCCACTGATATGTATTTGCATCCCAATTAAAATAACTTTCAAGGACCAGACTATCTTTACTATTATACTCGTATTCATTTTTCCATCCATATGTCTGCATCTGGCCATCGACATCCCGATAATAATAGCTCTCAACTACAAGGTTTTCATTATTGTCATACTCATACTCATATTCCTCTTTAGTAGAAATCTCCCACTTATAATTACCTCCAAAATAAGTCTTTAAAAGAGTTAAATTTGAATTATCGTCATATTCATATTCGTAATGCCATATACCGTTCCATTCATTATCATCCAGCCTGTAATAAGTCTTTGATTCCAGCAAATCATCGGCATTATATTCGTATTCATCTTTCCACCGAAGTAACCAATCATTACCGGTTGCATCCCATTCATAATGATTTAGCCCAATCAGATTATTTTTATTATCATATTCGAAGTCCTCGTACCTATCCCCATAAAGTTGGTTATCATACCACTCGTAATTAATCTCCAAAATCAAGGAACCACTGTTGTCCCATTCAAATTTATTATTAATGTACCATTGATTCGTATTTGTATTCCACTCATAATCGATGTCTAAAATCATGCCTCCTTCACTATTATACTTATGTTCCCATTTCCAGTCCCCAATCCATATATTAGAAAAACTATTCCAAGTATAATAACCATGTATAGTTTGAAATCCCATATCATCGTATGCAGATTCTTCTTTCCAATCAGCTATCCAATCTTTGGCGTATACATCCCAATTGTATACGATTTCAAGAGTTTGGTTTCCTAAATCATCAAAAACACGTTCAATTTTCTATTCGCCTTCCCATTCATCTGTGTCGACATTCCATCTAAAATAACTCTCTTGTGTGAGATTTCCGTTTGTATATCCGTATTCCTGTTTCCAGGTATTCCCCCATTTGCTGGTACTCTCGTTTAATTCTGAAAACTTTTCCAAAATTAATTCTCTTCCATTGTTATATTCATATTCGTATTTTGAATAAAATATCCACGTATTGCTGGGTTTGTCTAATTTATAATTCGCTTGTAATATTCGACTCCCTTTCTCATTGTATTCCATCAAATATTTGAAGCTAACATATTTCTGGTCAGCATCGTCATCCCAACTATACCAAACAATACTGTCGAGCTGCTGTTTGGTATCTAAGGCTGATTTGATAACGGCTTCCTGATCTCCCGGCTTGTTATTTTCAAACTTCAATTCGGGAATTGCCTTTCTTAGTTTAGGTGTTGCAAAATTTTTACCCTCTTTTTCGATCTTTGTTTTTGTTTGGAACTTATAATCGGGCAATTTTTTATCCTGACCAATTGTAACCGATGTAATCAATAGCGCCAGTATCGCTGCAAAATAAATTTGTCTCATAATCAATGCTCTACATAGGTTTTTTATATCAGATAGGTTTGCTGAATACACTAAGATTAAACCTTTAATTTAGCCTCTCACTCTTTTAAAAGCTATCTCGTAATAAGTTGAGTCGTCAGGTTCCCATCTGAAATGAAGTATCAAATTTGTTGCATCCAATTTGGCAATGTCAAATTCCATATCTTCAATTGTCAGTCTTCCGGCGCTTAAAACCCAACTCCCTTCGGTTGGTACTAGTTCTATTATTTCGACATTTCCCCTACAGGTACCATCGCTTTTAAATTCATAATACAAATCGTTTAAACCGTCTTCATATGAAGTCGACCATTCTCCTCCACCATTGGATGAATGTGCAGAGGAAGAGGCTGCTTTCCAGTTCCCAATGAGCATACTTTCTGAAGCGACTTCTGGCTCATTATCTTTTTTGCAGCTAACTATGGCTACAAGCAAAAAACTGCATAACAATATTAATTTCATTATCTTTTTCATAATTAAGTACATTTTTAAGATTTTAATTTTTAAAAGAGAATCGTTTTTCAAA
Source organism: uncultured Sunxiuqinia sp. (assembly GCF_963678245.1). Lineage (NCBI taxonomy): Bacteria > Pseudomonadati > Bacteroidota > Bacteroidia > Marinilabiliales > Prolixibacteraceae > Sunxiuqinia > uncultured Sunxiuqinia sp. Next base: position 141,538 of record NZ_OY782767.1, read on the forward strand.
TTAGCCTATTCCACCCGAATATCTGATTCATGAAAATATCCGGTTTTGTTACCAAGTAATTGTGCCTGATACCACTCTCCAGCCTGATTTAGAATTGTGAGGGAAGTGCTGCCTGGGATTTGCCCCACTACTTTTGATTTGCTGTTTGGTTCGGCATATGCAATCACGCGTTTGCTTCTTGAGCCTTTGGTTGTAAGTTTCTTTGCCAGTACGGTTTCTCCACCTTCTTTGTATTCAAATGGTTCTATAACAATGCCCAGATGAGCAAGAGCTTCCATAAGTTGGCTTCCACTTTCTGCTCGCTTATACGCTTCGTAGTAACCGTCGTTTTTGTCATTTAGCTGATGAGCAACACTGAAGCAGTCGTAGGCATGTTGAAAATCGCCGACAACTTCATATAGCACACCAAGATTATAGGCAACCTTTGGGTTATAATTGTCCTCATCGTATATTGCTTTGTACAGTTTATAAGCCGATGTAATTTCTCCACGCTCAACATAGTTGTTTGCATCTTTGGCGCGGTCGCGGTATTCTTTTACTTTAATTGTCTCCATTTGATACTCAACCTCAACGAAATGGGGGCAGAAATAATTAACCAGTACACGGGCTAGGTCTTTGCATGCATCGCCGGCAATAGCTGCAGGAGACTGTAGGCTGCTGTATACCGGATAGGCGCTGTTTGTCTTGGCTTCGTCAACCCGGGTCGCTTGTTCACTAATGGTTCCAAGTATTTCTCCCGATTTTACAGAAAGAATTTTCATCCGTGCCTCGCAAGTGACTGTTCTCTTTGATTTGTATTCATTCGAAACGAGACTTGATTTTTCATGTGTGTCATTTGATGAATAGGATATGCTTCCCGTAATAATAGCATCAATACCAAGAACTTTACCGATGGCAACAGCCTGATCATCACGAACGATACCACTGTTTTGAAGGTCTTGTTCTGCAATGACCTGATTCAGTTTATTTCGTTCCACCAATTGGAAAATGTTAGTCCGGAATCCTTTTACAAATACACGTGAAACATCATCAGCACCGCTGCTCTCTCTGAAGAGGTCGGTCATCATGTAGTCGGCTAATTTTGTCCCTAAATCGGCTCCCGACTCTTTGGCAAACTCGCTGCTCAGGGTGCTAAAATTTAATACGGCAATTTTATCTACATCAGTCAGGATGACCTCTGGAGCGTTAATGACATAGGCTTTAAACTTGGTGGCAAAAGGGTTAAATGTCTGTCCCTGGACACTTGAAATCAGTAATCCGGTAAATGCAATAAGTAGAATTTTTCTCATAATAATACTGGTCTTTGAATTAAACTTGGGGTATAATTTGTCGAGATTCTATTAATGTTATTGTGAACTATAGATTGATAATTATTTAAGATATTTACATTGATAATTCTCCCATATCTATTGATATAAGTTATTAATATCTTAATAGTCCTGCTGAAGTATATTTCTACAGTAGCAAAGAAACAGGTCTTTGTCTATTTTTGCAATACTTACTAGTCAGTATTTTAAGTTAAAAAAATATTAAAATGGAATTAGCCCGAACGACATTTGAGGGAGGGGATAAGCTATTGGTTCTGCTTCATGGAAACTCACTTGGGAAAGATGTTTTTACTCCTTTTGTAAAGAGTATAACTCATAAATATAAAATCGTATTATTTGATTTGCCCGGGCATGGAGACTCCCCAAAATCCTCTAATTATAGTATCCGATCATTCAGCAAGATTCTGGCGGAAAACATCAATCAGATCTCTGGTGAAAAGTATATTGTTGCCCATTCCATTAGCGGGCATCTCGTTTTCAATGCTCTTCATTTATTAGAAAACATTTCGGGGATAACTTGTGTTGGATCGCCTCCACTTGTTAGCTTGTCAGATACCCTGGAAGCTTTTACTGATATTGGGAAGGTAATGTTTAAGCCTGAGTGGTCGGCAGTAGAATTAGAAATGATAATTAATAGTTTGTCGGCAGCCCACAAACAAACACTTGAGAGCATATTTGAAAAGGTTGATCCCGGATTTCGAATGGCATTGTCAGATTCCAGTTTCATGGAGGGATTCAGAAACGAAGTAGAAATTTTGAATGGCGCGGAGATTCCGGTAAACTTGGTGTTTTCCAGCGACGACCCATATCTTAACCCTTCATACAATCAGTTTTTAGAAGCAAAGCTAACGAACTCTATAGTAAAACTGTTTTTTTTAGATTGGGGAGGTCATGTCCCTTTTGTGAAAGAACCCGAGCGGTTTTGGAATTTGCTTCTGAAAAATTGTAGATGATTATTTATAAACTTCCATTGAAGGTTTCAGCGAGCAGTTGAGGAATGCTTTTCCCCGAGTTTTTACGGATAATATTTTGCCGGTGTTTGTTCACGGTGAACTTGCTGATATGAAGAATGTCGGCTATTTCTTTTGTGAGCTTCCCGTCTGCAATCAGTTGTAGGACTTGAAACTCCCGTTCTGACAAGTTCTTCCATTTTTGTTTTGATAAATGAGTTATTGAGATAGGAGAACCATTGATGGGATCTCCCACGTAAGAAAAGTGAGAACTCTCGCGATAGCTTAGTCCCATTGCAGTAACATCAGTACATATGCTAAACGTTCTTTCAACTTTTGTCGAGTATTCAAGAATTGTGCTTAATCGAAAAATGTGTCGATACTCATTGTTCAGATTCTTAATTCTAAAAAGAATTGCAAACTGGGTTTCAAAGGGATGTTTGAAATCTAATAAGTTGGCAGTGTCGAGGTTCTTCATCGAGGAGTTGAAGATTAATTTACGATCGATTTCATGTAGTTTTTTGTAATAGAGATCTAAGGTGAAAAGTTTTTCCTCGTACCCAAGTACGTTCTTCACGCCATGAACGTTCACAAAACGTCCGATTCTTAAATCGTGAATATAGCTATATTGAAGTGGCATCAATGGGTAATACAAGTTATCCTGTCCGTTTTTATTGCTTGATTTTGATAGTTCTTTTTTTAGCTTCTCAAAATACTCTTTTTCCGCCTGATCCATAACCGTTATGTGTTGTATTGGAGGTGATAAAATAGCTTTCAGTATCCTTATATTGTAAAATTAAACTATTTTTATTTTTGAAGAAAAACAAAGAGTCTAATCTGACGTATTTATAATGATTCTAATTATGAGCTGTTTATAGCAGGTTGTGTGAATCAGCTATAGCATTGAATGACGGTCGTGTTTTCTATGTGAATATGATATTAATAAGTGATCGTAAAGTGGCTAATTGAGCTGCAATATAGCCTGAATTACAATTGAAAAAATAACTTTGCGATCAGAGAATGAGAAATATCTTATCCATAGTGTTTGTTTTTCTGTTGCTGATCGTAGGCAATATAGATGTTTTTTCGCAAGAAGAGCGAAGCTTTTATTTATGGAATACCACCGGTGTTCAGGTGGGCTTGAATGATTCTTATAATTTAGATGTAAAGACTAAAACCCACTATCGGTTGAATGATCATTTTAGGGAAATGACCTATATGGACTTTGCTGTTTCGAGAGATTTGACGGATTGGTTTAATTTAGGGCTGGCTTTCCGTGCTGCACAGAACCGTAAGCCTTCGGTTGATATCATGGAGTATAGGCCACAGTTAGTACCCAAGCTCAAATTCAATCTCAAAAAACTCATCGTAAGTAGTACAAATCGACTTGAATATAGAGTGTTTAGTCAAGGTGATAATTACTTGAGACATTATCACAACATATTCATTAATTTCCCCTCCCTGACTTCATGTTTGGATCCTTATCTTGGTGAAGAGCTATTTACGAAACTTAACTCAGGAGGTCTTCACTTGGTCCGATTTTACGGAGGGTTACATTTGTTAAACACGAAAAGCTTTAAGCTGGATGCTTATTACGTTTGGCAATCCTCAAAATCTGATGATCGTTGGAGTGAGTCAGATGTACTTGGCCTAAGCCTGAAATTTAGAATCTAAGATTTTAAAGTTGGTAAGTTAGCTTTACACCCATCCGAAAGTTAATGGGTGAGCCCGGATAATAGTAGCGTGGGGTATTTCCACCAAAAGAATTTGCATTGATCAAAACCATGGAGCTGTAATGTTCATTGGTGATATTGTTAACGCCTGCAAATAATTTGGATTGAAGCTTACCAAACGATTTGAAATACTGAACATTCAAATTCAACAGACCATATTCATTCGAATAAACAGAGTTGTTGTCACGCAAAGGTATTTTGCCTACCATTTGGTAATGGAGTTGAAATTTCAATTTTCGTTTGTAATTGACGTGGTATTCCAAGTTACTCTGACGCCGGGGACTTCCCGTGAGTCCATTTCCCGAAAAATCATGTTCGCCATCTACGAAATCAATAAAATAATAGGGCGTAAAGCTACCATTAACATTGAACTTATGTTGCCAGTTCAAATATGAGTCAGGCAGTTTGTATTCCAGGTAGTATTCCAGTCCGGGATGCGCAGTTTTTCCGGCGTTAATTCCCAGGTAGGCATCTTCGGCAACACGGCGGGCAACCAACAAATTCTCCAGCTTCATAAAATAAACTGAAAAATCGTAATAAAACCCATCAAACAGGTATCCACGACTGCCAACTTCATAGTTCCAGCCCGTTTCCGGTTGAATAACTGTATTTTTCCCTCCTTCGGGAAGCAGTGTTTCCTCCAGACTGGGAGGTGAAAATCCATGGCTGATTTGCGCGTAGATGTTATTCTTAGTTGTGAGTGCATGATTGATAGCTAGGCGAGGTGAAATCACCGGGTTAAAGGAGTGTTCAGCCGACTGGTCTCCATCGGTCAGGATTCGATCTGTATAGTTGTAACGCGTGTGGTTGAAGTTTGCTCCCAGCGAAATACGCCACTTCTCGGATGTTTTGTACTCTACTTGTCCAAATAAATTGGTGTAATTCCGTTTCTCATGATTGTCTGACAGCACAGGGCCGGTTGTTCCATCATTGTCATTTTCAAAGGTTGTCCAATCGTAGTTCTCAAAGAAGTTTTCGTTGCCCAGCAAAAGTTTCCAGGAGCCTGAAGTCGTTGTAATCAGCTTCTCAAGTATAATTCGATTTCCAAAGTAACGACTATCTTCTTTTCGAAAATTGAATGGGCGGAGTTCATCCGACGATCGATTTTGCCCGAATAGTACAACAGTCGATTGCCAGTTACTTTGCCAATGCGAGAGTACGGACGCTCCAAGCAGACTTTTTTGATAATCTTCATATCCGTTTACCAAAGCCCAGTTGGTTGCAGCTTGCTCTGGCGATTTTTGATAAGTCTCGAAGTTTAATGAGCTTGGGATAAAACCTTTCAAGTCGGTCTGGTTGATAATAATATTGAGCTCATGTTGCCCGACGATAAATTGCCCCACGTAATTAAGATTGATCCGGTTAGTCTCATTATTTCGACGATATCCTGCCGAACTCAAGCTTTCAATCGCGAGATGATTACTACTGTTTTTCCCATTTAAACTGAGCTTTGCGTTTGTTTGATGGGTTTGGTACGAGCTTAATCCACAATTCACTGTCAATTGATCTTTGCCGGAATGAATGGCATCAAAGAGTAGTGTTCCTCCAAGCCCCGCTCCATAAAAGCCTGACGACGGACCTTTAATGATTTCCACCTTCGATAAAACGGACTGATTCAAATCTTCAATAGTCGTTTCGCCAACGCCGTTTGTTAGCGGAATACCGGCATAATACGCTCTGGTTTTGTTGGAAGCGTATGGAGTGCGACTGCCAACTCCGCGAATTGTTAAGCGGTTGGTGGTTGGCGTTGCCTGTTGCATGTAAACCCCGGGTACCTTGTTTAAAACCTCATCAATCGAATTGAAAGTGTTTTGTTCCAGCTGATCTGCAGAAATGATGGAGATAGACGCAGGTACTTCCATCAATTTACGTTCGTAATGATAGGCATGAACAGTTACTTCGCTAATTTCAAAAATGGAGTCCTGAAGAGCCAGTTCACCTTTTGGGGGCGTAGAATTTTGAGACGATAACTTATTCGATTGGAGAAGGAATAAAACAACAGCAAGGATACTCGTCAACCAAATTCTCATAAAAGGTTATTTTTTTAACTTTTTAGGTTTGCAAACTTGCTTTTCTTTATTGACTTTAGCATCGCATTTTTTGCAATAATAGCTAGGCTTTTCCGGTTCTTTAAAATCTTTTTTCTTGCAAGCTGATTTACTCATTACTTTTTATTCATTTGCTTTCAATTCCAAAAACAAGCTAGGATTGAAAATGTTTTTTGAAGCTATTTTTATTTAGATTGGAAAAGAATATTGAACAATCGCTAATTTTGATGGGGTGAGTAGGATTTATTTTGATAACTTGTGGCTCAAAGATATGGTTTAGTGCTTACGTTTTAAGGTTTTGACTTAAGCCTTTAATAAAGTTTAATACAAGTAGCGGTGAAAAAAATATTGATCTTGATATTTGTTGGCGTATTTTTCATACTCGAGGGGTGTTCGAAGTATAAAGATTGTGGGGCGTGCTTTACTCCACCGGAATTTTTTAGATTTGAATTGGTTGATAAATATACCGGAGTGAATTTATTTACAAATGAAACGTTCAATCAGGATGAAATCGAAATACTGGATTCATCAAATAGTTCTGTCGAATTCAATTTTGTTTCAGAAAATAACATCAACGTTATTGAGATCTATACAATTGGCTGGCAAACTGAAATTGTAAACTACAGGGTAAATATCTCGTCAGAGAATATATTTGATTTGTATGTTGATGCAGAAAGATTGAGTGAAGACTGCTGTTCGTTTACCCGTTTTAACGAAATTGAAATTAGCAATGCTGAATTTACTTGGAACTCCAGAAATGATGCGTATCGAATTTTAGTTGATTAACTTCCACGCGTTTGTTTGGTTCTGTTCTATCGTTGTCTTATTTATCAAATCGTTTGCCCCACCACGCTTTTAACCGTTCCTTGATTTTTAATTCGGAGGCATTGTTTTGAGGTTTGTACAATCGCTCTGTTTTTATTTTTTCAGGTAAAAAATCTTGTTCGGCAAAGTTGCCTTTGTAAGCATGCGAGTATTTGTAATCCTTTCCATAGCCAAGCTCCTTCATCAGCTTAGTGGGTGCATTTCGAATATGCAAAGGCACTGGCAAATTCCCTGTTCGTTTTACAAGCTCCTGGGCAGTATTAATAGCTTCGTAGGCTGAATTACTTTTTGGGGAAGTCGCCAAATAAATAGTGCATTCCGACAGGATAATGCGTGACTCGGGATAGCCAATTTGATGTGCTGCATCAAAAGTACTCTGTGCCAGTAGCAGTGCATTCGGATTTGCGAGTCCAATATCTTCTGAAGCTAAAATAAGTAACCGTCGGGCAATGAACTTGACATCTTCGCCTCCTTCAATCATGCGTGCCAGCCAGTATACGGCGGCATCCGGATCACTACCTCGAATACTTTTAATAAATGCCGAAATGATATCGTAATGCATTTCGCCATTTTTGTCGTAAGTAGCTTGGTTACTTTGCAGGCGCTCGGTGACCTTTTCGTTGGTGATCACAATTTTGGTTCCTTCTTCGGCTAAAACAACCAATTCAAGAATATTGAGCAATTTACGGGCATCGCCACCCGAAAATCGAAGTAGCGACTCGTATTCGTCAATCAAGATTTCCTGTTGTTTTAGGTCGGTGTCTTTTTTTGTGGCGAGCTCAAGAATTTTCAGCAGGCCATCTTTTTCCAAATGCTTGAGCACATAAACCTGACAACGCGATAGGAGAGGTGAGATCACTTCGAACGATGGGTTTTCAGTAGTTGCACCAATTAAAGTTACAATTCCCTGCTCTACAGCTCCTAGCAGTGAGTCTTGCTGAGACTTGCTAAAGCGATGAATTTCATCGATAAATAAAATGGGATTGGGGTTATTGAAAAATTGCAACTTCCGGGCTTTTTCAATGACCTCGCGAACATCTTTTACGCCTGAATTGATAGCACTTAAAGTGTAAAACGGCCGATCTAGTGTGTTGGCTATAATCTTGGCAAGTGTTGTTTTTCCTACGCCGGGAGGACCCCATAGTAAGATGGATGAAATATTACCCGATTCGATCATTTTTCGTAAAACAGCACCTTTCCCAACCAGATGCTCCTGGCCGATATAATCGTCAAGAGTTTTCGGACGAAGGCGTTCTGCTAATGGAATTAAGTTTGCCATTACAAATTCCTTTTTCTACTTTCTTTATATAGTTGGTTAAACCGAACGTAAACCGGTGCAAATGGAATCAGGATAAAAAGGGTAAACAAATGGTTTATTCTTAGCACCATCAAAGCAATTAAAGTTAAAAACATGGTAACGACCAAACCAATGATGATCGGTCGGTAGCTTTTCATCTTTTTCATCAATTCTTCATTGCTCAACTCTTGTAGTTTCTTCATATCAGTTACAGTATCTTTTTATTACGTTGTATGCTTCCTGAATGCCAAATTCACCGGCTTTACTTAAATCCATTGCACCACCATCGACATCATCCAGGTATATTTTGGTAAGGCCTCTGTTGTAATAGGCCTCTGCAAAATCCGGTTGCAGCTCAATCGCCTTATCTAAATTACGTATTGCTTCTTCGTACCGATCTAATTTACAAAGAATGTATGCTTTGTTGTAATATGCAAATGGGAAATTCGGTCTTAAAAATACACAAACCTGATAGTCATCCAGAATGTTTTTGTATTCGGTGACAAATTCAAGGCTATTATCTTGCTCGCTATTGATGTTTGATCCAACCGGAACCGTTAAATCCTCTGAAAAGTCAGGAAGAGACTCCAGTAACTCAACCATTTTTGTCCGACAGTTTGCGCGGCTAAAGTGAGCTAGTGTATTTTTTTCATCCAATGAAATAGCTTTGTCGAAATCTTCCATTGCTTCGCTGTATTCATTCACCATAAATTTAAAGATTCCACGGCATAGATAGTTTTCGGGTGCTTCGTTTATTTTTATTTTTTCGTTGAAATAGAGAATATTGTTTCTGAAATAATCAACGAATTTGTTCATTTCAATATTCGTAATGGTGAAAGTTGGCGTGTAATTATTGAAGTTATTCAATTCCTCCAAAGCCATGTTGTAATATTGCATACGTTCATAATTGATCGAATGCTGACTGTAGGAAGAAATCACGAAAAGATCTTGTAATTCAATAATAATATTCCGATTTTGAATACGTCCGTCCTCTACTTCCACATCTTCGTCGGTTGGTAGGTTTCTGGTGTCAGCCAACGAAAGCCGGAAACGACGACGATCTCGTTGCTCTTTGGTCTCTTCTTGTTTTTGTTGTGTATTTGGTCGATTGGGGGTTTGTGCCGGATTTTTTTGCTGTGTGTTTTGTGCCTGCTGCTTACTAGCACTGTTGTTTTGTTGCTGAACCGATCTAGCTTGTTGTTGACCAGTTTGCGTTCCTTGCTGCTGTTGCTGTGTCTGTTGTTGATTTTGAGCTAGGGCATCTTCTTCTATCATGCGTTGGCGAATATTCAGACTGGGATCTAATTTAGCAGCTACTTCATAGTCGTGTTCGTAGCCTGCAATCTCTAAAATTTCTTTTGCAATTCCCCTGTTGAAATAGGCATTCGGCAGAGTCGGGTTGATCTCCAGTGCTAAGTCGTAATCCATGATGGCTCCTTGATAGTCTTCCAGCTTTTGCTTTACAATTCCTCGGTTGTTGTATGCATAAGCATTTTGTGGATCAAGCTTGATGGTTTGATCAAAATCGCGCAGAGCCGCTGCATAATCTTCCAGTCCGAACCGTGCCAGACCACGAAGCAGGTAGGCATTGGCATAGTGTGGTCGGATAATGATTGCCCGGTTTAAATCACGAATACCCTCGCGAATATCTCCTTTTAAAATATTAGCGTTGCTTCGGTTTACAAATGCATTAATGAAATTTGGATTGATCTTCAGTGCTTTGTCATAATCGGCAATTGCTCCATCAATATCTTTTAACGAGAGCTTTGCAATTCCACGGTTGTTATATATCGCTTCGTTGTTTGGATCTAGTTCCAACGCTTTGTCATAATCTTCCAATGCTTTGTCGTATTCTTTCAGTTCGAGATATGCCAGGCCTCGGTGCATAAAGGCATCAGGATAATAAGGTTTAATGTCAATGGCTTTATCGTAATCGCGAATGGCTCCGCGAAAGTCTTCCAGCTGATGTTTGGCAACCGCCCTATAATAGTATGATTCAGGTAATTGCGGTTTAAATTTTATGACGATATTAAAATTTTCGATAGCGCCAACATAATTACCAATCTGAATACGCGTTTGCCCCACACGAATATAATGGTTGATATTTAGCTGCCCGTATGACACGCTACTGAAAAATACCAAGAGAAATGAAAGCGAGACCAATCGAATAACCGGTTTCCTAAATCTAGTGGTTTTGTTTATCAGGAATTCATCATCAGAATGATTTCTTTCAGAAATAAAAAGGCTTCTAATCGCTTGTTTCATTATAGTTCTAATTATCAAATGTGTTTGATGGAACTTGCGTATAATGATGCTCCTGTGTATAAAAACTTCTGCGTGCTCGTTTCATGTGTCGCAATTTACGAAGAGCAAAAATAATAATATAACTCGCATGGGGTTGTTTTTTGTATTTTTAGCTAAATTTTGAATTTTTAACAAAAATCGAACCAATGGAAAAGAGATGCGACTGGTGTTTGAGTAATGATTTGTACATCGACTACCACGATAAAGAATGGGGTGTGCCTTTACATGATGACCAAAAACTATTTGAGTTTTTATTGCTGGAAGGTGTTCAGGCTGGTTTAAGTTGGTTGACAGTATTACGCAAACGCGAAAATTACCGCTTGGCTTATGACAATTTTGACCCGGTTAAAATTGCAATTTATGATGAAGCTAAAATGCAAGAGTTGCTTCAGAATGCCGGGATTATACGCAATCGATTAAAAGTAGCAGCAAGTGTAAATAATGCCAAACGATTTCTTGATGTTCAAAAGGAGTTTGGAACGTTCGACAACTACATCTGGTCGTTCGTTGATCACAAACCCATTGTCAATCACTTTAAAACACTTGCTGATGTTCCTACAAAAACAGCTCTTTCCGATAAAATTAGCAAAGACATGAGAAAGCGCGGTTTTAAATTTGTTGGTTCAACTATAATTTATGCCCACATGCAAGCAACAGGAATGGTTAACGACCACCTGACGAGTTGTTTTAGGCATGCCGAATTAACTGAAAAGTAGGAGAGGAGACAGCTGGGTGCAACATCGATCTTGATGAAAAGAGCGTGTAAACAAACAAGTTGCTTTGTCCGGTTAAATCAAATAAGCATGTGAAGATTATTACGAGGACAGGTAAGCGAATTCTACCTATAAAAGAACTGACCGTCTCATTTTTTGAGACGGTCAGTTAATATGTTATTTGATATCTGTACTAACAACAAGCAAATCATTAAAATGGCAAGTCATCTTTATCGCCTGCTTCTGGCGGAATATCATCGGGAGAAAACTCTGGCGGAACATCTAGAGAAGCTCCCGGTGTCAGCCGGTCAATACGCCATGCATTGATGTTGTGATACCATCGTCCGTTAAATTCGCGCGATTCTACCGAAAATGATACGTTTACATCCTCGCCGGAGTTCAGTCCTTCGAGAAGTGAAATTTTATCATTAAACAAGGTAAAGCACACTTGCTTTGGAAACTGATCATCGGTTTCAATAACAAACTCCCGTTTTTTCCATTCTTTCCCGGCCTTGCTCACGCCGGAATTTACATCCAAAATTTGGTTTATCTTTCCTTTTACTTCTAAACTCATCACTTCAATTTTTTTTCGATTTTCAAAAATAGAGATAAAAAAAGACCCCTGAAAAGATTCCTTCAGGGGTTTTCTAAAAAGTTTTCAAGAATTGTTTATTCAACAATTTCTAAAAGTTCTACTTCGAAAATCAATGTTTCGTTTGGACCAATATCAGCACCGGCTCCACGGGGGCCGTAAGCTATTTCTCCTGGAATATAAATTTTCCATTTTGATCCAACAGACATCAATTGAAGAGCCTCAGTCCATCCTGGAATAACTTGGCTAACACCAAAGGTTGCAGGCTCTCCGCGCTCTACTGAACTGTCAAACACAGTACCGTCCAGTAACGTTCCGGTATAATGAACTTTTACTTGTTGATCGGCAGTTGGTTTCGGTCCGTCGCCTTCTTTGATCACTTCGTACTGAAGACCACTTTCAGTTACCTGAACGCCTTCTTTTTCTTTATTCGAAGCAAGGAACTCTTCCCCCGCTTTCTTGTTTGCTTCACCTTCAGCCTCGGCCAAATTTTTGAAATAAGCCTGGATGAATGTACGTGCATCTTCAATGGTCATTTTAGTTTCTTCACCCTTCAATTGTTGCTCAAAGGCGGTGATTAAAATATCCGTGTTGAAATCATCGGAACCAGTAGATTCCAATTGTTGCTTGTTTTGATCACCAACTAATACTCCAATGGCATAACTAGCCGAGTCGGCAGTGGTTACAAGGTCTGCATTTCGAGAACCTTGTGGTTGACAAGCTGCTAAAACTGAAATAGCAGCTAGTGTAAAAAGAATTGATTTAAATTTCATGTGATTTAAATTGTTTGTTTTTCGATGGCATCAGATGGAGTTCGCTTTTTTATCGTTGTTGATAATGGGAAATTCATCCTCATGCTCATTGCGTGTTTATATGAAATAATTAGACAATTTCCAGTAATTCAACTTCGAAGATGAGTGTTGAGTTTGGTCCAATAGCACCACCAGCTCCACGCTCACCGTAAGCTAAATCTGAAGGCACAAACAGACGCCATTTTGATCCGGTCGTCATCATTTGAAGTGCTTCAACCCAACCTGGAATAACGCCGTTTACAGGAAATGTTGCTGGTTCGCCGCGCTGTACCGAGCTGTCGAAAACAGATCCATCGATCAGCGTACCATGGTAATGGCATTTTACCTGATCGGCAGGACTTGGTTTTTCGCCATCTCCTTCTTCTAGTATCGTGTACTGCAATCCACTGGCTGTTTCTATTACACCTTCTTTTTCACGATTCTCGGACAAAAATTTCAATCCTTCTTCAAGGTTTTCTTTTCCTTGGCTACCTTGCTGTTGTTCCATGAACTCCTGCAAGATTTTGTTCGCCTGATCGGGCGTTAATTTTGGCTCTTTGCCTGTGAAAATATCTTCGAGAGCCAGCATGAAGTTGCTTGGATCAATTGTTTTTACTCCTGATTGAATGAGGTTGCTGGAAACACTTAATCCTAATGCGTAACTAAATTCTTCCAACTCTCCATTAAATTTCTTTTCTGACATAAAATTCTGTTTTTTTATAAAGGGTACGAAGATAAATTTTTTTTTGCGATATCCCTGATGATCAACTGCCTTTCTCTCCGTACAGGATATGTTTCTTCCCCGGAGGTCCTGCCAATCGCTGCATTGCGAAGCCTTGTTTTTGTAGCGAACGTCTGACATCTCCTTTGGCACAGTAAGTTATGAATATTCCACCGAGATGGCAGTGGGCACTAATTTTCTCAAAAATGGCATCAGTCCATAAGTCGGGTTGCTTGTTTGGGGCAAAGGCATCAAAGTAAACTAAGTCGAATGTGGGGAGGTTCGAAAAATCGATTTTTTTTAAGTCGCCATTTATTTTTGTCAGACTGAAGTTTTGGGCTAATTCATGTGGTTTTTCCCATTCGCACTGGTGCATTTGAAGGAATATCTTTTGGATGTCAGGCAAATGATTTTCAGCATAATTTAGTTGGCTGTATTCTTCTTCTGGGAGAGGAAACTTTTCCAGCGAATAGTAGTTAATTACTTTTTCGCCTCGGTTGAGAAAACTGAGTAGGGCATTAAGTCCGGTGCCAAATCCAATTTCTAATAGGGTTAAATGCGATTTAGTGCAAGCTTTCAGACCATTTTCAATAAATACATGCATGCTTTCCTGTATGGCTCCGTGTACAGAATGAAAGTGCTCATCCATTTCATGAATATATATTGTATGCGATCCGTCTTCAGTGAGTTGGATGGTTCGTTTCATATCTAGTTTCGAGTTCTGAGTTTCAAGTCTCCAATTCTTTTATATTTGAAACCGATTGAAATACGCGATGTTTTTATCCATAGTGCTTTTCAACCGTATAATTTATCGTTGGTTTACAGCACTGCGAATTTCGTAAAAATATTGTTTGCATTGCTATTTTTGTTTTACTTTTGACTGATTCAAAAAATTATCATGCTAATAAAGTTATACGAAGAAAATCCCAACCAACGTGAAATTGAAAAAGTGTTGGCAGTACTCCGGGGTGGGGGCATCATTATTTATCCGACCGATACGGTTTATGGAATGGGCTGCGACATAACCAATGCGAAAGCAGTTGAGAAAGTTGCACAGTACAAAAATGTGAAGATTGAAAAGTCAAACATGTCCTTTATTTGCAGTGATCTACGTCATTTGTCTGATTATGCAAAACCAATTTCGAATTCCGTATTTAAACTATTGAAACGCAATTTGCCGGGGCCTTTTACCTTTATTTTGGAAGCGAATTCAAATGTTCCGAAGTACTTTAAAGGGAAAAAGAAAACGGTTGGTATTCGGGTTCCGAATCACAATATTATCCTCGAAATTGTTCGTCAACTGGGCAATCCCATCCTTTCAACTTCAGTTCACGATGAGGATGAAGTGTTGGAATACACAACTGATCCGGAGCTGATTCATGAAAAGTTTGATGGGTTTGTAGACTTGGTGATTGACGGTGGTTTTGGAGATAATAATCCATCAACGGTTATTGATTGTACCGCTGATATGCCCGTAATTATCCGACAAGGTAAAGGAATTGTTGAAGAATAGTTAACTGATTTTAGCCAAGCCTTTTTCGGCGATTTTTATTATTTTTTCCAAAAAGCAGGAGAGAAAAGTACAAGCACAGTAAACAGTTCCAGTCGTCCTAATAACATCAAAAACGATAAAAACCATTTTCCTGCCGGATGCACATGATGGAAATTTTCGGCAGGACCAACATTTCCGAGTCCTGGTCCTATATTTCCGAGCGATGTTGCAACTGCTCCCATCGCTGATTCCATGTCAGGTTCAATAAGAGTAAACAGAATTGTGCTGATAAAGAAGATGATGAAATAAATCATAAAAAAAGCAAGCACGTTGGTAATAATTTGTTCGGAAACAGCCCTTTTGTTGAAGCGCACCGGAATAACAGCATTGGGGTGCAGAAGTCGGCGAAGTTCGTAATAGCTGTTTTTCATCAACAAAACCACGCGCATAATTTTTATTCCTCCACCAGTTGATCCGGCGCTCCCTCCGAAAAAGAAAAGTGAAAAAGTGATGATTGTCAAAAAAGGTGTCCAGGTAAGGTAGTCGGCAGTGGCATATCCGGTTGTCGTGATAATAGAAACAACCTGAAACAGCGAGTCCCGAAATGCCAGCTCAAAATCCATTTGTGTTGTAATAAGCAAACCACTGAAAATGATGGCTGTAAAACCAACAACAAATAACAGATAATATTTGAATTCTTCGTTCTTGAAAACTTTGTCAAACTTTCCATGAATAGCAAGGTACGAAAGTGTAAAATTCATTCCTGCAAGGAACATGAATAGTGTGATAACATACTGAATAAAAGGTGATGACCAGTATGCAACAGAGGCTTGTTTGGTAGAATAACCTCCGGTGGCCATGGTGGTAAATGAGTGGTTGACAGCATCAAAAAAAGTCATGCCTCCAATCCAAAGTAAAATGGTTTCAATTACCGTGAATCCGAGATAAATTATCCAAAGACTTTTCGCGGTTTGCTGGATTCTGGGACTAATTTTGTCGGGTGTTGGGCCGGGAACTTCGGCGGCAAACAGCTGCATTCCTCCAATTCCAAACACCGGCAGAATGGCTAACGACAGAACAATGATTCCCATACCACCGAGCCATTGGGTCATGCTTCGCCAAAATAGAATACCATTGGGAAGTGATTCAATATCATTTAAGATAGAGGAACCGGTTGTGGTGAAGCCAGACATGGTTTCAAAAAAAGCATCGGTCAGCGAAGGAATGGAATGACTAATTAAATACGGAAAGCTTCCAAAAAATGAAAAAATAACCCAAACAAGACTAACAATAATAAAACCTTCGTGTTTCCCAATTTTCTTGTCAGCTTCATTGGTTGCTAAAAGAGTCAGCGCACCAATTCCCATGCTGATTAATGAAGAATAAAGTAAGGGTAATAGTCCTGCATCTCCATATATTGCCGAAACGCCCATTGCTAAGAGCATCGAAACGCCTTCAACAACTAATAAAAAGCCTAGTATCCTGAAGATTATCTTAACGTTGAGCATAGGGGCAAAGCATTATTTGAAATATTTGTCGAGCTTTTTTATTGCTGATGGCAGGGCAAATACGACGACTTTGTCATTTTCCTGAATATGTGTATCACCTTTGGCTACAAAGCCTTTTGAACCACGAACATAACCTCCAATTTTTGCATCATCAGGGAAACCCAGATCTTTTATAGGCAACTCTGTAATTTTAGATCCTTCTTTAGCGATAAATTCAAAAACTTCAGCATCAGATGCCGTCAAACATTTGGCTTGTGCCACTTCTGCTCCCAATGTATATTTGTAAATATAGCTTGCGGCAATTAGCTTTTTATTAATGATGCTACCAATATCCATGCTCTCGGCAATTCCCATGAAATCAATGTTTTCGACTTCTGCTACCGTTCTTTTGATTCCGAGTATTTTTGCCAGATGGCAGGATAAAATATTGGTTTCAGAGTTTCCGGTTACCGCAATAAAAGCATCCATTCGTTCAATCCGTTCTTCCTTAAGTAGATCCATGTTTCGTCCATCTCCTTGAATAACCAAGACGTTTTCAAATCGGTCGGCCACCTTCTGGCTCCTGACTTTGTTGCTTTCTATGATCTTGATATTATAACTGTCGCCTAGGCGCTCTACTGTTTTTTGGGCAATTCGGCTACCTCCGAGTATCATGATATTTCGAACGGGAAAAATTTCTTTCCCGGCAAGTTCGAAAACACGATTTTGATTTGCTCTGGTGGTTATAAAGAAAACAATGTCACCATTGTGAATCGTATTTTTTCCGTATGGAATAATGGTTTCACTATCGCGGTTAATGGCTACCGCACGGACATCTGAGTTAATGTATGAAATCTCCTCAAGCGATTTATGCAGAATTGGCGCATTTTCCCGGATTTTGATCCCCATCAGGATCAACTTCCCTTGTGAGAATTCGATTAGCTGACGAGTTCCTACTTGTTTAACGGATGTCGCAATTTCTTTTGCTGCAAGGCTTTCCGGATAAATCAACTCATCAACTCCAAGCTTTTTGAGCTTCTCCTTATACTTTTCGGTTAAATATTCACCTTGATTAATACGAGCAACGGTTCGTTGAACTCCCATGTCTTTTGCCTGTACACAGGCGAAAATATTGCGCTCTTCATAGGGGGTTACAGCAATAAATAAGTCCGCCTTCGAAAGTCCTGTTTCTTTCAAATCACGAAAGGAATTAGCGTAGCCTGTTAAGGTGAGCAGATCCACTTGACTGGAAATATGATGCAGTTTATCAGCATCTTCATCCATTAATACAATGTCGTGATTCTCCTTGCTAAGCATCTTGGCAAGGTGAGTTCCTACTTCACCGGCACCTACAATAACAATCTTCATATTTTGTCACTCATTTTTCAGAATTCAGCCCGGTAAAGTAAAGTATAAAAACTACAATTTCCACGAATTTATGCTTGTTTTTCGTGTGCGTTACCAATAACTTAAAAGCACTGGGATTCGTAAATTGTTAAAAGTCAGCAATAAATGTTTCGGGAACTGATAAGTTATTAAAATCTAAAATCTTACCTTTCTCCAACGCCGAATCAATTGTTGTTTTAAAAGCTAGATCCGAAAAATAGTACTGTTGATCTTCTTTTTCTTGATTTTTCAGATCCGTCTGTTGTCGCTTTTCTTTACGTTTTTTGTATTGAAAGGTTTGATCAACAAACAGAACTGTCCGTTTGTCAATGAGTAAATCGGAGGTCGAAAAATTCTGACATGTATCGAGTTGAATTGCAGTTGGAGAATCCAATTGAAGTTTTCGTAGAGCATGTGGAATCGATCGGTATTCTTCCTCATCCTTTTCAGCATAAATCAGGTAGTTTTTGCGACCATTGATTAAATGCAGACACTGAGCCGAATTATAAAAGATGCATTTTGTTTGATTAAACAACGCCATTTTCTGGCTGAAAGATGCAATTTGAAAGAACAGAAAAAGGGATACTGCCAGAAACAGAAATTCTTTCCGTTTTAGTTTAATGAAAAACATGCTAGCGATTAAACAGGTCAGCAAAACAGCTAATTGGAATGCTGAAATACCAATGTTTTCAATCAGGGAATTTGGAATTTGGTCAATTTTTTTGAGCAGAAATAGGGTCAGGAAAGTTACTGATGACAGCACCTTTGCAAGGACTGCCACCAGCCAGTTTACCGGAGAAATGAGGAAGAATAAGACTGTGCTGGCTAAAATAACGTACGCTGCGGGTATCACAATAAAATTACTGAGCCAAAAGAAAAGGGGAAACTGGTGAAAATAGTAAACACTTAAAGCGAAGGTGCCAATTTGCGCTGCTATCGAAACACAGAAAAGTTGCCAAAACCAATTAAGTACGTTGTTTTGGGGCGACCACAATGATTCTATTTTTGGGAAGAAGAAAACGATACTGGTAACGGCCGCATAGGAAAGTTGAAAGCCCACCTCAAAAATTAAATTGGGGTTGATTAGTAAAAGTAAGAATGCCGAAGCAGCGATTGAATTATAAATTGATGCCGGTCGGCGAAGGCTGTTGGCGACAAGAATAAACGAGAACATGACCGTTGCTCGTTGCACCGATGGCGAAAAGCCGGTAATTAGTGCATAGCTCCACAAGAGTAGGGCGATGATAATTACAAAGGTCATTCGTCCCAGCTGAGTTCGTTTGAGAAAACCAAGCGCATAGGTGAGAAACAAGTAGATCATTCCCACGTGTAAGCCGGAGACGGCCAAAACATGCATAGCTCCGGTTGAGGCAAAGTAGGAGCGGGTTTCGGGCGACAGCTCTTTTCGGTAGCCCAGCGTTAATGCCGAAATGACCTGTCGTTGTTCATCATTTGTAATGTGTTTTTTGAGTTGATTGATTAAGCGAAACCTAAACTTTTCAGCTGCAAATGGAATGCTGGAGGCTTTTTCGGTTATTCGTTGATAATCTTTCGTTGGCAAATAGGCGCTGTAATAAACTTCTCGATTGGCCATAAATGCCTGATAGTCGAAAGCAAAAAGGTCGTTTGAGTTTTGTATGCGTTGTATTCGGGCTTGAGCAACCAACTGGTCGCCCGGCTTTAATTGAAGTACTGACGTGTCTTTTTTTAGATAGACAATTATTTTTTGGTTTTCGTAATACGATGAGTCGGCCTGATTAATTTGAATTATACTTTGGTAAGAGTTGGTCTTTTCGGTTGGATATTCCAATACCGTGGCTATAAAATGCTGCTTTTCATTTCGGTCTGGAATTGATGGGCGACCGGCTGATATAAAGGCCAGCAAAGCGAAGCAGCTGGCATAAAAGGCTGACAAGTAGCTGTCAAACGGGTACGGTTTGGTTTTTAATTTAGCTAAAACGAGTACCGCTAAAGTGATGCCGACAATCAATAGTAAAAACTTAGCTTGAGGAGCATAAAAGCCCAGCATCAAACCAACGATCCAAAAACTTAAAATTTTTGTAAAGGGGTTATTTTTGAAAAAGCTCACCGTCAGTTGTTTTTATACTGACTACGGGCAAATAATATGATTAGTTTAAGCTGAGCGTAATTTTTTGATGAACGCTACTATTTGGATGATAAAACCACCCATTTCTCTCACGAACCTACTTTTTTGCCAGGTAAAACAATGCGGTATGAAGTTCGTACTTTTCCTTTCGAAATAGCGGTTAGTTTGCTTTTTAGCAAGCGTTTTTTCAGTGGGTTGAGGTAGTCAACCAGCAAAACTCCATCCAGGTGGTCGTACTCGTGTTGGATAACACGGGCTGCAAAACCTCTGTACTCTTCAATATGCTCCACCCGGTTTTCATCAAGGTACTTAATTTTAATACGTTCCGGGCGACTAATGTCTTCGCGGATCTCGGGTAGACTTAAACAACCTTCGTTCATGACCCATTCATCGCCGGTTTTTTCTAGTATCTCAGGGTTAATAAAGGCTTTTTTGAACCCTTCCAATTCCGGCTCTTCATCAGCTGCTGTTGAGGCATCAACAACAAATAGTCGTAACGATTTACCAACCTGGGGAGCGGCTAATCCAACACCTTCGGAACGGTACATGGTTTCAAACATGTTTTCAACCAGTTCTTTCAATCCTTCAAAATTCTCATCAATTGGTTGAGCTACCTTCCGCAAAAGCGGATCTCCATATACAGTTATCGGATATATCATGATCTATATTTTTGTTGTTCCATGTACGATTGAAGAATAATTGTTGCACTTACCGCATCAATCGTTCCTTTATTTTGTCTGTCTTTCTTTTTTAATCCCGCATCAATCATGGTTTGAAATGCCATTTTTGATGTAAAGCGCTCATCAACCTGCTCGATAGGCATGTCGGGATAAAGCTTTTGAAACCGCTTTAAAAACGGATTGATATACAAAACGGCTTCAGAGGGCTCATTGTTCATCTGAAGTGGGTAACCAATAATGACTTTCTCGACTTGCTCTTTCTGAAAATAGTCTTTCAGGAAGTCGAAGATGTCATGGCTGCGAACCGTTGTTAACTTCGATGCAATCAGTTGCATCGGATCGGTAACAGCCAAACCAACGCGCTTTCGGCCATAATCGATTGCCAGTATTCTACCCATTTCATTAAAAATTTGTGCAAAAATAATATTATCAACCCAGAATGAAAGCCCTTATTCAAAAAAGATGTTTATTCGGGCTGTATGTAAGATGTTGAAATTTAATTTGATGCGCTTTTGGCATGAGGTTTGCTTGTCTTCAAACAACTGATTACCGGTAAATGCAGGCACCAGATGAGACATTTATAAAACATTAAAAACTGGAAGCCATGAAAACAAAAAAGATGAGACTGATTGTATTGATGATTACACTTGCAGCAGTCATGACAGGAGTTAACGCAGAGGCACAGCGTAGAGAAACAGGTTCTGATAGCAGACGAACTTACAAGCAAAGTAAGCAGTATAACGACCGCAATAGTAGAAAAAGCGACCGTCGGGAATATTCAACAGCCGACCGAAGCCGGAAGCCTCGAAATGATCAACGAGCCTATCACAAGTCAGATAGAAATAACAGCCACGATTGGGATCGAAGTCGCTCACGAGACCAACGGAGTTATGCCGATCGGGACAGAAAGAACAATCGGGATAATCATTGGAATCGGAACAAAAGAGATAGCCGAAGCGATCATTGGAATCGGAATAATAAAAAGTCGTACCGCTACAGTGAAAAGTATGGCAACAGACATTACAAGTATGATCGTCGTTACGAATATCGTCACCCAAAATACGGACGAGTTTATTCTCGCTTTTGTGAGAGCCCGATGAGAATCAGACATCAGCACGGTGATTATTATTTTTATGGCGGTCACTATTATCGTCATCATCATGGAGTTGGTTATGTACGGGTAGAATTCCCGGCACATCTGGTGTTCGAACATTTACCATTTCATTGCGATCGGTTTTGGGTAGGAGATCACTTGTATTACCGTCATGGAGATTTGGTATTTGAACCATATGGATATGGCTACCGGATTGCTCCACGCTTTAATCTCGGAATTCATTTCTCAGCCCATTTTTAGTCAATATATTTTAAAATTAATCAGTCAATTTGGTAAGGCAGTCTCAAAAGTCAGTTTTGGGGCTGCTTTCTTTTTGTGTCAATAATTGGCGGTGTTCGATTATGGTAATGTTGTCAATTGATTTTTTTTGACGACAGTGAAAAGAAGGTGCCCGGAAACTGAGTCGACAACGGAGAAAAAAATAATTCAGTCTGGAAACTGAGTTTCTGGCTTCAAAAAAACGTGTTCATCCCGGAAACCGGGTCAATAGGCTAACGAAAACCCGGGGAAGCCGGAAACCGGGTCGACAGCAAGAAATCAATTTCGTTTAAGCCGAAAACCGGGTCGATTGGAAGAAATCAAATGCATTTAAGGCGGAAATCGGGTTGATTGGAGGAACCGGATCGCAAGCGTAATTTCCGGGTGTCGCCCGTAAGTCGGTACTGTTGGCATCGTGTGTGTCACGACTTGTTTCGGAGCAATCGATACAAGTTTACCTTCGCATGCTTTTATTTTTGTATTTTTGCCGAAACTCAAAAACACAACTCAATGATTACAATAAAGACCACTTACCTTGGCGATTTGAGCACGGAGAATATTCATGTGCAATCGGGCGCAAAGATTATCACCGACGCACCTTGTGATAACCGCGGAAAGGGGCAGTCGTTTTCACCAACAGATTTATTGGCGACATCGCTCGGGAATTGCATCATGACGATTATGGGCATTAATGCGATGGATAATGGAATTGATATTGTGGGAACACAGCTTGAAATTACGAAGATCATGGCTAGTGATCCTCGTCGCGTAGCAGAGGTTGTTGTTGAGTTTTTCTTTCCGAAGAAGAATTATACTGATGAAGAAAAGCAGCTGATTGAAAGCGTGGCCGGTAAAAGCCCGGTTCCGTTAAGTTTGCACTCCGATTTGATACAAACAATCAAGTTTAATTGGTAATGATTTAATGATTTCGAGGTATCAATCGGGTTGGCTTCGGTAATTTATTAAGCATTCATTCTCTTCCTACTAAATATGGAATCATAGCATGCAAAAAGGACGCGAAATTATTCTACTCAATATATCAGGCGCTGATAAAGCCGGATTGACGGTGTCGCTAACAGAGATATTAGCGCAATACGAAGTAAATATACTGGATATCGGACAGGCAGTTATTCACGAACATCTCGGATTGGGTATTTTGTTTGAGTTATCGGCAAAAGCAGATTCTTCGCCAATATTGAAGGATTTGTTGTTCAAGGCGCACGAACTGGGATTGAAAGTGAAGTTTACACCCATCACCGAGGCGAGGTATGACGAATGGGTAACTCACCAGGGCAAAGAACGCTTCATTGTAACGCTGCTGGCACGTAAATTAACTGCCTTGCAGCTGGCAAAAGTAACCTCGGCTATTTCAAAGCAAGGCTTAAATATTGATATTATCTCTCGTCTGTCAGGGCGGATTCCGCTCAACGATGATAAGGGAAATGTCAAAAGTGTGGTTGAATTTTCGGTTCGTGGAACCCCTCACGATAAAGAATTACTAAAACGGACGTTTATTGAAATCAGCACCGAAACCGGTGTCGACATTGCTTTTCAGGTTGATAATATGTACCGACGCAATCGTCGTTTGGTTTGTTTTGATATGGACTCCACAATTATTCAGGCTGAAGTGATTGATGAATTAGCCCGCAAGGCTGGTGTTTATGCTGAGGTGAGTGCGATTACCGAGTCAGCTATGCGAGGAGAGCTTGATTTTAAGGAAAGTTTCGAGAAGCGCATTGGCTTGCTAAAAGGGCTGGATGTATCGGTCATGAGTGAGATTGCCGAGCAGCTACCCCTTACCGAAGGGGCTGAGCGTTTGTTCCGGACACTTAAAAAGTTTGGCTATAAAACGGCGATCTTGTCTGGTGGGTTTAACTATTTTGGCAACTACCTGAAATCGAAGTTGGATGTCGATTATGTGTTTGCCAATGAACTGGAGGTGGCCGACGGCAAATTGACCGGGCGGCATGTAGGCGAAATAATGGATGGCGAGAAAAAAGCAGAGATGCTGAAATTATTGGCCTTTAAAGAAGATTTACATTTGGAGCAGGTCATTGCGGTAGGAGATGGATCGAACGACTTACCCATGATTCAATTAGCGGGATTGGGTATTGCTTTTCATGCCAAGCCCAAAGTTCAGGAAACTGCTAAAAACGCCATTTCCGAAGTCGGTCTCGATGCGCTCCTTTATTTAATTGGTTTTCGTGATCGGGAAATATACGATTAAAGCGAAGTACAATTGATGAGGAAAAACGTTCGCTTATTGCAACTGTTGAGCTGTGCATGTTACGAACCACAATTTTTAGCTGTCTGTACTGACGGCATTTTACCGTTCCGAATGAACAGTAGACACAACAAGCTCCCTTCTTTGGTTTTATTACCGTTTGCGGCTTGTACACTGATAAAATAGCTGCATGCATTTTCAGGCATCGTTCATTCCTGCTGAAAATGATATGCCCGACAGGTGATTGTCGATTTCAATCGGATGTTTTTCAGGGTTTTAAATTGTAAAAAAAAGAGCTGCCGGTAAATTTTCACGGCAACTCTTTCTCTTTACGATTAATGCTTGTGTCCATCGTGAGATTCTGCTTTTTCTTCAGCAGCACGATCGTATTGGCAGCAACCGGGAAGTTCATTGTAAACTTCGTTTTTTGCTTTGTGCATCTTGGTGTCATGCCCGGCTTTGGCAATGGCCATATGCACTTTGTGTACATCGGTTTTGCTATCGTCCAGCGTTACTTCCATCATTTTGGTTTTTTTGTCCCAATCGGCAGTTGATACACCATCAACCGACTTCGCTGCTTTTTCGATGCGTTTTTCACACATACCGCAGTTCCCATACACTTTAAATTTCTCTGTTTTCTCTCCTGCAAAAACAACCGCTGTTGTCATCAGGAAAATTGTTACTAATCCAAAAAGTTTTGCTTTCATCCAATTAAAATTAAAAGTTTTTAAAGGTATTGGATGTAACTCCCTCATTTTATTTACGCTTGTTTGTGAAGCATCCTTGCATAGTCGTTTCATAATTATTTAATGTTTAAATGGTTACTATTTGTTTTTATCCTTGAATAAACTCTATTATAGAACACGCAATTATCATACCTTTATGTCTTAATTTGTGGTTTTATTTCAGAGTTTCCCTGGTTTCTCCGCATCCCAACATCATATCTCCAAAATAAGGATTGCGAATTTCTTCTGTTTCGCTAAACCAGTAGGCCCCTTTGTCTTCGATGGCCATCGGGCAATACTGAAAGTAGGCGGTTGTATTTGCCAGTCCGAACATTTTCAGGCTTTTGTAAAAAGCCAGGTTGAACCGGGCAAATTCGGTTCGTTGTTTTTCAATGTCCATCAATTTGCTGATCGTATTTATTGTGCTCTCCAGTGTTTTCAACTGGTCCATCCAAGCCATGTGCGCATCGCCTTTAAGCAATCCCATATCCACGTTCTTCAGTGATTTCTCAACATCCTGAGCGGCGACCATCACCTGGTGGGCCTCCGAGGCAACAAATGCGTCCTTCATTTTAAGGTATTTTTCATAGACAACAGTCAATTGTTGCCTAAAAGCAGGATCAGTTTCAACCGATTCAACAGGGCTGTGCTTTTCAACCGTTGTTTCTGTTCCCATCTCCGTTCCCCCGTGGTTGTGCCCGGTCATCACTGCACCACCTTCGGGACTCATCATGCTCGGTTTGCCGGCGAGCTGTGCTGCAGCATCAATGCTAAATGTGCCATGCACCGCGAGCTCCTCTCCTTCCTGTAATCCATCTTCAATAATAAAACTCTCGCCCAGGGCGGGTCCTAATGTCACGTTGCGCATCATAAAATTCACTCCCTGGTCGGTGGTGTTTTTCACATACACGACCGAACGCTTGCCGGTCCACATCACAGCGGTTTTCGGAACCACAACCGCATTGGACTGATTAGGTAATTTTGCTTCCACCGTGCCCGATGCAAACATCTCGGGTTTCAGTTTCAACCCACGGTTAGTGACTTCAACCCGCGCTTTGGCGACCCGCGTTTTCGGATCGATTACAGGGTCGAGAAAGGAGATGGTTCCGGTAAACGATTCACCTGGAAGGGAGGCCATGGTAAATTCCACTTTGTCGCCTTTGTTAACCCACGGCACATCCGATTCATACACATCAAAAAGCACCCATACCTTTGACAGGTCGGCAATTTCGTAAATGGCTTCCCCCCGGCGGATATAATCGCCGGGGTTGACCATTTTTTTGGTCACATAGCCTGAAACATCAGCCTGCACATTAAAGGACTCCTTGGCGACTCCTGATTGCAATAGCTGTTCAATCTGCCCTTCGGATAACTTCCAGTTTTTTAACTTTTCTTTGGCTGAATTGAAAAGCTGTGGTTGTGATTCCTTTATTTTTTGTGCTTCAAACAATTCTTCCTGGGCCGTTACCAAATCGGGTGAATAGACCGATGCAATCACCTGTCCTTTTTTTACAAATTCTCCGGTAAAATTTACCAGTAACTTTTCTACCCTGCCTGGAATATGGGAAGATTGGGAATAAACCAAGCGCTCATCAGACTGCACCTTGCCGTTTAAACGAACCAATTTAACCGGGTCTGTCGAACCAACCATTGCAGTGCTTACACTGGCCAGTTGCATGGCCGTGGCCGACATGCTGATCGCCATCGGGTCAATATCGCTATCGTCTTCATCTTCCAATGGAATTAAATCCATGCCACAAATGGGGCAATCGCCAGGCTCGCCTTGGCGAATCTGAGGGTGCATCGAACAGGTCCAGGTTGTCTCGCCTGCCACTTCTGTGTCATGCTGGTGTTCATCTGTTGCCTTGCTTTCTGAACCCCCGAAAATTAACCACCCCAGCAATAAACCTACTGCCAGCGTTGAAATGACTATGATTATTGTTTTATTATCTGTTTTCATGTTAATATTTTTTTGCAGTAATGTAATTCAATCTGGCAAGGGCTACCTGGTATTGTACTTCAGCGGTAGCCTTCATTTTTTCATATTTCAGCAGTTGCTGTTGCATGCGCAGTACTTCTTCAAATTCCTTTCCTGAATTCCCATAGGATGAAAACAGTAAATTCAAAGATTGTTGTGATGTTTGAATTTGCTGTTCGTAAAGCGATAAAAGTTGCTTTTGCTGCTGAATCTGAAACCAGACCATTTCATAGTTAGACAACAACGAATTCTCTAGTTCACGTTTTTGAAGTACATAGCTATCCCGCATCAATTGCGCTTCTTTTTCGGCCGCATCGTATTTTTTTCTGAATATTGGAATACTCAACGAAACCATGGGCATGAACACGTTTTTTCCATTTTCGGCCAAATCCATATCTGTTCGTTCACCAACCAGTACATAATCCAAGCCAACACCGACCTTGGGAAGCCCCTGCTTTTGTGCGGCAATTTCACTGGCTTCGCTCGCCTTTATTTTCAGGTCAAGCGCGTCCAACATCGGGTTAGCGGTCAGCAGGGAATCTTTTCGGAAATTATCCGGTAACGATTCAATAACTAATGAATCATTGATTAAAACCGTTTCATTTTCGTCCCTGTTCAGTAGTTTATTAAACGTGGTGCGCAGCGGTTTTTCTTTCTCATTCAGAATGCTTAAACTGGTTGTTGCCTCCTTTAGCATGATGTCCACCCGAAGGACATCCACCATGGGAGCGGAACCGTTTTTAAATTTTGAATTGGAAATGGTTTTGTACGATTGCAGGATGTCAATATTTTTCTGCTCAATCTGCTTCCACCGGCTGAGTTCGTAAAGCGGATAGTAAGCCGCTGCAACCTGATAAAACAACTGGTTGCGTGCATCCAGAAACGACTGGTATTTGGCTTCTGCCATCAACGCAACAGCATCGCCCTGAGCTTTCAGTGTTCCAAACCAGGGGAACATCTGGGTGAGCGAAAATTTTGCCCGTTGAGGCCCCACTCTGGTTTCAACCGGCGAGATGAAATAACCGAAAGAAAAAGTGGGGTCAGGCAAAGTGCTTACCTGCGGTACTTTTTGCATCGAAGCTTCAAACTCCGCGTATCTGGCTTGCAAACCGGGATTGTTTTCGGCCGCAGTCCTGAAATAATCATCCAGGGTTTGGGCTTGTCCGGCTGTAACTCCCAGAATCATTAGTATGATGATATTTATTATGAACTTCATGATTGTATCTTTTTTAATTGTCTCTCTTCTCGCATGCTATACAATACCGGCACAATAAAATAAGTAACGGCGGCAAAAATCATCCCTCCAAAAGCAGGTATGGCCATGGGGATCATAATATCGGCCCCCCGGCCTGTTGAAGTTAAAATAGGCAGCAGTGCAATGATCGTCGTCGCTGAAGTCATGGCCGCAGGTTTAATCCTTCGGTATCCCGCTTCCACCACTGCAGCGTGAATGCCTTTCAAATTGTCGGTCTTGTTTCGCCCAAAGCTTTGGTCCAGATAGGTTGCCATCAGAACGCCGTCGTCGGTTGCAATGCCAAACAGGGCAATAAAACCGACCCACACCGCCACACTCAGGTTCACCGTGTGCATTTGAAACAGGTCGCGCATATTGGTTCCGAATAGGGCGAAATCGACAAACCATCCCTGACCGTATAGCCATATCATCATAAACCCACCGCTAAATGCCATGGCAATCCCAGAGAAAACCATCAGGGAGGTGGTGACTGACTTAAACTGGAAGTAAAGAATCAGGAAAACAATGACCAAAACCAAAGGAACAATAACGGAAAGGCGTTTTTCTGCCCGCACCTGATTCTCATAACTTCCGGAGAACTTATAGCTTATTCCCGAGGGCACATCTAAATCTCCGGCATCAATACTGGCTTGAATAGCATTCTGCGCATCGTTGACCACGCCAACTTCAGAAAAGCCCTCTCGTTTATCAAACAGGACATAACCTACCAAAAAGGTCTCTTCACTTTTAATCGCCTGTGGCCCCCTTACGTATTCAAAATCAACAATCTGGGAGATTGGTATTTGTGCACCTGTTGGAGTTGGGATTAAAATTTTCCCCAATGTTTCCGGGTCGTCACGAAGTTCGCGCGGATAGCGAACCCTGACTGGAAAACGTTCACGGCCTTCTACCGTAGAAGTGATTTTCATACCACCAATGGCGGTTTCAATGGTTTGCTGGACATCTTCCACATTCAAGCCATAGCGCGAAATCTCATCCCTGTTGATGTTCAGATGCAGGTAAGGTTTGCCAACAATCCGTTCGGCAAACACCGCTTCGGCTTTTACCGAAGGGACTTCTTTCAATATCTCCTCCAGTTGCATCCCAAATGCTTCGATGGTTGGCAGGTCGGGGCCATATACTTTAATCCCCATGGGGGCGCGCATACCCGTTTGCAACATGACCAGACGCGTTTCAATAGGTTGCAATTTTGGCGCAGAGGTTACCCCCGGAATTTTAGCCACTTTTATGATTTCGTACCAAATATCATCGGGCGATTTAATTTCAGGCCGCCAGTTGCGGTAATAATTTCCTTTATCATCCGGTATGAGTTCCTGATAGGTTACCCCACGTTTCAAGCTTTCCTCATTGGCAAGGGTGTCTCCGTTGGTAAGTATAAAACGGTCATCCTTATCTACCTTAAACCGCATGCGGTGCCCTTTTTCGTTTAGCATGTACTCCGGACGGTAGTTGATCACGTTTTCGTACATGGAAATGGGTGCCGGGTCAAGCGCAGATTCTACCCGTCCTAATTTTCCGACGGTAAGTTCAACTTCAGGAATGTTGGTCAGCAACATATCCAGCTGACCCAAAACCTTCCGGTTGTATTCAAAGCCCGAGTGGGGCATGGAAGTGGGCATGAGCAGAAAACTACCTTCGTTAAGTGAAGGCATAAATTCTTTCCCAATTGCGGGGAATGTATGGGTCAATCCGGACCACACTTTCGTGGTTCGGACATTCCAGCCTACCGCATCGAACCCTTTGGCAACAAAACCGAACAAAGAATTAAAACCTATAAAGGTTGTTGTTCCGAAGAGAATTAAAAAAGAAGGAATCAAAAGGAAGGTGACCTTATGCTCCAGGCACCATTTTAATATTGGTTTGTAGAAATACTCCAAAATTGTGAAGAACCCTAAGATAAGCGTCACAATCAAAGCAACAAATACCACATTCATGACCAAACTCTTGGCGGGTCCCAGCGGAAGCCAGTATTTAGCCAGCAACCAAATCACACCAATAACTACAATGATGATTTCAGCATGCTCAAACATCCAGTAGGCGAATGATTTCATTTTTTGTTGAATGGTTGTGCTGGCATAAATCGCTGTTTCATCGCCTGTTAACATCTCATCTCCAACTTCTGACTTTGCTCCTCTAAGTTCTTTTAACACACCTACAAGCCCAAATGCCAGGAACATCATTCCGCCCCAGATTTGCCCGAATAAAAGAGCGGCAATACCAATGGGAATCAATATGATATTCACCCATTTCCTGATTTTCTGATTTTTGATTTTAGCGCCAAAGAACCAGTGGGCCAGCATGGGTAAAATGAACAAGGAGACTATCAATGCGGCGATCAGCGCAAAGGTTTTGGTGAAAGCCAGCGGCCCGAATAGTTTCCCTTCGGCAGCCTGCATGGTAAATACCGGAATGAAGCTCACAATGGTGGTTGAAACTGCGGTGAGTATTGCAGAGCTTACTTCTGAAGCTCCGTTGTAAATGGTCGTTATAAGTTTTTGCCCCGGCGGAGCTTCATCCACATGCTTGATGATGTTCTCTGATAGAATGACCCCCAGATCGACCATTGTCCCAATGGCAATGGCAATACCGGATAAAGCGACGATGTTGGCATCGACACCAAAATAGCGCATGGCGATAAACACCATCAACACGGAAATGGGCAACAAACTGGAGATTAGAAATGAGGCCCGCAGATTATACACCATGACAATGACCACCAGGATCACAATCAGAATTTGAAGTGAAATGGCCTCTTCCAATGTCCCCAATGTTTCGTATATCAATCCGGAGCGATCGTAAAAAGGTACGATCGTCAATTGGCTAACCACGCCATTCTCCAATGTTTTTTGTGGCAGTCCGGGCGAAATCTCCTTGATTTTGTCTTTCACATTGTTGATAACCTGCAACGGATTGGCTCCATAACGCGCCACCACGACACCGCCCACCACTTCGGCGCCATCTTTGTCCAGAGCGCCACGTCGGGTAGCTGGGCCTAAACTTACCGCGCCAATATCCTGAATACGGATGGGGACATTTTCCTGAACGGCTACCACCGCTTTTTCAATGTCTTCCACTTTTTTGATGTACCCCAATCCCCGCACCAGATATTCAGCCTGGTTGATTTCGATGGTTTTGGCGCCAACATCCCTGTTTGACTTTTGCACCGCCTGCATGACTTTATGCAGCGGAATATTGTATGCCTTCAAGGCATCGGGGTTGACATCGATCTGATATTCCTGTACAAAACCACCAATGGAAGCCACTTCCGAAACGCCTTCGGTAGCATTCAGTCCGTATTTTACATAGAAGTCCTGAATCGACCGAATCTCATGTAAATCCCAACCGCCAGTAGGATTTCCATCCTTGTCGCGGCCTTCGAGCGTATACCAATACACTTGGCCCAAAGCGGTAGCGTCGGGTCCCAGCGCGGGCTGCACCCCTTCCGGCAGCAAGCCCGAAGGAAGCGAACTCAGCTTTTCAAGAATGCGCGATCGTGACCAATAAAATTCAATGTCCTCTTCAAAAATGATGAAGATGCTGGAAAATCCGAAAATCGATGAACTCCGGATAGATTTTACGCCCGGAATCCCCAATAAGTAAGTGGTTAATGGATAAGAAATCTGGTCCTCAATATCCTGCGGCGAACGCCCCATCCATTCGGTGAAAACAATCTGTTGGTTTTCGCCAATGTCGGGAATGGCATCTACCGGAACCGGGTCTTTTGGTAAAATACCGGTATCCCAGCTAAACGGGGAAGTTACGATTCCCCAACTCACAAAAAGGATGAGCACTAACAGTGTAACCAGCTTATTTTCAAGAAAAAAGCGAATTGTTTTATTTAACATGCAATTTTAATTACGATTTTAATGAATGATGTGTATTCTATTTCTCGGAAAAGAGAATTTGCAGCGTATGCAAATTACACCAATAACAACTTAAGGGTTAAAGAATTTTAACCCTGATAATCATTCAAAAAATCATAACCGGAATACCTGAACGTCAGATAAAAAGCGGAGAACATCTTTGGGAGGTGGCGATTCCCAATAATTCAATATTATAAGAGAAGTATTTGTTTCTTCCTGCAGTCCAATTAGTAATGTAGGAATTTCAAAGGTGTCAGAGGAAAAATAATCGATGTGATTCAATACAAAAGGACAGGTGTAATCCTGATCCATTTGAAAAGTTTCTGCTTCATTGTGGCAGCAATCGCCCTGCATATCGCAGCACGACTTAACATCTCCTGTTAACGAAAGATCAACTAACACTTCGCCACAATAGTGCTTTGTAATAGTAAATCCAATTGTTGGAACCACAATAAAAAGTATCATTGCGATATGAAGAATTTTTTTGCTCATCTGTAATATTCAACGTAAAATTACATAAATTTGTTTGATCCAATAAAAGTAGTTTTGACTTTTTAAACTCAATTAACTAATAAATTCAATGACACTTATGAAAAAACTAGCTTTTCTGTTTTTAATTGCCGCTTTTGCTTGTCAGCAACCTCATGAGGAAAAATTCAAAGTTCCTTATACAAAAGCTGATTTTGAAACCACCGTTGATGGTAGGCCAGTCAGTTTGTATACGTTGGAAAATGAGAATGGCCTGCGAGTTGACATTACGAATTATGGAGCCAAAATAGTAGCCATCCTAGTGCCTGACCGAGATGGAAAATTAGCGGATGTCAATTTAGGGTTTAAATCAATTCAGGAATATTTAGACCATCACAATGAGATTGGAGCCGTTATTGGACCCTATGCTAATCGTATTGGAGATGCCACTTTCTCTATAGGTGATTCGACTTATCAACTTCCAGCCAATGATAATGGCAACTGTTTGCATAATGGAGTGATCGGTTTTAAAAACCGGGTTTTTGATGCCGAGAAGATTCACTCGCCAGAAGGTGACGCTGTTGTTATGAGTATTGAGAGTCCTGATGGCGAATTTGGATTTCCGGGCAATAAAGAAGTAAAAGTAACTTATACGCTAACAGCTGAAAATGAATTGAAAATTGATTACGAAGCAACTACAGATAAGTCAACTCCATTTAATTTGACAAATCATGCTTACTTCAACCTGAAAGGCGAGGGTAATGGTGACGTGTTGGGGCATGTGATGGTGATTGATGCTGATTCGACAACCGCTATCAACGAAGAATTAATTCCTACGGGAGAGATTGTTTCAATTAAGGGAACTGATCTGGATTTTACGTCTCCACACGCTATTGGAGAACGGATCAATTCAGATTACGAACCGATCCAGATTGGTAAAGGCTATGATCACAATTATATTTTGAATAAAGATCAAAATGCCAATGAACTTACTTTTGCAAGTAGTGTCTACGATCCTGAGTCAGGTCGTTATATGGAAGTGCTGACCACAGAGCCTGCCATTCAATTTTATTCAGGAAACTTTCAGGATGGATCTTTAACTGGCAAATATGGCAAGCTATTTGAATTCCGTACCGGAATTTGTTTGGAAACTCAGCATTACCCTGATTCACCCAATCATTCAAACTTTCCAAGCACTATTTTGGAGCCGGGTGACACGTTGAAATCAACAACGATTTATAAGTTTTCGGTGAAAGAATAAGGACGCATTTCACAATAAATAAACGAGAGCCGAATGGCAGTAGTTTTTCGGCTTTTTTATTTTTGAGATCGAATGGAGGGATCAGAAGTAGCAGCTGGTGGCGAAGCTAGCGAAAATCAGTTTTTCAAGACCTGTCTAGGTTAGTCAATAAAAAAATGCTAGTTTGGCTAGTTCTAAAATCGATATAATTTATTGTTATGAAAAAATATCTCATTTTCTTTCTATTCGTTGGAGTTTGTCAATTCTCTTTCGCACAACAATCCTATAAATATGTCATTATTCCAACTCAGTTTCCTGATTTTACGGAAGGCTTTAATCCTTATGGGCTAAGCACATCGCTGCAAAATGAACTTACTAAAAACTCTATTGAAACTGTTTTCCAATCGGAAGAGGTTCCTGACAATTATTGTGATGCGGTGACCGCCAGTTTAGTGAAATTGAAAAGTACATTTCGTAATAAATTGACGGTGGAATTGAAGGACTGTCGGAATAGAGTGATTTGGTCGCAAGAGGGAGCAGGGCGGTCAAAAGATTTCAGAAAAGGTTATGGTGAGGCGATTGCTGATGCCTTGAAAAATTTAAAGGAATTGCCGGTTAATCCGAATCCAAGCACGGCTGAAAAAGCAGCGAGAACTAAGCCTGCGGAAAACGAAGAGAGTCCACTTCCTGCTATTGCGGACGAGCCACAATCAAAAGCTGAAGTGGAGATTTCGGAAGTCACAACAGACCTCGAGTTAATTTACAAGCCAGTAAATCTGTTTTATAACTACACTTATTTTGTTGATTTTATTGAAAAGGAAAATGGCAAAAAAGAACTTGTTATTGTGAATGGAGAGTTGCTTGGTTATCAAAACGTGCAAACTATTGCTACCTTAAATCCGTCGGGACTCGATGAGGTGTTTACAGTCGATTGGATAAACACGAATGGAACAACGGTTCGGGGTGTAGCCAATCTGACTAGCGAGGAACTGAAAGTATCACTGCCCGATGGAGCTAAAATGGAGGTTATTCAGTTACGAAAATATTAAAGTTGGAATACGATTGTTTTAAGATATTAAAAAAATAAAAGGGAATCACAAATTTACGTTTGTGGCTCCCTCTTATTTTTACTATTGCAGGGTTATTTTATTATAACACTGATATTTCCATGTCCAGATTAACCTGACTGTTTGCTTCTACCTGAATGGAGTTCAGCAATAGATCACTAATAATACTTGTGACATTAACAGCCCCGTTAAAGGTAACTTCTCCGCTTGAGTCTTCTTCGTAGGATGCAACATGAATTTCATATTCACCTTCTTCAAGAAAAGACAATTGGTAGTTACCGTTCCCATCTACTGTTGCACTGGTTTTGGCATTTACGAATAATACCATACTTTCCCCTTGTGCACTAGTTTCGGTACTTGTATCGAATGTTCCTTTTTCGTAGGCATATACAACCAATTTATCGTCGCTGGAAGAATTGTTGCTGATCGTTCCCTCGATTTCGCCACAATTATCTTCTTCAACAATGCGAAGAGAATTGATCAATTCAGCAGTTGTGACAAACTTGTAGTCGCTTCCCGAATCGGTGTCTTCATTGCGAATAATCGCTTTTCGCAAATCGAAGTCAATCACTAAGGTAGTCATACCATTAGCTTCAACGGCAAAAGGCTTGTTGAAGGTTACTTCAGTCGTCGAACTTGATGAAGATTCCAACGAATGTTTACTATTGTCGTCTGTTAAGACATAACAGCCGGGCGAGTCGCCATTTTCATCTGATTGGTTGTCGAGAACAACGGTGAGACTTGAATAGTTACCCGCTTCAACCATTTCATTAGCCAGCAATTTAGCATTCCCATTTTGATAGGCCGACACTTCGATTGTTTGTTTGGTAAACCCTTCAACTTTTTGGCCGTTGACATGGACTTCAGAAACTGTTACAAAGGTTCCTTGAATATTGGTATCATCAGAAGGGGCATCCGTTAATTTCACACTGAGTTCCCCCTGTTGTTCTTCAATTTCATTATCCTCAGAACACTGTATCATTACCAGTGCAATAATTAGCATACTTAATAAAATTGAGATTTTAGATTTCATTATTTTCGAAATTTTTAACATTACAATTAGATTTTACGTTATTTACTTTCTTCTTCTTCTTCTTCTTCTTCTTGTTTTTCTAACAGTATCTATCACTCATGTTTAATTTTTTTATATGATTTTATTTCGCTCGAAAATTACAAACGAAGTGCCAAAACACTGATGTTTCATTTAGTTTTTTGACTATTAGAGGCATAAGTTAATTGCAGCTTTCCCATTATTCTCATGATGAATAAGATTTTATCAGAATGAGATAAAAAGGTCTTAAATGGATAAGGGAGTGTTGTATCTGCCAATCAGTTATTCCCAAAGAAAGCCGGATTTCGGATAAAAAAAAGGGAAACTAAAATAGTCTCCCTTCATCATTAATTTCGTAAGATTTTACAATTTATTATGTGAGCCATCGCAAAATGGTGGGTTGTCCGTTTGTTTACATCGGCACCAAAATACGGTCTGTTCTTTTTCAATTTTAACTTCTTTTGGGGTGAATTCACTTCCTTGGTGCGAACCATCGCAAAATGGTTGGTTGCTACTTTTGCCGCAGGCACACCAGTAATAGGTGCCTGATTTCATCTCCATCATGATTGGACTTTTTTCTGCGATTTTTCCTTTTGCCATAATTTAAAGGTTTTTGTATTCAACTTGTCAATTTCGGGTTTCAACTTTGAAAATCGAATTTCAAGTTATCATTTTTCAATACGATAGGCAACAACCTGATTGTTGAAAAATGTAGGTACCAACAATAAATTAAGATCATTCGCAAAAAAGATGTCGGCTGTGTTAATTTTTTCCTTTGTTGAATCCCACATTTTGGTCATCTGGCCGTCTTCGAGATAAAAAATACGCCCTGCCCAGTTTGAGAAAACAAAGTTGTCGTCATTATCCTTGTCAAGTCCATCAATTCCCTGACAATCGGATTGGATCTCTTTTAATTCTTTTGTTTTGACATCAGCAACATGTATTTTGTCCGATCCAATGTATAATTTCCCCATTTCGGTGTAGAGACCATTTATTCCTTTTAAATCATCACTTTCAAGCCAAACGGAAAACTCACCATCCGACAGTGCGTGAATTTTATTTGTTCTGCTGTCGGTAACAAAAATTATCCCGTTACTGCAGGCTGCAACATCATTCAAAAAAATTGAGCCGGGAGCCGGATAGCGGTTGATAATTTTTGCTTGGTCAATGTCAATTTCAACCAATTCATCAACGTCAGAAACGTAGAGCTTCCCATCAAAAATAGCCATTCCTTTTGGGGCACTCAGTCCGGAAACCCAATTCATGTTTTTTACTGATCCGTCTGCGTTTAGCTGGGTAATGAAGCCATTTCCGTCTTTCTCCGATGGATTATCGTTGATGTTGGCTACAAAAATTACATCGTGATCGGGACTATAATAGACCGACTCGGGTGTTTTCATGTTAGAGCCTGTTCGCCAAACTTCAACCAGTTTTTGTCCGAAGCTGTGCGACGAAACAACTAAAATAAAAATGGTGAAAAATGTTTTTGCTAGCTTCATTTCCTTTATTTTTAGATTCTCAATACAAAATCTAAAACAACAGAATTACCAGATAGTTTGAATTTAAATTGATCATTATGAGAGCACTTCTTTTGAGTACTGTACTGATTTCCGTTTTATTGATTTCTTGTGAAAAAGATAGGAATGAAACCTTGCTTTATGTTGGAACATACACCGACGCAGGGAGTGAGGGGATTTATTGTTATCAGTTTGATGAACTGACCGGGAACCTTAGCTTAAAATCGATTACTGAAAATAAAGAGAATCCTTCTTTTTTAGCGATAAGCCCTGATAAAAAACTTTTATATGCAGTATCGGAAGTGAAAGAGAGTCCGGGGATTGATAGTGGCTCTGTTACCTCATATCGGATTCAGGCTTCAGGAGAACTGAATAAAATAAACCAAAAGCCAACCAAAGGCTATCACCCATGCCATGTAGCAGTGTCGCCAGACGGCCAATTTGTTGTGGCATCAAATTATTCCAGTGGGAGTTTAAGTTTATTTGAGGTTAACGATGATGGTAGTTTAACCGATTGTTTTCAGCAGATTCAGCATGCCGGTAGTGGCCCCGATTCTGCCAGGCAAAAAGCACCACACGCTCATTCCGCTCAGTTTAGTTTCTCGGGTGAAGTTTTAATGTCTGCAGATTTGGGAACTGATAAAGTTGAATTTTATCGGTTCAATCAGGCCGCGAATAAGTTTGAGGAAGCCGAACAATCTTTTGTAAACATGGCTCCTGGAGCCGGACCTCGGCATTTTGATTTTTCGCCCGATGGAAAGTTTATCTATGTTATGAACGAGATGCACTCTACTGTTTCTGTTTTGAAGAAAACAGAGGATATCTTCAATCCGATTCAGACTTTGTCTGCTTTACCCACGGATTTTATCGGCTCTAATTCAGGAGCTGATATCCATGTGAGTACTGACGGGCGATTTGTTTATAGCTCAAATCGGGGCCATAATTCAATTGCCGTGTTTGAGCGAGATGATAATGGGATGTTAACGTTAGTTGAAACAGAACCGGTAGTTGGAGATTGGCCTCGAAATTTTACAATTTCTCCCGACGGAAACTACCTGTTGGTGGCCAATAAAAAAAGTAATAACGTGACGCTATTTAAGGTTGATGTGGAATCAGGGATGTTAGCTTATACTGGGAAAAGTTTAGAAATCCCGCGTCCGGTTTGTCTTGAATTTTTGGTTCGTTGAGGCTGATCGGACTGTTTTATTTAAGACGAATAATTAATTTCAGGTATACATTAGTCATTTATTAACAAAAAAGCGTTAACTTTTTGATTCACTTTTTGTTTTGAGGTTAAATGTTAAAAGCTTTCTTTTTATGATTCGTTTTCTTGTTAATTCATCATTCTTATTTGCTTTTTTTGTCATTTCATTGAGTAGTTGTTCAATGGGAAATGGTCAACAC
Organism: uncultured Sunxiuqinia sp.; assembly: GCF_963678245.1. Classification (NCBI taxonomy): domain Bacteria; kingdom Pseudomonadati; phylum Bacteroidota; class Bacteroidia; order Marinilabiliales; family Prolixibacteraceae; genus Sunxiuqinia; species uncultured Sunxiuqinia sp. Next base: position 180,156 of record NZ_OY782767.1, read on the forward strand.
ATTGATAAGCAACGTGTAAGGGCAGCTGGAAATTATCAAAATTATTGTGCTGGTTGCCATGGTGATAATCTGGAAAAGTTTGATGAGAAAGACTGGATGTTTGGAGATGATAATTCGAGTCTAGTGACGAGTATAACCTACGGACGAGACGAAATGGGAATGCCTGCTTTTGAGGCTACATTTTCTGACGAAGAAATTATTGCGCTTGCTGAGTATGTAAAAGAAGGTGTGCCGGAAGATAAGGAAACATTGAAGCCTGCTTTGTCGGCAAATGCTACGGTGCAATCAGAGGTTCAGAATTTTATTGTTGATACGGTTGTTTCGGGCTTGGGTGTTCCTTGGGGGTTGGAATTTTTACCCAATGGAGATTTGTTAATTGCGGAACGTTCTGCAAAGTTGTATCGGTTTACCAATAATGAGTTACAGGAAATATCCGGCCTGCCCGAAATTATGGTAAAAGGACAGGGTGGTTTGCTCGATTTGGAATTACACCCTGATTATGAAAGCAATGGATGGTTATATTTTTCTTATTCCGGATATGCTGATGACAATAAAAATACAGGCTGCACCAATGTGATGCGAGCAAAACTTGATGGGAATCAACTGGTTGATCAACAAGTTATATTTAATGGTTTTCCAGATACAAACAAAGGTCAACACTGGGGGTGTAAGCTTGAATTCGATCGAGAAGGGTTTTTATTTTTTGGAATTGGAGACCGTGGAAATCGTGATGTAAATCCTCAGAGTTTGACAAACAACTGTGGGAAAATTCATCGGGTGTATGATGATGGTTCGATTCCAGCAGACAATCCGTTTTTGGGTGCGCCTAATGCTGTTTCGAGCATCTACTCGTATGGACATCGTAATCCGCAGGGAACTTGCATGAATCCCGAGACTGGCGAAATATGGGAAACCGAACATGGTCCGCGAGGTGGAGATGAGTTGAACCTAATCAAACCCGGGGGGAATTATGGTTGGCCGGTCATTTCGTACGGAATAAATTACAATGGAACAACTTTTACCGAGCTAACGGAAAAAGAGGGGATGGCCCAGCCCGTTACTTATTGGGTTCCATCGATAGCTCCATGCGGAACAACCTTTGTTAAAGGAGATCGATATAAAAATTGGAAGAATAATATTTTAGTTGGCTCACTCCGGTTTATGTATTTGGAGCGGATTGTTTTAGAAGGTGAACAAGTGATTCATCAGGAAAAATTGTTAGAAGATATTGGTCGGGTTCGGAATGTTGAAATGAGTCCTGATGGATATATCTATGTAGCCATTGAAAATCCGGGCAAAATCCTGCGGCTGGTTCCGGTGGAATAAATGTAATGACCAGGAGTTTAGGCAGAAAAAAACTCCCCGGAGATAAGGGGAGTTTTGAGCATATAAAAGAGCGACAAGTTAAAGCATTTTGTCGCTTTTATATTCAAAGTCATATGATTCGTTGTGCTGACTAATGTCCAATCCAACTTTTTCACCTTGAGGCGAAACACGTAATGGAACAATCATATCCGTAATTTTATACATTAACAAAGAACCTCCAAATGTGAAAATACCTACAATTAACAAGGCTAATAAGTGATATAGGAACGTGGTGAATTCTCCGTAAATTAGCCCAACTTCCTGAGCAAAAACGGCTGTAAGAAGCATTCCAACAATACCACCCATTCCGTGAGCAGGGAAGACATCGAGGGTATCGTCCAGTCTTGTTTTTGAGCGAAGTTCAATTGCGTAGTTGCTAACAAGAGCAGCAGCAACTCCAATGAAGATACTAGAGCCGACATTTACAAAACCTGCAGCAGGGGTAATGGCAACCAGACCAACAACTAAGCCAATTGAAGCTCCCATGCCGGTTGGTTTTTTACCCTTGACCATATCGTAAAACAAGTAGGCTAACATAGCTGCTGCCGAAGCGGTATTCGTATTCATTAGTGCAAGGGCTGCAGTTGAGTTGGCTCCAAGTGCTGATCCGGCATTAAAACCAAACCATCCAAACCAAAGCATACCTGCTCCCAGCAATACAAATGGAATGTTGGCCGGTCGCACTTCCTGGCCAAAGTCTTTTCGTTTTCCGAGAAACATAGCACCTGCCAAAGCGGCAAAACCAGCAGACATGTGTACAACAGTCCCTCCTGCAAAGTCAAGCACTCCCCAGTTTCTCAGGAATCCGTTTGGATGCCATGTCCAATGGGCTAATGGTGCATAAATAAACAGCGAGAAAAGTACCATAAATAGCATGTAGGAACGAAACCGTACCCTGCCGGCAAATGATCCGGTAATTAATGCCGGAGTGATAATGGCAAATTTAAGCTGAAACATCGCAAAAAGCGCTAATGGGAATGTTGGCGCCAGATCTGGATCAGTGTGTCCTGTTACTCCTTTAAACATGAAGAAAGTTAGGGGGTTACCAAACAAACCATATCCGTCGGGGCCAATGCTGTCGCCAAATGCAATACTAAAACCACAAATTACCCAAATTACACTAATTACACCCATGGCAATAAAACTTTGCAACATGGTTGATAAAATGTTTTTGGAGTGAATCATTCCCCCGTAGAAGAAAGCAAGACCAGGAGTCATTAACAAAACCAACGCTGTTGCAGTAAGCATCCAGGCTGTGTCACCTGTGCTGATATTCGGATCGTTTAGTCCACCGAAGCCACTTGGGAAAAATACTCCCACTACTGCCGCAACAACCAATAATAATAGAATAAAAAGCCAACTTAGATTAGCGTTCTTCATAATGTCAAATTATTTTAAGTTTACCTACAATTTCTGCGTATTGTCAATTGGAATTTCCTCAGCCGTATCAAATTGACATTAATTTGGGTGTAAAAGTAGAAAATCAAAGAATAATTCAAAAATATTTATTCAAATTGATAAAAAAATGTCTCGGTGGACCTCTTCGGATTTAACATTTATGAAATGTGTAACTGATCATTTATTTCGAACCCAGTTAGTTAGAAGTGAATAGAAGATATGACTTTTGTTTGCATATTGAAAGATAAGTTTTTGTTTATTTATCTATCTGCTAAAATTTATTTAATTTTAGACGCATAAATAAGGCTGAAGTTAAATTATATGACACTAAGAAACAATTTGGACCAGATAGACTTACACATTCTGGACATTATTACTAAAAATGCACGTGTTCCTTTTAAGGACGTTGCTTCCGAAGTTGGCGTATCTCGAGCTGCTGTTCACCAACGCGTAAATCGGATGGTTGAAATGGACGTAATTACCGGGTCTGGGTATCATATTGATCCCAAAAAGGTTGATTACAAGACATGTACCTATGTTGGCGTTTTTCTTGAAAAAGGTGGGTTTTACGAAGATGTTGCCAATCAATTAAAAGAGATTCCGGAAATTGTCGAATGTCATTACACTACAGGGCAGTATGCTATTTTTGTGAAAGTGTATGCACGCGACAATGAACATTTGAAGGAAGTGTTAAGCGACAAAGTGCAAAAAATTGGAGGAATTTCGAGTACTGAAACGTTCATTTCGTTGGAGGAAACCTTTAAACGTCAGGTGCCCATTCATGAATGATGAAGACGTTGCCTGACGGCTTCGTAAATTAATAGTCCGGCGGCTACCGAAACATTAAGCGATTCAATTTTACCAAGAATAGGAATTTGAACTTGCTCATCGGCTAAGTTCAATAATTGCATTTCAATCCCTTTTTCTTCTGAGCCCATAATGATAGCTGTGGGCCCCGAAAGATTGGCTTGGGTATAGTTGAATGAAGATTTTTCGGTAGCTGCCGCGATTTTTAGCCCCGATTCTTTCAGATAAACAATGCTTTCCTTTAGGTTTTTAGTTCTACAGATTGGTAGCAGATGCAAAGCTCCGGCCGAAGTTTTCACCGCATCGGCGTTGATCCTGGCAGCTCCTTTCTCGGGAATAACGATTGCGTCAACCCCTGCACATTCTGCAGTGCGCACGATTGCACCAAAATTTCGAACGTCGGTTACCTGATCCAATACTAAAATCAACGGGTTTTTGCCAGCCTCGAATACCGACGGAAGAAAATTTTCCAACTCATAAAAAGTAACCGGTGAAATAAAAGCCAACACTCCCTGGTGATTTTTCCGGGTAATGCGGTTGATTTTTTCCATCGGCACATACTGAAACGGAACCTGGAATTCCCTGATCTTTTCAAACAGCTCTTTAAATAAATCGCCACCCAAGCCTTTTTTGATCAGTATTTTATCAACTTCTTTTCCTGAGTCGATGGCTTCAATAACGGCACGGATGCCAAAAATAAAGTCATCGGAATTTTTCTGCGGTTTTGCTTTATACATGTTACCAGGTTTTTTGTTCTTTCAATGTTTCGTATTCCAGTTGGTTGTTTTCCCATGCTGTCATAACTTCTTCAAGTTTGGCCTTTAGTTGATCATACTCCTCAAAGATGCTATGATCTTCCAGCGAATCAGGATTTGCCATTCTCTTGTCATAATCTTCAATCTTTTTTTCCAGGTCTGTAATTTCCTGCTCTGCTTGCGCTATTTGTTTTTCCAGCCGACTAATATTCTTATTTATTTCCTTTCGCTCGTTGTAGTTGAACTTGTTCTCCTCCTGTTGTGGTTTTTCTTTTTTTTCTGAGCTGGAACTAGAGCTAACTTGAGTTTTTCGTTCCAGTTCTTTCATCGATTCCATTTTTTTGCGACGAAGGAATTCGTAAATACCACCAAGGTGTTGTTTGACTTTTCGGTCTTTAAATTCATAGACACAATTGACCAGTCCATCCAAGAATTCACGATCGTGCGATACAACTAAAACAGTTCCTTCGTAACTGGCCAATGCTTGTTTCAAGATCTCTTTCGAACGCATGTCCAAGTGGTTGGTTGGTTCGTCCATTACCAAGAAGTTCACAGGCTCCAGCATCAGCCGAATCATCGCCAGCCGGGAGCGTTCACCTCCAGAAAGCACTTTTACTTTTTTCTCAACATCGTCGCCCGAGAACATAAAAGCCCCAAGAATATCCCTGATTTTAGTTCGAACATCGCCAACAGCTATTTCGTCGATTGTTTCCAATACCGATAAATTCTCATTTAATCGTTGAGCCTGATCCTGGGCGAAATAACCAATTTTAACATTATGCCCGATTTTCAGATGCCCTTGGTATTCGAGTTCACTCATGATGACACGAGCCAAAGTTGTTTTTCCTTCACCGTTTTTGCCGACAAAGGCGATTTTTTCACCACGCTCAATCATTAAATGAATGTCGTCTAGAACTAATAAATCGCCATATTTTTTTGTCAAGTGTTTGCAGTCGGCAACAATAGTTCCGGAGCGTTCCGGTGGTTGAAAACGAATATTCAGTCGCGAGTTATCTTCTTCGTCAATTTCAATCCGATCCAACTTTTCAAGCATTTTAGAACGCGATTGCACCTGAACGGCCTTTGTTGCCTTATATCTAAAACGCTCAATAAACTTCTCAGTATCTTCAATTAGCTTTTGCTGGTTTTTATAGGCGGACAATTGCGTTTCTTTATGTTCTTCCCGTAGCACCAGATATTTGCTGTAGTTGGCCTTGTAATCGTATATTCTTCCCAGCGAAATCTCAATGGTTCGGTTGGTTACCGCATCCAGAAATGCACGGTCGTGCGAAACTAAAACAACTGCACCGGCATAGCTTTTTAGAAAATCTTCCAACCACTGAATCGATTCGATATCCAGGTGGTTGGTCGGCTCATCGAGTAAAAATACATCCGGTTTTTTCAATAAAATTTTTGCCAGTTCGATACGCATGCGCCATCCGCCACTAAATTCACTTGTTTGCCTCGAAAAATCACTACGTTTGAATCCCAGTCCAACTAATGTTTGCTCAATCTCCGCTTCGAAATTAGCTCCGCCAACCATATGGTGCTGATCATTCAATTCTGTGACCTTGGTAATCAGTCCCATGTATTCGTCCGACTCGTAATCTTTGCGGGTGGCAATTTGATGATTGATGTGTTCAATTTCGTTTTTGATTTGCAGAATCTCATCGAAAGCCTTTTTTGCTTCCTCAAAAACGGTATGTTTATTCGAAACATTCATGTGCTGAGGTAAGTAGCCAACGCGAATATCTTTCGGAACAACGACCGATCCTTCAGATGGTGTTTGCTCTCCGGCAATGATTTTAAGTAAGGTTGATTTTCCGGCTCCGTTTTTTCCTGCCAACCCAATTCGGTCTTTAGGGGTTACCAAAAACGAAATCTTCTTTAAAAGTTCAAATCCTCCAAAACTTACGACTAACTGATCAACTGAAATCATAACACATAAAAAATTGAAGTGCAAAGATAAAAGAATCCATCAGAAAATAGAGCAAAGCTTAAGTTGTGAGACTTCAGGATTAATTAGTTATTTCATTTACAATTTAGGAGATTGACAGTAGCTCATTCATCTATTTTCCTATTTTTGCACCAAAATAGAAATGTATGGGACGAAGCCGCCGAAAAAAGCCTTTTTATGAGCAAGTTACAATAACCGATATTGGTGCTGAAGGAAAAGCCATTGCACGTGTTAACGATATCGTTGTATTTACAACGCACGCTATTCCGGGAGATGTAGTGGATTTGCAGGTGACCAAAAAAAGGAAGAAATACCAGGAAGCCCGTGTGGTTAAAGTACATGAAAAGTCGGCGGATCGGGTAGAAGCTTTTTGTGATTACTTTGGAGTGTGCGGCGGCTGTAAATGGCAATTTTTACCTTACGAAAAGCAATTGTTTTATAAGCAACAGCAGGTTGTTGATCAGTTGAAACGATTGGGAAAAATAGAGTTGCCTGAAGTGAGTCCAATTCTCGGCTCTGAAAAAAACACTTTTTATCGGAACAAGCTTGAATTTAGTTTCTCAAACAAACGCTGGTTGACTGTAGAAGAGATTGATTCTGAAGAAGAGCCGGCAACGATGAATGCGCTGGGATTTCATATTCCACGCATGTTTGATAAGATCATCGATATTGAAAAGTGCTGGCTTCAGCCCGATCCCTCCAACCCAATCCGGAATTTCATTCGCTCTTACGCGCTTAAAAACAAGCTGGATTTTTTTGATATTCGAAATCAGGAAGGTTTTTTACGGAATATGATTATCCGGACGGCTTCAACCGGAGAAAACATGCTAATATTAGCTTTTTACCAAGAAGATGTTGAAAAACGGGAAGGATTGCTAAATGCGATTGATGCTGAATTTCCTGAGCTGACTTCGTTGATGTGCGTGATCAATAGCAAAGGAAACGACACGATAACCGATCAAGCGGTAATTGCTTACAAGGGGCCGGATCATATTTTTGAGGAAATGGAAGGACTACGGTTTAAAATTGGACCCAAAAGTTTTTATCAGACGAATTCGGCTCAAGCTTATGAGTTGTACAAAGTGGCTCGCGAATTTGCTGATTTGTCGGGGAATGAAGTGGTTTACGATTTGTATACTGGAACCGGAACAATTGCGAATTTTGTAGCCCAAAAAGCCCAAAAAGTTGTTGGTATTGAGTATGTACCGGAGGCTATTGAGGATGCGGAAATCAATTCAGAAATAAACGGAATTGAAAACACTCGCTTTTTTGCCGGCGATATGAAGGAAGTTCTGAATGACGAATTTATTGCGACGCATGGAACGCCGGACATAATTATTACTGATCCTCCGCGAGCAGGCATGCATGAAGATGTGGTGAAAACCATTTTAAACGTTGCTCCCGAGAAAGTCGTTTATGTGAGTTGTAATCCGGCATCGCAGGCTCGCGATTTGGCTATGATGGACGAAAAGTACCAGGTAACTAAAGTTCAGGCGGTTGATATGTTTCCGCATACCCACCATGTTGAAAATGTGGTTTTGTTGGAGCGAAAATAAGCTAAACTTTTCAATTGTTACGCTTGTTTAAAAAGCACAAAAACAAATTTTATGCTGATAGTTATTTCGCCCGCAAAATCGCTCAACTTTGAAACAAAACCGGCTACTGAAAAATATTCTCAACCTTCTTTTTTGAGAGAATCACGTCAGATTCATAAAGAGCTGAAAAAACTTTCCCCCAAAGAGTTGTCTGAGTTGATGAGCATTTCGGATAAGCTGGGTGAACTGAACTTTGAGCGCAACCGGAAATGGAAGACTCCTTTTACTCCCGAAAATGCAAAGCAAGCGGTGTTGGCTTTTACGGGAGATGTATATCAAGGGATGGCGGCTGAAAATTTTACAGAAAAGGACTTTGAGGTCGCTCAGGATAAAATCCGAATATTGTCGGGGCTTTATGGCGTGTTGAAACCCTTGGATCTCATTCAACCTTACCGGTTGGAAATGGGAACTAAATTTGGGGTTAATGGTGGAAATAACCTGTATGATTTTTGGCAAGAAAAGATCACAAAGGCAATCAGCAAGGAACTGAAAGCGACTGGAGGTCCATTGATTAATTTGGCTTCAAATGAATACTTCAAAGCGGTCGACAAGAAAAAAATTAATGCTAATATTATTACCCCGGCTTTTAAAGACCTGAAAAATGGGCAATACAAGATGATCTCGTTTTATGCCAAGAAAGCGCGTGGATTAATGTGCCGGTTTATCGTTCAAAATCGAATTACAAATCCGGAGGATTTAAAGGCTTTTGATTTGGATGGGTATTATTTCAATAATGACCTTTCGAAAGAAAAGGACTGGGTTTTTACTCGCGACCACTAAGGGAGTTGCTGGTATTGGGTTTCCAGTTGCAAGTTCTTCGAATATCATGCGTTCTTGCAGTTTCCCGAATTAATAGCAGTACTCTGCTGTTAGATAAGATTTGATGTAATCGTCAATAGCATCTTCTAACTTCGTGAACGGTCTGTTGTAACCGGTTTTTCTCAATTTCTCAATTTTAGCACAGGTGTAATATTGATAATTGTCGCGGATATCCTCTGGTGTGTCAACAAAACGAATGTCTTCTTTCATGTCCATTGCCTTGAAAACTGCTTTGGCCAGATCGACATAAGTTCTGGCTGTTCCTGTTCCCACGTTGTAAATTCCGGAATGCTTTCGGGTTTTCATGAAGTGCAACATGACATCAGCTACATCGTCTACATAGATAAAATCACGTGCTTGTTCTCCATCTTTATATGCCGGGCGGTGAGAGCGAAATAAAGTCATTTTGCCAGTTTCAGTAACCCGATTGAAAGCTTGATAAACAACCGAAGCCATTCTGCCCTTGTGATACTCATTTGGCCCAAAAACGTTGAAGAATTTTAATCCAGCCCAGAAGTATGGCTTTTTTTCTTGAGCAAGCGCCCAGAGATCAAAGTCGTGTTTCGATTGTGCGTAACAATTTAAGGGTTTGAATTGATCAATAAGATGATGATCATCGTCAAATCCAAATTCGCCGTCGCCGTAAGTTGAAGCTGACGAGGCATAAACCAATGGTAACCCAAATTGCACGCAGCTTTTCCAAAGGCGTTTCGAATAGTCGAAATTAAGTTGCTTGTATATTTCAGGTTCTTGTCCGATGGTATCAGTTCTTGCGCCAAGGTGGATGACACATTGAACAAACTGGTGATTGTCGTTAAGCCATTCAAAAAAATTATCGCGGTCAAGGAGTTGATTGTACGTTTTCGAAATATAGTTCGAGATTTTTAAAGGGTCGTTGAACTTGTCAACAAGGATTAAATCCTGAAATCCTTCCTGATTAAGTTTTCCCACCATATAGCTTCCAATGAATCCTGCAGCACCTGTAACAACGATCATATAAGTAAGATTTAACTACCTAAAAAGGTTTGTTTTATTGAGTTTACAACACAAACTTAAAAAATGTTAAAATTATTGTGTCGATTACCAACATATTTTCAATTTTTCAGGTACAAAAATATTATTTCTTCTCATCTTCAGAAGTTAGCTGCCAAATAAAGTGGTTAAAAGAGCTTATTGTTGATTATTTCTTCTGATTTGTGAATTAATAGGATAAGTTTTTACTTTTGCTTTTTACAGGAAAGCATTTTAACTATGGAAGAATCATTTAATGGCGAGCAAAGTGGTTATCGTCGTATCGAAAGATTTAACAGTGAAAAAACAAAAAAAATAAGTGAGCACTACCGGGAAATAATTGATTTGTTGGGCGAGAATACAACAAGAGAAGGCTTGGAAAAGACACCGTTGCGAGTTGCTAAAGCAATGCAGTATTTATTACAAGGATATGAGCAGGATCCCGAGGCTATGTTGCGTTCGGCCATGTTTAAAGAAGATTATCGCCAGATGGTAATTGTGAAAGATATTGAGATTTACTCGATGTGTGAACACCATATGTTGCCATTTATTGGCAAGGCGCATGTAGGGTACATACCAAATGGATATATTACCGGACTGAGCAAAATTGCCCGGGTTGTTGATGCATTTTCCCGTCGTTTGCAGGTGCAGGAGCGACTCACACTGCAGATAAAAGAGTGCATTCAAGAGACCTTAAATCCGCTGGGGGTTGCCGTAGTTATTGAGGCTCAGCATTTGTGCATGCAGATGCGGGGAGTACAAAAACAACATTCAATAACAACAACTTCTGATTTTACCGGCGCTTTTGAACGTGTTGCCACCCGCGAAGAATTTATCAAATTGATAAGTTCGAAGCTGTCATAGCAAACTGATTTTGATCTGTTTGTTCAGTGCAATATTCTATCTTTAGATTATTTCCCTTTCGTGATGTGTACAAATAAACACTGTTGAAAACGATTATTCTTCATCAGCTTCAGATAAGAGGTCAAGCGTAAATGGCTCTTTATTCGTGTTGTGTTAGGATGTTAAATTGAAAAGTACCAGATCCCAAAATCATAAATCCAAAATTAGGATATAAAAAAACGCCCCAAATTGAGACGTTTCTATATGATCTATCTGGAGGTTGCGTGTTTCTATTTGATTGGTACTTGTCGTTTAAATTCCATTTCTAACGAAATGAATGTCTCTGTGCGTGCGATACCTTCAATGTCCTGCATTTCTTCATCAATGATTCGTTTCAAATCATTGTTGGTTTTTGTTTGAATTTTTACAAAAATAGCATACGATCCCGTTGTGTAATGGCACTCTACAATTTCCGGGATTTTACTTAACGCTTCTACTACCGAAGCATGGAACTTTGCTTTCTCAAGGAATAATCCCATGTATGCACAGGTGTTGTAACCCAATTTTGATGGATTAACAATGAATTCACTACCGGAAACAACGCCTAAATTTAGAAGCCTTTGTACGCGCTGATGAATAGCAGCTCCGGATACACCGCACTCCCGGGCAACCTCCAAAAATGGAATACGGGCATTTTTAGTAATAAGCCGTAGAATCTTTTCATCTAATTCATCTATTTGTGGCAGCGGATTTGTATTTTCTTTATTCATTCTGGTTATATTTTTCAACTTTGAAATTAAAAGTTAAAGATATAAAAACCCAATAAATTATAAATAATCGGATAACTTTTTAGGTCTTTAGTAATAATTTATAAGCAGATGCTTGTAATATATGAGTAATAAGTTGGTTCAAATTTAGGTCGGCAAAAGTATACTATTTTTTTATATTCTAATTGATACTTTCTCATGCAATAGCATTTCCCGAATCATTTACTTGCTATTTTTTTGTGAGTGGTTGGATTGACTGATGTAGTCTGATATGTCGTAACCACTTGGGTTTTGAAAAACACGGAGTCCGAATTCGGGTAATATCGCTAAAATGTGATCCATGATATCAGCCTGAATGGCTTCGTACTTAGCCCAATTCTGGTCTTTGCTGAAAACATAAAACTCTAGCGGTAATCCTTTTTCCGATGGCTGTAAATGACGAACAAGGAAAGTGAGTTCCTGGTGAATCATCGGATGTTGGCGAAGGTAGTTTTCAAGGTAACGTCGGAAAATTCCAAGGTTGGTTTGCCTGCGTCCATTGTATACGTCACCATCTTCTATTTTAAGATTGTTATTGAACGCTTTGATCTCCTTTTCTCGCTCTTCCAGATAATCTTTCAGTAAATAAAAATGACTTAATTTTTCGAGTGTTGCTTTATCACAAAAACGGACACTACGCATATCCAGGTTTACTGATCGTTTAATTCTGCGACCCCCCGATTCCTCCATGCCAATCCAGTTATTGAATGATTCGGACACTAACGCATAGGTCGGAATGGTCGTAATCGTTTTATCCCAGTTCTGGACTTTAACTGTATTTAAGCTAATGTCAATTACTGTTCCGTCAGCATTGTGGCTGGGCATTGCAATCCAGTCCCCGGGTTTCAGCATTTTGTTGGCCGACAGCTGAATACTAGCTACAAGGCTTAAAATTGTATCCTTGAAAACTAACAGTAATACGGCCGCGATGGCTCCCAATCCACCAAGCAGATAGAGAGGTGTTTTGTCAATAAGGACTGAAATGACAAAGATGATTGCTACACAAAAGATCAATATTTGAAACAGCTGGATATATCCTTTGATTGGACGGTTGATAGCGTATGGAGTAGTTTGGTAGATATCGTTGGCAGCATTACCAGTTCGTATTGTAAAGAAGGTAAAGATTCCGATAAAGTAAATTCGTGAAAAACCATAAAGTAGCTTGTTGACTAATTCACTATCAGAAAAACCAGAAGCGTAATAGATAATGAGTGCAGATGAAAGATGAGCCAAAGCGCTAAATACTTTTCGCTGAACCATAAAATCATCCCACTGGGTTTTTGTCTTTTGAACAAACTGGTGGACAATATTAGCTAGCACTATTCTGGTTGTCCACTGAGCAAGGTACGAAACCAATGCCAAAACAAGGAGGCATGCAAAAATTGAAATGTGATTAGCACTGTTCTCAGGGACACCTAAGTCTGATAAAATTGTTCTAAAAAGATCTAGTAAGTAATTCATCTGACGAATATCAATTTATTCTAATTAATTTGTTCCTAAATTAGACGCTAAAATTAATGATTTTGTTATGATTAGAAAATGGATGCTTATCAGCTTGTTGATTGTTTTTACATCCGGGGTTCTATTGGCGAAACCTCAGTTTTCGGACTATTTTATAAACAAGACTTTGCGTATTGATTACTTGTTGACCGGAACGGCTGATACGGCTGAAGTTATTCTGGAGCAGTTAAAGAAGGAGCCTAATTATGGCGGTTCGCATTTTAATTTAATTGACGAATTTGATTTTGGAACCTATCGGTATCAGCTTTTCGACAAAGAGTCAAACGAGTTAATTTTTTCAAAAGGATTCTGTCCTATTTTTCAAGAGTGGCAAACCACTGATGAGGCAAAAAAACAAAAGCGTAGTTTTTACCAAGTGGCTATTTTACCATTTCCTAAAAAAGTGTGCTCTTTTGTTGTCGAAGAGCGAAACTGGGAAGGAGAATTTGTAAGCGTTTATTCGACTGATATAGATCCCAAAAACTATTTTATTCTGAGTGAAAATCCGAAGAATCTGAAGTCAGAAAAAATTATAGACAGCGGGGAACCCAAGAAAAAGGTTGATCTGGTTATTTTGTCGGAAGGCTATACTTCAGAAGAGATGGATAAATTTGAAGCTGATGCCAGGCGGATGATCGATGCCTTGTTTTCTGCTGCTCCGTTTAGTATGCATAAAGATGATTTTAACGTTTATACTGTTGAGGTACCATCTGATGAATCGGGAACTGATGTGCCAGGTGAGCACATTTATAAGAATACAGCTTTTAACTCCAATTTTTACACCTTTGATACACCGCGCTACCTAACTTCACAAGATATGCATGCAATTCACGATGCCGCAGCTGTCGTGCCATATGATCATATTTACGTGTTGGTAAATACCGATAGATATGGTGGCGGTGGATTTTACAACTATCTGTCACTGACGTCAGTTGACGATCGTTTATCCGAAATTGTATTTGTTCATGAATTCGGACATGGCTTTGCTGGATTAGCTGATGAGTATTATACTTCTGATGTAGCTTATGCTGATTATTATAATTTGGAGGTGGAGCCTTGGGAACCGAATATTACTACTTTGGTTAATTTTGAATCAAAATGGATGGATTTGATTGAAGAAGGCACGCCACAGCCAACGCCTAGAAATGTTGCCAATAGCAAAATGGTGGGTGTTTTTGAAGGGGGGGGGTATCTGGCAAAAGGAATTTATAGCCCAATGATGGACTGTCGCATGAAAACCAATGAAGCCAAAGAATTTTGCCCGGTTTGCCAACAAGCGATCGAAAAAGTAATTGAATGGCACTGCCAATAATATGTAATAATATTGGGAATTGAAATTGTAGAGTGCTATTGTATTAATCAGAACAGAGGGCGAGTTTTATTGAGCCAAGCGAATCCAACTGAGTTGGCGGTTGAGGAATAAAAGGACTTAAAAGCGCGTAAGCTAGTAATTTATGCTTTTTTTTACTTCGCCTAACTTTTTGTTATCCTAAGTTCTCTCAACCTGAAGAAAATGCTCACTTTTTTAAGATATTAAAGATGTTGACTTGTGCAACCGATCATATAAAGATGTAGTTTTGCATTTGAATGAGCTTATTTTAAATTAATAAAGCTAAAATGGAACATTATGGCAAAATCACATGACGCTAAAAAGACTGCAAAAAAGGAGCCTCTGAAGACTCCAAAAGAAAAGAAGGCAGAAAAGAGAGAGAAAAAGGCAAAACGATAGGTCGTTTTGAGTAAGAATAACTCGATGAATGAGGATTAACAAGGAATGTTAGTCCTCATTTTTGTTAAGGTGAAAGTAATCAGATTTCCGGCTCCATTCACCCTCGGTGGCATTCTAAAAACCAAAAGTGTTAAATGTCTCTTTAATCCGATTGATGGCCTCCATCATTTGAGCTTCGTTAATAATTAAAGGCGGGGTAAACCGGATAATATGTTCGTGGGTCGGTTTGGCCAATAATCCATTTTTTTTCATCGCCAAGCACACATCCCAGGCTGTTTTGCCTTTCACCGGTTTTATGGCGATGGCGCTGAGTAGTCCTTTCCCTCGAACGATTTCAATCATTTCCGAATCAACCGCTTGCATCTCAGTTCGAAAAAGTTGTCCCATTTTTTCTGCATTTTCAGCTAGCTTTTCATCCTGGATAACATTCAATGCTGCTATGGCTACTTTCCCGGCAATCGGGTTGCCTCCATAGGTTGAGCCATGTTCCCCGGGTTTAATGGTGAGCATGATCTCGTCATCAGCCAGCACGCAGGATACCGGAAACATACCGCCGGAGATAGCTTTTCCGAGTATTAAGATATCGGGTCGAACATTTTCATGGTCGCAGGCCAGCATGCGGCCTGTTCTCGCTAAGCCGGTTTGTACTTCATCGGCCACAAACAAAACATTGTGTTTTTTGCACAAATCAGCCGCTTTTTTTAAGAAACCATCTGCTGGAACGTAAACGCCAGCTTCAGCCTGAATAGGTTCAACTAAGAATCCGGCAACATTCCGATCTTGCAGAGCTTGTTCAAGTGCTTCAGTGTCGTTGTAGGGAATATTGATAAAGCCCGGAGTGTACGGTCCGTAATCACTATAAGCATCGGGATCAGAAGACATGGAGATAATAGTGATTGTTCGCCCGTGGAAATTTCCATTGCAGACTACAATTTTAGCTTCGCTTTTTGGGACTCCTTTCACTTTATAAGCCCACTTTCGAACAAGTTTCAGTGCGGTTTCATCGGCTTCGGCTCCGGAATTCATCGGTAGCATTTTATCGTAACCGAAGAGCTTACACATGTATTCTTCCCATTCGCCTAACACATCGTTGTAAAAAGCCCGTGAGGTTAAAGCTAGTTTTTGTGCTTGTTGGGTGAGTGCTTCAACAATTTTTGGGTGACAATGTCCTTGGTTAACTGCTGAGTAAGCGGCCAGAAAATCCAGGTATCGGTTGCCGTCAACATCCCATACATAAATACCTTCGCCGCGTTCCAACACTACAGGTAGTGGGTGATAATTGTGGGCTCCATAACGTGCTTCACGATCAATGAAGGATTGAGCAAGACGAGTTTTCATAATCGTAATAATTAATGGGTTATTTCCATAACAGAATTACGAATAATCTCCTGTAATTCAAAGAAATTTGGACTGTTGAATAAGATCTTGAGACATGACGAAACTTTTTTTTAGTTACACATTTTTTTCCATACTATGTTTCAACTTTCAATTTCTAAGATTCTATATTCTTTTATCTTATATTTGCAGCGGAGTTGGGCTAATCTGAAGTTCATTATGAAATTTATATTGATTCTATTATTTCTGTTTTTTGTTGGAGGAGGGATTTTGAGTGGGTATTCTGTTAACGAAGATTCTCTGAAAACAGTTATAGCAGCGGGCGAAAAAAACAGGGTAGATGCATTGCTTGATTTTAGTGATCAATATCTTGATTCCATTATCAATTATGACTTTGTGGTTACTTGTCTGAATGAAGCGTTGGATAGTGCGGAATTAGCTGAAAATGATTCACTACAGGTGAAAATCTACAATTATTTGGGGTTGGCTGATTTTAATATTGGAAATTACGAAAGCAGTACCAATTATTTTTATAAGGCACTAAATATACTGGATCGCGAGCCGAATGTAAGACAAGAATCAATGGTTTATAATAACTTGGGGATGATTTTTGATGAGCTGGAAGATTTCGAGCGCGCTCTTGAATTTTACCGTGAGTCATATCTTATAGATAGTATAGCGAATAACAAGAAGGGATTGGTTTTTTCATACATCAATTTGGGAATCAGTTATCAGAATCTCAAACAATACGAGCGGTCAAGGAAATATAATAACCTGGCTTTTGAGCTAGCGAAGGATTTGAATGACAGTCTTTCGATGGTGAATGTTGTTAATAATTTGGGAACACTTGAATACGATCTTAAAAACTACGATGAAGGTTTGAATTATTATTTACAAGCTTTGGAATTGTATCAAGAATCCGGAGATCGGTCGGGGGTTGCCATTGCAAAAAACAATATTGGCTTAGTTTATCTCGATCTTAAAAATTACCCGAAATCGTTGATGAATTTTAAGGCTGCATTAAAAATAGCGTCTGAATTGAATATGTATGATTTTACTGGTGATATTTACGGCAACCTTTCTGTTTATTACGAAGAGATTGGAGATTACAAAAATGCTTTTAAGTACTACGATCAATACAATACGGTATATGACAGTTTAATAGGCGAGAAACAACAACTTAAAATCCGAAAGCTGGAAACCCAATATCAGTTCGAAAGAAAACAACGTGAAATATTGGAGCTTCAAAAGAAGAATGAACGGCAGGAAAAACTCTTGGTAAACTCAAAAAGTGTTCAAAACTATTTGTATTTAACTATTTTGCTGGTTGTTATTTTTCTGTCCGTCTTGTTTTTCCTGCTACGAAAAGAAAGAGCGTTAGCTCGGGAGTTACATGTGAAAACACAGGAGCTGAAAAAACTAAATTTGTCAAAGGACCGCTTTTTCTCCATTATAGCTCATGACCTGAGAAATCCGTTTAATGCCTTAATTAGTTTTACCAGTTTATTGCGCGAACAATTTGATTCCTTTAGTCGAGATGATCTCAAACGGATTATTATCGACTTAAATAATGCAACCGAGCAAGGATTCTCACTATTGGAGAACCTGCTACACTGGACGCGGTCGCAGACCAATATGATCAAAGTATACAAAACCAATTTTAAACTAAAGGAAGTTGTTGATAGTATTTTAAGTTTGGCAGCCCCAAATTTATTGGAGAAATCTCAGGTTGTTGAAGTCAACATGGATGACGAATTAATGATTTATGGTGATAAAGACATGATTGCAACAGTCATTCGTAACTTAGTTTTTAATGCGATCAAGTTTTCTTATCCTGAAACTGTTATTCGTATAGAAGGTAAAAAGATTGGTGGAAATATTCAATTTTCAGTGTGCGATCAAGGGGTCGGAATGACAGAGGAAGTTCAGCGCGATATTTTTGATAGTCAGAACTATTCAACGTCGGCAGGAACTTCGGGTGAAACTGGCAGTGGTTTGGGATTGGTGATATGTCGCGAATTTATCGAAAAGAACAAGGGTGTTATTTGGGTTGAGAGCGAGGAAGGAAAAGGGGCAATATTTAGGTTTTCAATTCCAGTTGTTAAAGGCAAGCCTTAAGCTATTTACTTTCTTCCGGATAGGCTACATTGATGACGAATTGCAGAGAATCTCCGTCACCCTCAAACATTGTTCTGCTGAAAGATTAACAGAAAGCAGAATCGGAGCAAAGTTAGACTCAATTGAGGTTGCAGCATCTATTTTATTTAATTGAGCAGAAAATAAAACTGGGCTGTAAAATAGAACTACTTTATCCTTGTTATTGAGCATGTTTTCTTCCCTTATTTTCATCGGCAACCGAAAAGTTACAAGATTCCCATATTATCTATACAGGGTAACATGTCCTCTTGTGTGCTTGGCTTCAATCGGTTCACCGTTAATATAGAGAACCATATTATAACAGAGGAATTAGCGGCGATAAGGTCCTTGATTTGGAGAAGCGTTGGTAGGAAGGAAGATACGCTGGATCTCAAGCCCCATGTGCTTAGTCTTTTAGTCGGAATTAATGACGTTGCTGCAGTTGTTGAAAAAAATCCCAGTGCCAAGGATTTAGGTGAATTTGAAGAGAGCTACCGAAAATTATTGACTCTGTCAAAACAAGCCAATCCTGATATCCTTTTTGTATTGGGTATTCCGTTTGTTTTTCCTGTTGGTGCCTGAAAGGAAAATTGGGAGTGGTGGAAGAGTGAAACATTGACACGCGCTGAAATTGTTGGAAAAATTGCCAAAGAGTTTGCTGCTGTAGTTGTTGATTTCGCTCAGGTTTTTGAACTGGCAGCAGGTTTAGCCCCGATTGACTACTGGGTTTGGGATGGTGTTCATCCAACTGTTTTTGGACACGAGCTAGTGGCCCGGGAATGGATAAAGCAAGTAAGTTCGAGCTAAACTTTTTTGAAAAACTACTCCTATTTTTAACCTGTTATTTGGGCTTGAAACAGGAATAAGACAACCCATAATTGCGCCTTGAGATATTTTCGGAGTCTATCTATTTGAAGGATAGTGTTTTAATATTTCAGGATGGAGTTGGAGATTGAATTTTATAACTTGATGTTGTTATAACGTTTTCAAATATCTGGTAATTTTTGTAATATTAAAGTCCATTAAAACAGCAATATAGAAAATGTAAACGTTATCATTAATCGATTAAAAGTTAGGAGATTATCTGAAATGAATATCACGGCTGTGTGGCATGCTTTTCAACTGGAGGTTCTCTTTTTGATGTTATTGTTATTTGTTTGAGGTTTCAAGGAGTTATTTATATCACTTGAGAGTCATGATAGAAATAGAACTGTTTTAATGATAGGTTCACTTAAAAACCGAGGTTGATAATAAAAACAAACCAATGAAACGCCTAATTCTTATTTTGCTCATATTTAGCATTTTTTATAGTTGCAGTAAAGAGCATGCCAAACTTAAAGTCGCAGCTATTCTTTGCAATAAGGTGGAGCATCCGACTGGGATTGAGTCAAAACATCCAGTACTCAGTTGGGTGGTTGAATCACAACTGAACGGGGCTAGTCAGTCTGCTTATCAGATTTTAGTTGCAGATAGTCGCGAGCAACTTGATAATAATGCTGGAAATTTATGGGATTCGGGCAAGCAGCAATCCAATCAATCTATAAATGTTTCTTACGCTGGAGAACAGCTCAAGTCAGCAAAAAAATATTATTGGAAGGTCAAGGTTTGGGACAATCACGGCAACGAATCCAATTGGAGTGAGATCGCTAGTTGGCAAATGGGCTTGCTATCCGATTCTGATTGGGAAAATGCTCAGTGGATTGGCTTTGAAGAGATGGACTCATCAAAACGTGTGGTTGAAGGAGTAACAGGTTATGGAAGTCTTTCGAAAAATAAAGTGGAAGAAAGGGCTGTTGTTCCTTTATTTCGGAAGGGGTTTGACCTGACGAACGAAATAGAATCAGCTACTTTATTTATTTCAGGACTGGGGCAATACGAAGCTTCAATTAATGGAGATAAAGTAGGCAACGATTTTCTGACACCCGGTTGGAGTCATTATGATGAGACGGTACTTTACAATACTTACGATGTCAGTTCGCAGCTTAATCAGGGTGGAAATGCTATCGGTGTGATTGTTGGCAATGGCTTTTTATATAACAACCGCGAGCGTTACCGAAAACTGGTTATCGCTTATGGCTTTCCAAAGATGATCTGTAAGTTGTTGATCAACTATACAAATGGAGAAACACAAACGATTGTTTCGGACAAAAGCTGGTTGACTAAGCCGTCGGCAATTACTTTCTCGAGTATTTATGGTGGCGAAGATTACGATGCCCGCTTGGCAGAAAATGGCTGGAATCTGGCAGGTTTTGATGCCGTAGACTGGAAGCCGGTGCAGGTAGTGAAAGCGCCATCAGGCAAACTGACTGCTGATAATAACCATCCGATTCGGATAATGGAGACCTTTGATCCGATTGCTGTAAGTCAAATAAACGATAGTGTTTGGATTTACGATTTCGGGCAAAATGCATCCGGTATTGTTTCGTTAAAAATAAAAGGAGAAAAAGGTCAGCAAGTGCAGCTTTGGTCGGGTGAAGTTTTAAAGGAAGATGGCTTTATTGATCAGCGAGGTTCCGGTTCGCCCTATTTTTATGCATATACCCTGAAAGGTGGCGATGCAGAAAGCTGGCAGCCGCGTTTCACCTATTATGGCTTCCGCTATGTGCAGGTTACCGGGGCATCACCTGAAAACGATGAAAATGAAGCCGGTAATTTGCCTGAGATTATAGAACTAAAATCTTTGCATACCCGCAACTCAATGCCCCAAACCGGACAGTTTGAGTGTTCCAACGAGTTGATGAATCAAACTTTCGACTTGATAAATTGGGCTATTAAAAGCAATTCACAAAGCGTTTCGACCGACTGCCCCACACGCGAAAAGCTTGGCTGGATCGAGCAGACTTACCTGATGGGAGAGAGCGTGCATTTCAATTTCAATATTTATCATTTGTATAAAAGCTTGATTCGAAATATGAAGGATGCACAGACCGAAGCTGGTCTGGTCCCCAATATTGTTCCCGAATACGTTAATTTCGATTATTACGATACCGATTTTAGCGATTCTCCCAGCTGGGGTGTTGCTTCTGTTGTTGTTCCATGGAAAATCTACAAGTGGTATGCAGATCCGTCGGTTATGAAAGATGCCTGGCCAATGATGGAAGATTACATGAGCTATCTGGAGAGCAAGTCATCTGACTATACCTTGTCGCACGGACTAGGTGACTGGTATGATATTGGGTCAAATCCTCCGGGGTTTGCGCAGCTTACACCGGTGTCACTGGTGGCTACGGCAACCTATTTTTATGCGGCAAGGCAAATGGCTCAAATGGCCGAAGTACTCAATAAAAACGAAGAAGCGAAAAAGTATCATTCGCTGGCTGAAAAAATTAAAGAAGCTTTCAATCAAAGATTTTACAAGGCCAAAAAGAAGCTTTATTCAACAGGAAGTCAAACAGCCATGGCCATGCCTTTAAGCCTGGGGATGGTACCTGCAGGAGATGAGCAGCAGGTGTTGCAAAACCTGATCGATTCAATTCATTCGAATAATAACGAGATTACTGCGGGAGATATTGGTTTTCATTATTTAGTAGATGCTTTAACTAAATATGGAGCTTCGGAATTGCTTTTCGAGATGAATAACCGTGATGATGTTCCCGGATATGGCTACCAGTTGGAAAAGGGAGCAACTTCTCTGACTGAATCATGGATGTCTCTGCCTTCAAAATCGATGAACCACTTGATGCTGGGTCATCTTATGGAATGGTTTTACAAAGGACTGGGCGGAATTCAGCAGAATGATCAATCGGTGGGCTACAAGCACGTTGTGATTTATCCTGAGATCGTCGAAGATATTGATTTTGTGAAGGCTTTGTATGAGTCTCCCTACGGAACAATTCAAAGCGATTGGAAGAAAAAAGCCGATCAATTTATCTTGAATGTTGAAATTCCTTTCAATACAACCGCGAAAATTTACCTGCCATTCAATGGCGAAGTAAAAGTAAACAATGGAAGCGATGTTGCTGGAAACGAACCGACCTATAAATATTTGGGAGAAGAAGGGGATCGAATGATCTACGAAACCGGTTCCGGCGTTTATAAGTTTACGGTTCAGCATGGCAAATAGGACTTTTAAAGTAAAACGGATATACAAGAATACAGGAATGAAAAAAGAATTAGTTATTATAATTTTAGCAGGTCTCTTTTGGGGAGCTTGCTCTTCTACGAAAAAGGAGTTGCCTAAAACCGTTTCCGAAGAGAAAATGCAGGCGATTTACGAGGAAGTAAAAACGCCTTTTAAATACGGATTGGTATTGGTTCCTCATAGCAATTCGTACAAAATGGATTGCCCGACTATTTTCAGAAGAAATAACCAGTGGGTAATGACCTACATTGTTTTTGATGGCCGTGGCTATGAAACCCATTTGGCTAATAGCGACGATTTGATTCATTGGAAAGAGCAAGGTAAAATCATGCAATTTTCTGATACGACCGATTGGGATGTTAACCAAAAAGCCGGTTATCCTTCATTAATCGACTGTGAGTGGGGTGGTGATTATTCCATCAATTCATATGATGGTAAATATTGGATGAGTTATTTTGGTGGAAATTCTACCGGCTACGAAAAAGGCGTCCTCTCAATCGGGATGGCTTATACGGATCAGGATCCTGCCACTTTGCACGATTGGCAACGTTTAGACAAGCCGGTAATGATGCCGACCGATTCTGATGCCCGCTGGTACGACAACAGCACAATTTATAAAAGTTTTGTGATTGAAGATAAAGGAAAGCTTACCGGACATCCTTTTGTGATGTATTATAATGCCCGCGGCGATAGTGTCAACCCTGCCCGCGGAGCTGAACGCATTAGCATGGCTGTTTCGGACGATATGGTAAACTGGAAACGCTTTAGTGAGAAGCCAATTTTGAATCACCACAAAGGAATCACCGGAGATGCGGTGATTCAAAAAATTGACGACATTTACGTGTTGTTTTATTTCATAGCTTATTGGCCCGACGGGAAAACGGTTGTTTATAACAGTTTTTCCTGTTCGTACGATTTAATGAATTGGACGGAATGGAAAGGCCCTCATTTGATTGAACCATCAGAAGAATACGACAATCTGTTTGCACACAAAGCCTGCGTTATTCAGCATGATGGGATTGTCTACCACTTTTACAATGCGGTGGATAAATTGGGAAACAGGGGGATTGCATTAGCCACTTCAAAAGATATTGGTAAAAGTGAAATAATATTTAACTCAGCCGAAGAATCGGAGATCAAATAAATAACAATTAACAATGACTAACCATTTTAAAACAACCATAAAACTTATCGCATGCTTGGCCATTAGTATTGGACTTTTTTCATGCTCTGATAACTTGGTCGAATCGCGCCAGAATTTTGATAAAGACTGGAAGTTTCAATTAGGCGATGATTCGCTGGCTTTTCAACCTGATTATAATGACCAGGATTGGCGGGCATTGAATTTACCACACGATTGGAGCATTGAAGGCGAGTTCTGCAAAGATAATCCTGCAAACCCGGAAGGTGGAGCTTTACCAACAGGCATTGCCTGGTATCGCAAAACATTCAAGATTGATTCGGAGTCAAAAGCTGAAAATTACTACATCGATTTCGATGGGGTGATGCGCAATAGCGAAGTGTGGATCAACGGGCATTATCTTGGCAAGCGGCCTTTCGGATACATTTCTTTTCGATATGATTTAACGCCTTATTTAAATGCGAAAGCCGAACAAAACGTACTTGCTGTAAAAGTTGATAATTCGGCTCAGCCAGCATCGCGCTGGTACACCGGGTCGGGTATTTACCGGCATGTGTGGCTTGTTCCCGAGCAAGCAGTGCATGTAGCTCATTGGGGAATCTTTGTTACAACTCCGGAAATCAATACGGAATCGGCACATGTTAAACTCGATCTTAAAGTTCGAAATACAACCAGTTCAGCTCAGCCCATTCATGTGAAAACCACGATTTTTGATGCTGAAGGAGTTGCGCTTGTAAAATCTACCAGCCAGATAGAAGCCATTGATTCCATTTCCGCACTGTCTCAAATAGTTGAAGTTCCCAAACCAAAACTTTGGTCGGTTGATTCGCCAACTCGTTACCATGCAATTACTGAAATTTACTGGCAGGATGAGTTGGTTGATCGTTATGAAACGCCATTTGGAATTCGCTCGTTTGAATTTACGCCCGACAAAGGGTTCTTTTTGAATGGTGAGCATCTTGAAATTTATGGCGTGAATCAACACCACGATTTGGGAGCTTTGGGAGCGGCTGTAAATACTCGTGCGATGGAGCGTCAGCTTGAGATTCTGAAGGGAATGGGTTGCAATGCCATTCGAATGGCGCATAATCCACCGGCACCTGAATTATTGGATCTGTGTGATGAAATGGGCTTTCTGGTAATTAATGAGTCATTTGATGAATGGAAGAAAACCAAGGCAAAGAAAGGTTATCATCTTTACTGGGACGAATGGCATGTTCGTGATTTGCAAGACATGGTGCTTCGTGATCGCAACCACCCCTCCATTATTGCGTGGAGCATTGGAAACGAAATTCCTGAGCAGTTTGATACAACCGGAATAGCCATTACCCGAGAGTTGGCTGCTATCGTGAAAGAACTGGATACAACCCGGCCGGTGACCAGTGCATTGACCGAGAATGACCCGGAGAAAAATAACATTTACAAATCAGGTGTTTTAGATCTTTTGAGCTTTAATTACAAGCATAAAGATTACCTGGATTTTCCTGAGAAGTTTCCGGGCGAATGCATGCTGGCGTCAGAAAATATGTCGGCACTTTCCACCCGTGGACATTACGATATGCCATCGGACAGCGTGCGAGTTTGGCCGCCAGCCTACAACCAGCCATTTGATGGGAACGACGACTATACCGCCTCTTCGTACGATAATGCCATTGCTTATTGGGGAGCAACTCATGAAGATACCTGGGCTGTGATTAAAAACAACGAGTTCATTCCGGGTATGTTTATCTGGTCGGGATTCGACTATATTGGTGAGCCATTACCATACCCGTATCCGGCACGAAGCAGCTATTTGGGAATTATTGATTTATGTGGTTTCCCCAAG
Source organism: uncultured Sunxiuqinia sp. (assembly GCF_963678245.1). Classification (NCBI taxonomy): domain Bacteria; kingdom Pseudomonadati; phylum Bacteroidota; class Bacteroidia; order Marinilabiliales; family Prolixibacteraceae; genus Sunxiuqinia; species uncultured Sunxiuqinia sp. Next base: position 205,259 of record NZ_OY782767.1, read on the forward strand.
GATGTTTATTACATGTACCAAAGCGAATGGACTGATAAAACCATGCTTCACCTTTTTCCACACTGGAATTGGGATGAAGGTCAGTTGGTCGACCTGTGGGCGTATTACAATAATGCCGATGAAGTGGAGCTGTTTGTCAATGGCGTATCTCAAGGACGGAAATCCAAACCGGAAGATCAGTTTCATGTGATTTGGCGTGTTCCTTTTGCTCCCGGGAGTATTAAAGCCGTGAGCTATAAAGATGGTGAAAAGGTGATGGAAAAGGAAATTCAGACTGCGGGAAAGCCTAGTCAAATTGAACTGACTGCTGATAGGAATACAATTTCGGCAGATGGTAGCGACTTATCATTTATCACGGTAAAAGTGCTGGATGAAAATGGGAACTTAGTTCCTGATGCTGATAACCTGATCAACTTTGAAATAACTGGAAGTGGATTTAATATCGGAGTAGATAATGGTTACCAGGCAAGTTTGGAACCGTTCAAGGCAAACTATCGGAAAGCTTTTAATGGGAAGTGTTTGCTGATTGTTCAAGCGACGGAAGATGCCGGTGAAATAGCTGTTTCTGCTTCGGGGGAAGGACTGGGAATGACCAATATCGAGATTAAAACGACTAATTAGAAAAATATTTATCAAGATGACGAAAATTAAAGACTATCAATTATTCTCAGCGAAGGCGCAACTGAAAAAAACTATTTCAGATGCAACGCATAGGCTAACTGAAATTTCATTCATTGTTCTTCGAATTCAAACTGAAACTGGAATAATCGGAGAATCATATCTTTTAAGTTTTCAATACAGTCCAAAAGCCATTGTAGGCGCACTGCAAGATGTTGCTCAGTTGGTTGTTGGAGAAGATGTTTTCAATACGGTTAAGGTTTTTGAAAAGATCAATCAGGCCAACGAGTATTTTGGATTGGAAGGTGTTAATCGGTGGGCGCAGGCAGCATACAATATGGCTATGTGGGATGCGTGGTGTAAAAAACTGGGGCAGCCCATTTGGAAAGTGCTGGGGGCGTCAAGAACTGAGGTTCCGATTTATGGAAGCGGAGGTTGGCTTTCTTACACAATTGATGAATTGATTGATGAAGTAACTGATTATAAAAATCGTGGGTTCAAAGCGGTGAAAATTAAAGTTGGAAGTGCTGACTGGAGACAGGATTTAGAGCGACTTCGGCTAGTGAGGGAAGCTGTTGGAAATGAGATTAATATCATGATGGATGCCAACCAGGGTATGGATGTTGCTTCGGCTTTATCGCTGGCAAAAGCTACACAGAGACTACAAATCACTTGGTTTGAGGAGCCTATCAACCACTCCGATTTTCAGGGATTTCAATTACTGAGGAATCAGACGGGTATTTCATTGGCCATGGGAGAGCGTGAGTATTCATCACTTCCACTCAGGGAATTGCTTGTTCGTAATGCAATCGACATTTGGCAGCCAGATATCCTGAGGCTTGGGGGAGTGGAAGCTTGGCGAGATAGTGCCGCTTTGGCCGGAAGTTTTAATGTTCCGGTTTTACCTCACTACTACAAAGATTACGATATCCCACTGTTGTGTACTATACCAAATGGAGCTGGTGCTGAGTCGTTTGACTGGATTGATCCATTAATTGATCATCCACTAGTGATTAAAGAGGGAATGGCTGGTCCGCATGATCGACCAGGTTGGGGATTTTCTTTTAAAGACGAATGTTTAACCGAAATTAGCTGAAATGGACAGAATTCAGGAATTATTCTCGCTGGACGGATTACAAATAGTGATAACCGGAGCATCCAGTGGACTGGGCCTGAATCAGGCCATCCTATTGGCTGAATGTGGTGCGCGCGTTGTTGCTCTCAGCCGGACAGGCGAAGCCAAAGTTGATCTTCGAAAGGAACTCCCCAATTCCCTGGTGTTTGATCGCATGGATGTTACCAACGAGTTAGAAGTAGAAGAAAAGATGAAGGCGATTGGCGAGTCAGGAGGTATTGATGTGCTGATCAATAATGCGGGAATTACCATGCGAAAATCGGTACAGGAAATAGCAGATGAGGAATGGCGAAAAATTCACGATGTTAACATAAACGGCATCTTTTATTGCTGTAAACATGCTTTCCCATTTCTTTCGAAATCAAAACATATTGGGCGTGTAATTAATATTTCATCCATGGCTTCTTATCTTGGTTTCTCTGAAGTGGTGCCTTATAGTTCGAGTAAAGCAGCTGTTTTGGGTATTACCAGAGGCTTGGCTGTTGAATGGCGAAATCAAAACATTCTGGTAAATTCTGTTTCTCCGGGATGGTTTCCTTCATTGATGAGTCAGCAGGTCATGGATGATGATCGACGCGAAAAGATTCTTAATAAAATACCTTTAGGCCGATTTGGTAAACCCGAAGAACTATCATCAGTGATAGGCTTTTTAGCATCGTCGGCTGCAACGTACATAAATGGACAGGATTTTTCGGTTGATGGAGGCGCACTCGCTTTTGGTTATTAAATTTATTAGTAATGATTAGATTTTCAATTTTAGCACTTGTCTTGATTCTTAGTTGTGGGGTAAGTTCTTCTGCTCAACGGTTGATTGAATTGCCAGAAGCCATTCCTCCGGTTCCGCATGTTTACAACACGGAGCCATGGGAAGATCCGCAGATTACTGAGCTAAACAGAGATTTGGCTCGTGCAACGTCCTATTCTTTTGAAACTGAATCGGAAGCAGTGGTTGGTGATCGGGAGCAAACTTCCCGTTACCTTAATTTAAATGGGGAGTGGGATTTCAATTTTGCCATAAAACCAGCCGATGCGCCCAGCGATTTTTACAAATCTCGTGTTGTGGGGTGGGATAAAATAGATGTGCCATCGAATTGGGAATTGAAAGGTTACGACAAGCCCGTTTACAAAAGTTCGGTTTATCCTTTTCGTCCAATCAATCCGCCATACGTGCCGAACGATTATAATGCAATCGGCTCCTATCAACGGACATTTACGGTTCCTGACGATTGGAACGATATGAATGTAACCTTGCACTTTGGCGCCGTCAGTTCGGCCTTCAAGGTATGGGTGAACGGTCAATTTTTGGGTTATGGCGAAGATAGCTTCCTCCCTTCCGAATTCAATATTTCGGCTTATTTAAAAGAAGGTGAAAACAAACTGTCGGTTCAGGTAATTCGATGGAGCGACGGCGCTTATTTGGAGGATCAGGATCATTGGCATGTAAGCGGTATTCAGCGCGAAGTGTTATTGCTGGCCGAACCTAAGTTGCGAATCGCTGATTTTCATTATCAAACCAATTTGGATGAGGATTACAAAGATGCGGTTTTAAGCATTCGTCCGCGTTTGGAAAACCTGACCGGCGACACGATAAAAGGCTACAAGCTCGAAGCACAATTATACGATCCTGAAAACAATAAAGTATTTGAGCAAGCACTAATAAAATCAGCTGAGGAGATTTTAACAGAAGCCTATCCTCGCTTGGATAATGTGAAATTTGGTTTGTTGGAAACCAAAGTTGAAAATCCACTGAAGTGGAGTGCTGAAGTTCCCAACCTATACACATTGGTGCTTTCATTAAAAGATAATGATGGCAATTTGCTGGAAGCTAAAAGCTGCAAAGTTGGCTTTCGCGAAATTGAGTTTGCTGAGGATGATCGTAAGTTGCTGATCAACGGAAAGGTCACCTATTTGTATGGAGTCAACCGGCACGATCATGATCCGGTGAAGGGAAAGGCGCTTACAAGAGAAGATATTCGAAAAGACATCGAACAAATCAAGCAATTCAACTTTAATTGTGTGCGGACGAGCCATTATCCAAATGATCCGTATTTGTATGATTTGTGTGATGAATACGGCCTTTATGTAATTGACGAGGCCAATTTTGAAACACACGGTTTGGGTGGGAAATTAGCCAATGATCCGAAATGGTTGAATGCACATATGCAGCGGGTTGTTCGAATGGTTGAGCGAGATAAGAATCACCCGAGTGTCATTTTTTGGAGCCTTGGGAATGAAGCCGGCCGTGGTCCTGCCACGGCTTCGATGGCGGCGTGGGCATACGATTTTGATATTACCCGCCCAATTCATTACGAGCCGGCAATGGGTGATCAGCATGCCGAGGGCTACGTCCCGTTTGGTGATCCCGATTATCCGAAGGATCATTCACACCGTATTCAAACACCTCTGGATGAACCTTACGTGGATATGATCAGTCGTATGTATCCGGCACTGTATACCGGGCCGCTTTTAGTCAACCAGGACAATGGGGACAATCGCCCGATTTTTTGGTGCGAATATGCTCATTCTATGGGGAACTCAACGGGTAATATGAAAGAATTTTGGGATCAAATTCGCTCTCAACCACGAATGATTGGCGGTTGTATCTGGGATTATAAAGATCAGGGATTATTGAAAACAGATTCGTTGGGCAACCAATTTTTTGGTTATGGAGGCGATTTTGGAGCCCGGCTAAACGACAACAATTTTTGCGTCAACGGGATTGTTGCTTCCAACGGGCGACCAAAGCCTGCCATTTACGAGTGCAAGCACGTTTATCAGCCTGTTGAATGTGAGTTGGTAGACGCTGAAAAGGCATTGATCAAAGTTATCAATCGAAATTCTGTGCAATTAATTGATAGTTATGGTGTTAGGTTAAAAATAAGAGAAGACGGACTCGTCATTAAATCAGTAGATCTGCCTACCATTGATCTTGCTCCTGGCAAAGATACGCTGATCGACTTGTCGTCTTATTTACCAAGATTTAAAGCCGGACTGGAATATTTAGCGGACATCCATTTTTTACTCTCACAGACAACGGAATGGGCACAAGCCGGGTTTGAAGTGGCTTCGAACCAATTCGCATTGACCGGCATCCCTCAAACCCAAACCAAGGCGAAGACGTTTTCAACCGTTCGGATGAAACAAGACGATCAATCAATTTCGGTATTTGGAGATGATTTTCAGTTGCTGATTGATAAAGCCAATGGTGCACTTACCTCATATAAACTAAAAGAAGTGGAGCAAATATATCGTCCATTGCTTCCTAACTTTAGTCGTCCTTTAACCGATAATGACGAACGAGGATGGAGACCTAATGAGAAATTGAAAGAATGGTACGAAGCTACCCCAGACCTGAAATCGTTTACTGCCGAGAAAAAATCGGAGTGTATGGTCGCTATTGAAGCCATCTACTCACTTGTTGATGGTAAGGCAACTGTTACCGTGAACTATCAGGTTAATGGCGATGGTGTTATAAAGGTGAACTACCTGTTGGAGCCGCTTGATCGTTTGCCTAATATTCCAAAGGTGGGCATGCAATGCGGAATTAAAAGAAGCTATGATCAGATTGCCTGGTACGGACGTGGGCTTTACGAAAACTACATCGATCGTCGTGAAGGCTTTCCTGCGGAAATCTATCGGTTGCCTATTGAACTGTTCATGGAACCTTACGTGATGCCGCAGGAAAATGGTAACCGAACTGATGTTCGCTGGATGTATTTATCCGATCAACAATCCAATGGGTTGTTGGTTGTTGCCGATAGCCTGCTAAGCATGAGTGCCTGGCCGTACACAGAGCAAAATATCAACAAGGCCAAGCACACGAATGAACTAAAAGATGCTGGTTTCATTACCCTCAATATTGATTTGATACAAATGGGCGTGGGTGGAAACGACAGCTGGTCGGATGTTGCGGCACCACTGGAGAAATACCAAATACCGGCTCAGCGATATGCTTACAGTTTTTACTTGTTGCCAACGCAGCTAAAGGCTGAAAAACTCAGTCAAACAGCCCGGAAAATTAAATTTTGAACTAGCTCTTGAAATCAAATATGCAAAACATACAGCTTCATAAGGTGGTCATCTTTTCCATTTTAGCAATTCTGCTTCAGGGATGTGTAAATTCTTCTTCAACGAAGAAACCCATACTGGAGCAGCGAACAGCAGAGGAAAATGCGAAATCACTTGTCTTTTGGCACTGGATACATGGTGCCATTTCAAAAGAAGGAATTACGGCTGACTTAGAAGCTATGAAAAGTGCCGGACTTGGTGGTGCTTACATTTTTTCAATTCGCGGAGTTACTGAGCCCCCTTTATTTGAACCTTCGGTAGAGACTTTATCTCCGGAATGGTGGGGAATGATAAAACATGCGATGAGTGAGGCCGATCGTTTGGGTCTGGAATTAGGAATGAACGGAACTGACGGTTTTACCTGTGCTGGTGGTCCATGGATTACACCCGAAATGTCGATGCAGAAAGTCGTTTGGGCTGATACGGTTGTTGATGGTTCACAAATCTTTAATGACAAGTTGCCCCAGCCTGAAATGTACGAAGATTATTATGAAGACATCGCCACGTTTGCTTATCCGGCTGTTGATGGGGCAGGGATGAGCTCATATAATCTACATCCTGTTGTTACCACCAGTTTAAAAGGAAAAGATCTTCAGTTTTTGGCAGAGAAAGACAATGACAAACAGTTTTCAACCGATGAACCATGTTGGATTCAGTTTGCTTTTGATGAGCCGTTTACCTGTCATTCTGTTGTCATTAATACAGGCTGGAATAATTACCAGTCGAATCGTTTGATTATTGAAACGAGCAATGATGGCACTCAATTTAAAAGGCATACCCGGTTGATACCTCCGCGCGCTGGTTGGTTGGATTTAGATGCTGATGCCACTCAAACGATTGAGCCGACAACTGCTCGCTATTTTCGCTTTGTTTATGATCCCGATGGTTCTGAGCCGGGTGCTGAGGATTTGGATGATGCTAAGTGGAGCCCAACCCTCAGAATTAAAGGACTGGAATTATCTGGAGAAGCTAAAATTCATCAGTTTGAAGGAAAGAATGGAAGCATTTGGCGAATCAGCTCTAAAACGGATGATCGGCTGTTACCTGCTTCTGGCTGCGTTTCAAAGGATCAACTGATTAATATCAGCGAATCACTACAAGCTGATGGCCGTTTGAATTGGAATGTTCCTGATGGGAAATGGGTGATCTTGCGGATGGGACACACATCAACCGGTCATGAAAACTACGTTGGAGGTGCCGGAAAAGGCTTGGAATGCGACAAGTTTAGTCCGGATGTCGTGCGGTTTCATTTCGATCACTGGTTTGGTGAAGCTTTCCGACAAATAGGGCCGGAACTCGCACCAAAAGTATTGAAGAATTTTCTGATTGATAGCTGGGAGTGTGGAAGTCAGAATTGGTCTCCGGTTTTTCAGGAGGAATTTAAAAAACGCAGAGGTTACGATATCACGACCTATTTACCTCTCATGGCTGGCGTTGCCATTCAGAGTCGTGATTTTTCGGAGCGGGTTTTGGCTGATGTTCGGAAAACGGTTGCCGAACTGTTTAATGATAACTTTTACAAGGTGCTGGTTGATGAAGTTCATGCAAAAGGATGCTTGTTTGCCGCCGAAAGTGTTGCTCCGGTGGGCGTGACAGATGGAATGCTGCACTTTAAAGAAGTTGATATTCCGATGGGGGAGTTCTGGTTTCGTAGTCCTTCTCACGACAAGCCAAACGATATTTTAGATGCTGTTTCCGCTGCCCATGTTTATGGAAAAAAGATTATTCAGGCCGAAAGTTTTACTGAAATACGACTCGACTGGGATGAACACCCGGGAATGCTGAAAACGACTGTTGATCGGAATTTTGCAGTTGGAATCAATCGGATTGTTCCTCATGTTTATGCGCATAATCCTTGGCTCGATCGAAAGCCCGGAATGACTCTGGATAAGATTGGAACGTACTTTCAACGCGATCAAACCTGGTGGAAACCCGGCCGTGCTTTTTTTTCCTACCTAACCAATTGCCAACGCCAGTTGCAAAAAGGAAACCCGGTTGTTGATATTGCCGTGTTTACCGGAGAGGAAGTTCCCAGAAGAGCTTTGTTGCCGGATCGTTTGGTTGATATTTTGCCGGGAATTATGGGTGAGAAACGAGTCGAAACTGAGCAAATCCGTTTAGCAAACAAAGGAGCTCCTACATGGGTGCGTCCCCAGGGAGTAACTACACAAGAAAATATGGCGAACCCTGAAGAATGGGTTGATCCGCTGAATGGCTATGCGTATGATTCTTTCAATAAAGATGCTTTATTGAGATTAGCGGAGGTTGAAGATGGCCGAATTGTGTTACCGGGTGGTGCAAATTACGGAATGCTGGTTATTCCGGGTAATCGTAAAATGGCTCCCCACGGTGGTGAGCAAATGAGTGTTGAGGTAGCACAAAAGTTACTTCAACTAGCCAAGGATGGAGCAACTATTCTGATGATGGATAAGCCAACTCGCACAATTGGGGTGACTTCGGAATCGTCGAACGATGAGGAGTTGAAAACGATAGTCGAAGAGCTGTTTCGTGGCGATCGTAAAATGATTTCAAATGCGGGCGGGCGCCAATTTGAGATGTGGGAAAAAGGCAAAGGGAGAATTCTTCAAGGACCATATCGGGCTTCTTCGTTTGATTTGGTCGGAATTGAGAAGGACTTTCAAGCCATTGATCAAGAAAATAAAGCCGCAAAGATGATAGCCTGGAACCACCGAACTGAAGGTGATGAGGATATTTATTTCATTGCGAATCAGCTGGACAAAAAAAGAGTGCTGAAATTGTCGTTTCGCATTCAAAATAAGGTGCCGAAGATTTTTAATCCGGTTACTGGAGATACAATTGCTGTTAATAATTGGGTGAATGAAAATGGTTGTACAAAATTGACTTATAAATTCAATCCAAATGAGTCATTGTTTGTGGTTTTTAAAGGAGGAATATCTTCAGAAAATAGGGTAGGTGAAAACAACTGGATTGAACCAGAAACTATTATAACGATTGATGGTGTTTGGCAGGTGAATTTTGATCCGGCTTTTGGCGGCCCTAAAAAAACCGTCACATTTTCAAGGTTAACCGATTGGAGTAAAAATCAGGATAACCGGATTCGCTATTATTCAGGCACGGCAACTTATTCCAAGGTTTTTCAATTTGGAGGAAGTATTGATGAGAATTCCAGTTATTGGGTTGAATTAGAAGACTTTGCGAACATCGCTGAAGTGAAATTGAACGGCCAAAATGTTGGCGTAAGCTGGACTCCACCATTTCGTTTGCAGATAGATGGTGCATTAAAACAAGGCGAAAATATTTTGCAAATTGAAGTGACCAACACGTGGGCAAATCGCCTGATTGGTGATCATGATTTGCCCGAAGAGCAACGGGTAAGCTGGACAACTGCTCCCTATCGATTGGAGGGCCGTCCATTGCTTCCAGCCGGCTTGTTTGGACCGGTAAAAATTAGTCAGTCAAAATAGAAAAATACAATATCAAAATTTTCAAAATGAATAAAATTACATCTAAACTCTTACTCCTGTTTTTTGCTTGTGTTGCCATTTTTAGTTCAGTGCAAGCCAAAGTGAAAATGTCCGCTTTATTTGCTGATCACATGGTGTTGCAGCAGCAGTCCGAAGTTGCTATTTGGGGATGGGCTGATGCCCGATCGGAAGTAAACGTAACGACTTCGTGGAACGATAAATCTTATACCGCAAACGCAGCAAAGGATGGTAAATTTAAGTTGATGGTGGAAACGCCTGCAGCGGGAGGACCTTATGAAATTACCGTTAGTGATGGTGAAGCGTTAACCATCGAGAATGTTCTGATTGGCGAGGTTTGGTTGTGTTCGGGGCAGTCGAATATGGAAATGCCTATGAAAGGTTTTCGCGGGCAGCCGGTGCTTGGCTCTAATATGGATATTCTGAAATCAAACAACGAGAATATTCGTGTAATCACCGTGCCACGTAGTTCACAAACTGTTGCTCAGGAAAATTTTGAAGCGAAATGGAAAGTGGCCGATGCTGCAGCAATTCGTAATTTCAGTGCTACAGGCTATTATTTCGGACGGCTGCTCAATGAAATGCTGGATGTGCCCATTGGATTGATCGAAGTTAGCTACGGCGGTTCTTGTGTTCAGGCCTGGATGAGCCCTGAAACATCAGTGGCATTTGAAGGGAAACAAGTGCCCGCTCCCGGAGATACTATTCCGGTTCCCAACCGCACTCCGACCGTGCTTTTTAATGGCATGCTGAATCCTGTAATTGGCTATGGAATGAAAGGATGCATTTGGTACCAGGGTGAAACAAACTATCAGGAACCAGATCGTTACGAAGAGCTCTTTCCAACAATGGTAAACGAGTGGCGTGAGTTGTGGGGAATTGGCGATTTTCCTTTCTACTACGCACAGATCGCACCTTTCGATTATTCGGTATTTTATAGTTCCAAAGATGTCAAAGAGAAATACAATTCGGCTTATTTGCGCGATGCCCAGCGAAAAGCCTTGGATAATATTCCCAACAGTGGAATGGCAGTGTTGATGGATGTGGGCGAAGAGACTTGTATTCACCCCATGCACAAACAAGAGGGCGGTGAACGCCTTGCTTTGTGGGCTTTGGGAGAAACATACGATTTGCCCGATTTTAGCTACAAAAGCCCGGCCTATGATGCTTTCGAAGTAAAAGGCAGTCAGGCTGTTATTTCGTTTAAAGATGTAGCAAATGGGTTGACTACCTTCGGCAAAGAGCTTACTGGTTTTGAAATTGCCGGAGAAAATAAAGTGTTTTATCCGGCTGACGTCTTTTTGCGTACAAAATCGGTGGTTGTGTCTTCTCCACGGGTTGAAAGGCCGGTTGCTGTGCGCTATGCTTTTAAGGATTTTATTGTAGGAACACTATATGGAACTGATGGATTGCCGGTTTCTTCATTCAGAACCGACGACTGGTGACTGTAATAAAATGATAGTGTGAGAAGGTGTGAATAACGAAAATCCCATGATCCCATAATTTTATCTTTTCACCCTTATTCAAAATCGATGTAAAATATGAGGACTTACTTTTCAATACTGATAATCACAAGTTGTGTTTTGGCAATGTTAAGCGTGAGTGCGCAGCCAAGGCAATTGGACCAATACAATACGGTTTGGAATACACCAAGTGAAAATGCTTCAGAGTCCATGCCTTGCGGAGGCGGAGATATTGGGTTGAATGTGTGGTCGGAAGATGGCGATGTGCTGTTTTACCTATCTAAAAGTGGTACGTTTGATGAGAGTAATACATTCTTGAAACTTGGCCGGGTCAGATTGAAATTGAACCCCAATCCGTTTGATGGGAGCGTGTTTAAGCAAGAACTTCATTTGAAAGATGGCTATGTTTCGTTGAGTGCTAGAAAAGGAGATGTATCAGCCGACGTGAAAATTTGGGTTGATGTTGTTCGGCCTGTTATTCATGTAGAAGTGAATGCCAGTCAAAAAATAAATGCACAAGCTCATTACGAAAGTTGGCGGTATCAGAATCGCTTTCTTCGGAAATTGGAGAATTTTCAGAATTCTTACAAATGGGTAAATCCTGAAGGGGTGAAAACATATGCTGATCAAATCCTCTTTACAGATGGAGGCGTGCAGTTTATGCATCAGAATAATTCGGAGACTGTTTTTGATGTGACGGTGAAACAGCAAGGAATGGAAGCTGTTAAAGATTCGCTCTATAATCCAATTGCCGGTTTGACTTTTGGCGGATTTATGACTGGCGAGAACATGATTGCTGCAGGGAATGAAAATGGAAGGTATCAGAATACGAATTTCAAATCCTGGGTTTTGGAAAGCAAACGAGCGTCAAAGTCGCATGAAATTGAAATTTTTCTGACTACTGCTGATAGTCGCAGCGAATGGCGCTCGAAAATGGATCAATTGCAAAAGGAGGCTCGTGATAACCGGAAAACTGCTTTTGAAAATACAACGGCCTGGTGGCAGCAGTTTTGGGAAAGAAGTTTCGTGTTTATCAATTCAGATGATGCTGCTGAAAAAGATACGGTTTGGCAGGTAGGCCGAAACTATCAGCTGTTTCGTTATATGCTTGGATGCAATGCTTATGGCAATTATCCCACAAAATTTAATGGCGGACTTTTTACCGTCGATCCTGTTTTTACTGATTCTACACGTGCTTTTACACCCGACTTTCGAAATTGGGGCGGTGGAACTTTTACAGCCCAAAATCAACGACTGGTGTATTTCCCAATGCTTAAGAGTGGCGATTTTGAGCTGATGAAACCCCAATTCGACTTCTATAAGAGGTTGCTGCACAATGCAACCTTGCGAAGTCAGTTTTATTGGGGACATGAGGGCGCTTGTTTTACCGAGCAAATAGAGAATTTTGGTCTGCCAAATGGTAGCGAGTATAACTGGGATCGACCTGAAGATTATCCGAAAGGACGACAGTACAATGCCTGGTTGGAATATCAGTACGATACCTCGCTCGAATTTTGTTTTATGATATTGGAGACCGCTCGATATAATGGAAATGAAATCTCGGAATATCTGCCTTTGATCAAGAGTTGCCTGACGTTTTTCGACGAGCACTACCGATATTTGGCGACGCAGCGCGGGCGTCAAACACTCGATGGAAATGGTCATTTGGTACTTTATCCCGGGTCGGCCTGCGAAACGTATAAAATGGCTTATAATTCGACAACCACTGTTGCCGCTTTGAAAATAGTGCTGGAACATTTGATTGCATTGCCCAATAGATATGATGGTCAAATTGATCGTGAAAGATGGAAGGCGATGCTGGATCGGGTTCCTCCAATCAGTTTTACGGAGCATGAAGGCCATCAAACTATTGCTCCGGCTAAGTTGTGGGAGCGGGTGAATAATACCGAAGTGCCACAATTGTATCCAGTTTATCCGTGGGGTATGTATGGCGTTGGCAAAGCCAATCTGGAAGTTGCCATCAACACGTGGAAATATGATCCTGATGCGATTAAATTTCGTAGCCATGTGGGATGGAAGCAAGATGTGATTTTTGCTGCTCGAATGGGATTGAATGACGAAGCGGCAGATTTGTGTATTGCGAAAATGAAAGATTCCGGCAGGCGATTTCCTGCTTTCTGGGGGCCCGGATTCGATTGGGTTCCCGACCACAATTGGGGAGGATCGGGCATGATTGGTGTTCAGGAAATGCTGATGCAGACCGTGGATGATAAAATCTACTTATTTCCTTCATGGCCCAAAGAATGGGATGTGCATTTTAAACTGCATGCACCAGATCAAACAACAATAGAAGTCGTTCTGAAAAAGGGCGAAATTGAATCGCTAAAAGTTTTTCCTGAAAGCAGAACTGAAGATGTCGTTAATTGCTATGAAACCAATAAATAACTAACCGAATGAAACTAACGCACAAAGAACGCTTTTTAGCCACGATCAACTATGAGCAAGTTGATCGTCCGGCATCATGGCTGGGATTGCCGGTGCCTCAGGCTGAAAACGCATTGACCACACACTTTAAGGTAAAGTCAATTGATGATTTGCGTACAACGATTGACGATGATATTTATCCCATTGAAGTGCCATACAATTATGAGCCCTCGAACCATATCGCTTGTGCTTTTAAGTTTGCCAAGGTTGATCATTTGGATTCGCCCGATGAGCGAACTCTGACGGCTCCCGGCTTTTTTGAGGATTATACCGATCCGGCCGATGTCGCTAAATTTGATTGGCCTGATCCGGCAAAGTATCTTGATCGGGAAGAATCGCTGAGACGGGCGAAGGCCGTTGATCCGGATTACGTGCGAATGGGGGTGATGTGGAGTGCCCATTTTCAGGATGCCTGTTCTGCTTTCGGAATGGAACAGGCACTAGTGACCATGTTAATGGCTCCGGATATGTTTCAGGCTGTGATTGAGCGGATTACTGATTTTTACCTGAAAGCCAACGAGATTTTCTACGAAGCCACAAAAGGATATTTGGACGCTGTTTTGATTGGCAATGATTTTGGCAGTCAAACCGGTTTGATGGTCGATCCTGGATTACTACGAACACATGTTTTTCCGGGAACTAAAAAGTTGATTGATCAGGCGAAAAGTTACGGGCTGAAAGTTATTCATCATTCCTGTGGTTCTATTTTTCCAATTATTGATGATTTAATTGAATTGGGAGTGGATGTTATTCACCCCATTCAGGCCTTGGCTGCCGATATGGATGCCGCACATCTGAAAGAGCACTACTACGGAAAAATTGCTTTTTGTGGTGGAGTTGATGCCCAGTACTTGCTTGTTAAAGGAGATGCAAAGTCGGTGGCCGAAAAAGTTGAAGAACTGAAACGCTTATTTCCGACCGGTTTGGTCATCTCGCCAAGTCATGAAGCCATATTACCCGATATTCCACCTGTAAATATTCAAGCCATGTTTAACTCAATCAATAAAACGAAATGAACAGACGCTTTGGACAAATGATTCGGTTAAAACCAGAAGGTTCTGAAGAATATATCCGGCAGCACGCGAATGTGTGGTCGGGAGTGTTGGCAAAGATCAAAGAGTGTAATTTAGAAAACTATTCCATCTTTTTTCGCGACGACTACCTATTTGCTTATTTCGAATATGCGGGAGATGATTTTGATACCGATATGGCAAAAATGGCAGATGATGAAGAAACACAGCGTTGGTGGGATGTGGTGAAACCGCTAATGAGCCCTCTGGAAAATCGAAGCCCCGGAGAGTTTTGGAGCGAGATGGAAGAAATATTTCATTTGGATTGAATAAACAACTAACTGACTAAAGAGCTTAAACTATGGTACCAACTAGCCCGATAATCGGACCAATGCTGCACGCCATCGGAGGCGTGTCTGCCTCATCATGCTATGTTCCTTTTCAGAAAACAAAAAATTGGTCTTGGGGAACTTTCTGGCTAGTACAAGGCTTGTTTGCCTGGATTTTAATGCCCATACTTATTGGTGTAATTACGGTTCCTGATTTCTTCTTCATTTTAAAGCACGCTCCCTCAAAGCCAATTTGGGCTGCTTTTCTTTTGGGTTCTGCGTATGGTTTTGGCAGTATGTCGTTTGGTGTTTCTATACAGTATATTGGCTATTCATTAACTTATACGCTGGCTATCGGTATTTCTGCTATCGTGGGAACTATTTTGCCTTTGATGATCTTTGGCGGATTAGTCGAATACTTCACAGCTCCTGGTGGTATGGTTGTTCTGGTTGGGATGATTGTTTCGATATTGGGGGTAGCCGGATGTGGCTGGGCCGGTTTTCGAAGAGAACACGAAATGACTATGGTGCAAGGAGGATTGAAAAGATCCAATATGTTGATTGGTTTGGTTTTAACAATAATTGCCGGAGTTCTTTCGGGTGTATTTAATATTTCACTGGAATTTGGACAACCCATTGCCGATATGGCTGCGGAACACAGAGCTGGTCATTTCGAGGGAAATGCCAAATTAATTGTTTCAACAGCCGGATGCTGGGTGGTGAATGTAATTTGGTTCATCGTGTTGGGTGTGCGAAAAAAAACCTTAAAAGAATTTACAACTAAAAGCGGACTGAAAAGTAGCGTTATTACGAAAAATATATTGTGGTCGGCTTTGGCCGGATCTCTGTGGTTTTTGCAATTTTTCTTTTACGGACTGGGACATGTGAATATGGGAAAATTTCAATTTGCCAGTTGGGTGCTTCACATGTCTATGCTCATCTTCTTTAGTTATATTATTGGTGTAATTATGAAGGAATGGAAAAACGTAAATCGCAACACCTATATTTTGTTGGTGATCGCTCTTTGGGTTTTAGTTTCTTCTTTTTGTGTGATTGCTTATGGAAGCATGCAGGGGTAACGATCCTAAGGTTTTAGATAATATTCTTTGATTACTAGTTAGATGAATGATTTTTTCATTCTTTTTCTAAATGTAAAGTTATAGTTCAGTATATCACTTAAAACGAAAATAAAAGAAAAAAAACGAAAGGTAAAGTTAAGCGGTTTACTATTTTTTGTGTATTTTGGCAGTTGTTTTTCGCAAATCGGAATAGGTAAGAATAAAAATAGAAAATAAACCTAACTAATATTGAATGAATTATGCAGACTAATCCTCAGCCTTCAGTTGAAGGCGCAGATTCAACTCTTATAGATCGGCTTGATGCGTTGTATGAATATGATAGGGAGCCAGTATCTGAAAAGAAACTTCATGGGTGGAAAACTTTCATCGCAATGTTTGCAGGCGAGCATGTTGCCGGAACTGAATTTGTGCTAGGCCCTTTGATGGTAATGCATGGCGTGTCGGCTAAAGATTTTTTCCTGGGGTTGCTGGTTGGTAATATTCTGGCCGTTTTAAGTTGGGCATTAATCACAGCTCCTATTGCTGTTAAAACCCGTTTGACAATCTATTGGCAATTGAAAAAGATTGTTGGTCCATACTTGACAATTGCGTATAGTGTTTTTTATGCTTTTATATTGTGTCTTTTAGCAGGAGCAATGGTAACAGTTGCAGTGACTGCTATTTCCATTCCATTTGGAATTCCAAATCCGAACTACGTTGCCGGAGATGTAATTCCTACTGTTCCATGGATGTTAATCGCGTTAATTGTAGGAACTGTTATTGCTGCGCTTGCCGTTTTGGGATTTGAAAAGATTGCTACTTTCTCAAAAATATGTGCTCCCTGGATGATTCTTGTTTTCTTTGCTGCGGCACTGGCTGTGCTGGGCAAACTTGGAGCAACTAATTTTAGTGATTTCTGGGATGTGGCCAGTAACAAAATCTTTACAGGAGTGCCAATTGGAGGAAACTCAAAATATACCTTTTGGCATGTTGCCGGATTTGCTTGGTTGTGCAACGCACCACAACATTTAGGAATGTCGGATGTAACTATTTTTCGATATGCTAAAAGTTGGAAGCAGGGATTTGCCTCTGCTGTTGGGATGTTTATCGGCCATTTTGGAGCATGGATTGCTTCAGGAATCATATGTGCTGCATTCCTTGCTGATGGCTTTGTTAATCCACAGCCCGGAAATATTGCCCTTTACGGAGCAGGCATAGCAGGAGCCATCAGTGTAGTGATTGCTGGATGGACAACTGCGAACCCCGGGCTGTACCGTGCAGGATTGGCTATTCAGGTAGCCACTCCAAACTGGAAACGCTGGAAAGTAACTTTCGCTGCCGGTGTATTTATGATTATTACAGCTTGTATTCCGGCGATCAATGCTAATCTTGACCGGATTGTTGCCTACAATGCCCTGTTTTTTGTACCTCTTGGAGCTTTTGTTGTTGTCGACGTATGGTTGTTTCCTAAGTTCGGTTTGATCAGCAGCTTTACTGAGAAGTCGCGAAAACTGTTCAGCTGGCCAGCTGCCATTGCTTGGTTTGGATCATTCTTTATCTGTTTTGTAATTTACGGAAAGGACCATTTACCATGGCTGGAACGTATGATTGGGGCTAATTTGCCGGGGTGGATAGATGCCATTAAAATGGATTTAACTTACCTGATTGCTCCCGAATACATTTTGGCGATGTTGATGTATTTGGGATTTAGTTACATTCAGCAAAACCAGAAAAAGAACGTTCAATTAATAAAAGAAGGAGGTTTGTCATGAGAAAAATATTGATTGTCATATCGCTTATCGGATTGATGTTGACCATCGTTCCTTCCATTTTAGTGTTTAAACAGGTTATCGATATTGAGATGCATTTTCATTTAATGTTAGCCGGTATGTTTTTATGGTTTGGAACCTCTCCTTTTTGGATGAAAACCAAATCACTGGATGATGAAGAAAAAGAATAGAAATAATAAAACGTTGTTGATTTGAAAGTAACGAACCTAAAGACGGAATATAAAAGCAATCCTGTTGGCTTGAAAGCATGTAGCCCTCGGTTAAGCTGGGAAATAGTTGATGAGAAAAGAAATGTTTCTCAGAATGCTTATCAGGTGAAATGTGCAACTTCAAAGCTTGATCTTCAGAATGAAAGTAAGTTGATTTGGAATTCGGGAAGAATTGACTCAGATCAGTCTATTCATGTTGAATATGGTGGACGGGAGCTTCAGTCGGGTCAGCGGGTTTACTGGACCGTTAAAGTTTGGAACAATTACAAGGAAGAATCAGAATGGAGTGCTTCGGCATTTTGGGAAATGGGACTGTTCAATGATGATGATTGGAAAGCTCAATGGATAGAACCTGCCTACAAGGAAGATCCCTCGGATTCGACACCTTCACCTTATTTGCGAAAAGAATTTCACCTTAAAAAAAATATTAAGAAGGCAGCTGCCTACCTGACTTGTCACGGATTGTACGAATTGTCGTTGAATGGTGAGAAAGTAAGCGAGGATTTGTTTACACCCGGTTGGACCAGTTACGAGCAGCGGTTGCAATACCAAACTTACGATGTTACCGAGCAACTGATTTCCGGCAAGAATGCCATTGGCTTTGTCTTGGGAGACGGTTGGTATCGGGGCTATTTGGTATGGCAGGGAAACAAAAATTTGTACGGCGAAAAGCTGGCTTTGCTTTGCCAAATTCGAATTGATTACGAAGATGGAAGCCATGAAATGATTGTAACCGACGATAGTTGGAAATCGAACACTGGGGCAATTCTAAAATCGGATATCTACCATGGTGAAACTTACGATGCCCGTCTGGGAAGTGAAGCATGGAACAAGCCTGACTTTGATGATCAAAACTGGTTCGGAGTCACTATTAAAGAATATGGAGTTGCAAATCTTGTTTCTTCTGAAGGTGTTCCGGTTCGTATCACCGAAACCATCAAGCCGATTGAAAAGATCATTACACCTAAAGGTGAGCTGGTTTTTGATTTAGGTCAAAATATAGTTGGCTGGGTGCGTTTCCGGTTGAAAGGAAATGCGGGAGATCAAATTACGCTGCACCATGCAGAAGTGTTGGATCCGGAAGGCAATTTCTATACCGATAACCTGCGAGCAGCAAAGGCTGAAGATACCTACATCTTCAGAGGCGATGGTGTTGAAGAATTCGAGCCTCGTTTTACTTTTCACGGATTCCGCTTTGTGCGGGTGAGCGATTATTCTGGAGATATTTCATTGGATGATATTGAAGGACGTGTTGTTCATTCGGATATGCCGCTGGCTGGTGAGTTTGAATGCTCCGATCCGCTGGTAAATCGACTACAAAAAAATATTGATTGGGGACTTCGAGGAAACTTCCTCGATGTTCCAACTGATTGTCCGCAACGTGACGAACGCCTAGGCTGGACAGGTGATGCGCAGATTTTTGCGCCAACTGCTTGCTTTAACCGCGATGCCGCAAGTTTTTACACCAAATGGATGAAGGACTATATTGCGGATCAACGCGAAGATGGCAGTGTACCATGGGTTGTTCCAAATGTGATTGAAGATGGCGGAGGTACCGGCTGGTCCGACGGATTTGGCGCAACTGGCTGGGCTGATGCGGCTGTGATTATTCCATGGACCGTTTATCAGGTTTATGGTGATCAACGAATTTTGGAAGAGCAATACGAATCCATGAAGGGTTGGGAAGAATACATGATCAAAGAGTCGGGTGACCGCTATTTGTATGATACAGTATTTCATTTTGGCGATTGGTTGTCTTTTGCCGAATACTATTCGTACTACTATAATGCGCCTGATTATGGTTATGCAGGCGCGAACACCGATAAAGATTTAGTGGCTACAGCCTACTTTTATTACACAACCGGATTAATGCAACAAATTGCGACAATTCTGGGAAAGGCAGCAGATGCGGATCGTTATGCAGCATTACGTCCAAAGATAAAAGTAGCTTTTCAAACTGAGTTTATTACTCAAACCGGCCGATTGACTTCGAACACGCAAGCTGCTTATGTTTTGGCCTTGTCATTTGGATTGATCCCCGATAATTTAGTGGCGAAAGCTGCTAAGCGTCTGGTGGATGATGTCAATCATTTTGGACATTTAACAACTGGATTTTTAGGAACACCAATGCTTTGTCAGGCATTGACCGATTCCGGCTATCCTGAAATCGCGTACAAGTTGCTGTTTAATAAGCGTTATCCTTCTTGGTTGTATGCGGTTACAAAAGGTGCTACAACTATTTGGGAACGTTGGGATGGCATTAAGCCCGATGGGAGTTTTCAGGATGTTGGCATGAATTCGTTCAACCATTACGCCTACGGTGCAGTGGGAGAGTGGCTTTATTCGTCGGTGGCAGGTCTGAAATTGGACACAAGTGTTCCGGCATACAAGCAATTTAAAATAAAACCTTATCCAACCGAAGAATTGACCTTTGCTAAGGCGAAATATCATTCCATGTATGGCGAAATTCTCAGCCATTGGGAGCAAGATGACGACACGTTTAAATTGAACGTGAAAGTGCCAGCTAATACGAAAGCATTAATTGAAATACCCGGAAGTGATTTTTCAAAATTGAAAGAAGGTGGAATTCCGGTCGATCAAATTCAAGAGGTTGAAATAATGGGATTTGAAGATGGGAAACTGCTACTGGAAATTGGTTCTGGAGACTATAAGTTTGAATGTTCAAAATAAAAGGAAATGGGATGAATAAAATAATGAGAGGAAGCGGTTTTTTGAGCCTGATGATCTTGTTCGTTTTTAAATTATCAGCTCAGGAAAAGAGTTTGGTCAATACATCAAAAAGCCCACATGCAAAGCTTACTCCGGTTAATTTAACCGATGTAAATTGGACGGATGGATTTTGGGCTGAGCGTTTTCGTGTTTGCGAACAAAGTATGGTTCCGCACATGATGGGCATGTATATGAATGACTCGATTAGCCACGGCTTCGCCAATTTTGAGATTGCAGCCGGCTTGAAAAAGGGCGAGCATGTTGGTCCTCCGTTTCATGATGGTGATTTTTATAAAATACTGGAAGCTTTGATTGTGGTTTATTCCATGAATCAGGAAGCAGAACTGGAACAGGAGATTGACTCGATCATTGATATTATTGGAAAAACTCAGCGCGAAGACGGCTATATCCACACGCCTGTTGTGATTGAGCAGTTAGGAAACGAAGGCCAAAAGAATGAGTTTGCAGAGCGACTTGATTTTGAGACCTACAATATGGGCCATTTGATGACTGCTGGATGCATTCATTATCGATTAACCGGAAAGCGAAATTTGCTGGATATAGCCATTAAGGCCACCGATTTCTTGTATGATTTTTATCAACGAAATAAGAAAGAGTTGGCGTTGAATGCCATTTGTCCTTCGCACTATATGGGTGTAACTGAAATGTACCGAACAACGGGTGATCCAAAATATTTGGAGCTCGCTCAAGGCTTAATCGATATTCGTGCCATGGTTGAAGACGGACACGATCATAATCAGGATCGTATTCCATTTCGTCAGCAGACAAAAGCAATTGGGCATGCAGTACGTGCAAATTATTTATACGCTGGTGTTGCCGATGTTTATGCTGAAACCGGTGATAAGTCGTTAATGACTGCGCTTGATGCTATTTGGCATGATTTGGTAGAAACTAAGCTATACATTACAGGAGCCTGCGGGGCTCTGTATGATGGCGTTTCTCCAAACGGCACAACCTACGATCAACCTTCAATTCAACAGGTGCATCAAGCCTATGGGCAAGACTATGAGCTGCCTAACTTTTCGGCACATAACGAATCATGCGCTAATATTGGAAATCTGCTTTGGAACTGGCGAATGCTTTTGGCCACCGGACAGGCTGAGTATGCTGATATTATGGAGCAAGTGATGTACAATAGTCTATTAGCCGGTGTTAGCTTGGATGGTGAACGTTATTTCTACACCAATCCGCTGGCAGTTTCAAGCGATTTACCTTTTGAACTTCGCTGGTCAAAGAATAGAGAAGAATACATCGGATATTGCAATTGTTGTCCGCCGAATACGATTCGTACAGTTGCAGAAATTCACAATTACCTGTATAGCATGTCTGACGATGGACTTTGGTTTAATTTTTATGCCGGCAACCATTTGAAAACAGAATTGAAAGATGGCTCGAAGTTAGAGCTGGAGCAAATTACCGACTATCCATGGAGTGGCGATGTTACCTTGAAAATTACTAAAGCTCCAAAAGGAGATTTGCCATTTCATATTCGCATACCCTCGTGGTGCGATCAGTCCGAAATCGTAATAAATGGAACTCGTATTGATACCGACGCTATTTCAGGAACCTATCAGGAAATAGCAAGAACTTGGAAAAAGGGAGATGTCATTCAAATTAAATTGGCTATGTCTGTTAATTTTATCGAGGCTAATCCGTTGGTTGAAGAAACCAGAAATCAGGTTGCAGTGCAAAGAGGACCCGTAGTTTATTGTCTTGAATCGGTTGATTTACCCGAAGGTGTTGATCTGTTTCAAGTCGCCATTTCTCCGAAACAAACGTTCACCCCCGAAAAAACTGAAATTGCCAATAGCCAACTAGTAGCACTTAACGTAGAAGCTGAATTGGTGCGTGAAGCAGGTTGGGATCAGGACAAGTTATATCGGAAAATATCAGGAAAGGACCTACGTAATGTACCAATCAAGCTCATTCCTTATTATGCCTGGGATAATCGAGGTAAGTGCGATATGAGCGTTTGGCTTCAGTTGGCACGATGATCCGCTATCCGAAAAGGAGCTTCTGGAGTTGATCGACTGATGGTTGTTTATTAATCAGCTGGTTCCTATTTGAATAGATTCGTATTGTAATATTCAATAAAGGCTAATGTCAGGTGTGAATCTCGAAATAGTAAATTTACGTAATGGTGTCAAAGAGACCTACCGGCATCTTTATCACCAATATTATTCGATGTTGTTTAATTTAGCTTATCAGTACCTTGATGATGCCGATGATGCAAAGGAAATTGTACAGAATGCCTTTTTAAAGCTTTGGGAAATAAAAGGTCAGCTTAAGGATAATTCCAACTTGAAGAATTACCTGTATACGTTGGTCAAAAATGGTTGCCTGAATCAGATTAAACGGAAGCAGATCGTCAATAATCATAACAACAACATCAAACAAAGGGAATTGGAGTTGCAGTATGAATCTTTATCTCGCACGTCTTTTGACTATATGGAGGTTGAAGAGTTGAAGGACAAAATTGAGGAGGCTGTAAGTAATTTACCAGAGCACTGCCGCAAGGTGTTTTGCATGAGTCGTTATGAGGGCTTCAAAAATACAGAGATTGCTGAAAAACTAAATATTTCAGAGAAGACAGTTGAAGCTCATATGACAAAAGCGCTTAAAAGTCTGAGAGTCGCCCTAAAAGATTATCTCCCATTATTAATCTCAGTTCTTTTTCAATAAAATATCAAAAATCGGTTAGGGGTTACTGTTATTGAATTGTTTAGTAATAAACGAATCACAATAATGGACAAGGATTTTATCTCAAAAATACTTATGGGTCAAGCATCTGAAGCAGAGAAAGAAACTTACTACCGTTTACTTGCCGAAGATGAGAATGAGCGGGAGTTATTTCTGAAAACCAAAGAACTATGGGTTATAACTTCTGCAAACAATAAAATTTCAGAGCAAACGGTTGACCAGGAGTTTGATGAATTTTGGTCAAAAGCCGTTCATCAAGTACAAGATAACAAACCTTCGCAAAAACTCTTTAGTTTGTTGCGCTATGCTGCTATTGCTATTCTTTTAATCGGATTAGGTAGTCTTTCCTCTTACCTGTTATTAAATTCAGATCAAGCAAGTAATCATTTGGTTCAAAAGTTTAGCGCAGAAAAAGGAAGTATGGCTCATTTTGAGTTGGATGATGGAACCGTTGTGTGGCTAAATTCAGAAACTGAAATCGTCTTATCAGAAGATCAAGAGGGAACGAGAAACATCGAACTTAAAGGAGAAGCTTACTTTGAAGTTAGGAACTCTGATAAGCACGGATTATTAGTGAATGTAGGTGATTTGAAAATAAAGGATATCGGAACTTCATTTAATGTAAAGGCTTATCCTGATGATGACTTTATAGAAACTACTTTGATGGAAGGAGCTGTGGATATTCTGAAAAGTAATAATGCGACAATCACAAGACTGAAACCTGGGGAGAACGCAACCTATATGAGAAGCGATAAAAGCCTCAATATTAAGAATGTTGATGTTGAACTTATTTCAGCATGGATTGATGGGAAATTTGCTTTTAGGGATAAACGTTTGGAAGATATTTGTCTTGAACTCGAAAACTGGTATGATGTGAAGTTCCGGTTTGAGGATAAACAATTGAAAGATTTCCGTTATTCAGGCGCTATTGATAAAACGACAACGGTAGGTTATGTTTTAAAAATGTTAAAACTAACAACAAATATTCAATATCAAATAAACAATAAGCCTTATGAACTTGATGAAATAATCATTTACTAGGTTCTCAGAGAGAGGTACTTGTTGAAAATAAGTAAACCGGGAAGGCGGCATCCAACCCGGTTTAGAATAGTTCAATAAGTTTTCTATGAAAACCTATTAAGTATTAACTATAAACATTCCAAAATTATGAAAAAAAATCTATTTTCTCCTGTGCCAATAAGGTCCGGGATGATGAAATTTTTAATTGTTATGAAACTAACTGCTTTTCTACTTTTTCTTAGTTTTGTTTCTATCGCGTCAGGCTCCTATTCGCAGGGTACACGTATTAGTCTCAAATTTGAGAACAATAGTATTATCGATGTTTTTAGTGAAATTGAGAGAGTTTCCGATTACGGATTCTTCTTCAAAAGTGACCAGCTGGATATGAATAAGCAATATACAGTTGAGTTTAATGATGCTTCAATTGAGGATGTGATGACCCGACTCCTAGATGTGGACAAGTATAACTACGAGGTTATTGGAAGAACAATTGTGGTTAACCGAACAGATGGTGTTACTAACATTGGGCAGGCTCGTAAAATACGAGGAGTTGTAACAGATGGTACTGGAAATCCTCTTCCAGGTGTGACTATCGTAATTGAAGGGACACAAACAGGAACGATATCTGCACTGGACGGAAGTTATGAACTGGAAGTTCCAGCTGATGCTGAGTTTTTGATGTTTTCATTCATCGGAATGCAAACACAAAAGGTAAGCGTTTCGAATGCCAACAATGTGGTCATGTATGATGATACCATTGGGCTGGAAGAGGTTGTAGCAGTAGGGTATGGAACCATGAAGAAAAGTGACCTGACAGGCTCTGTTACACAGGTTAAGGCTGAAGATTTGGTTAGTGTTTCTGCGTCAAACCCAATTGAAGCATTACAAGGTAGAGCATCTGGAGTTGCAGTAATAAATGCCGATGCTTCTCCCGGATCTTCACCAACTATTCGAATTCGTGGTAGCGGGTCAATTACTGCTGGAAACGAACCACTTATTGTTGTGGATGGATTTCCTTTGGTGAATAATAATCTAAATGATATTAGCAGCAACGATATTGAATCAATGGAGATATTAAAAGATGCCTCATCTGCTGCTATTTACGGATCTAGAGGAGCGAACGGTGTTATTTTGATTACAACTAAAAAAGGAAAAAGAGGACAAAATAATCTGGAGGTAAGCGGATCGTTGGGAATTGCAACTCCTGCAAGGGTGCCAGAAATGCTGGGAAGGGAAGATTTCGTTAATTTTATTAATGATGCTTATACCTATTCAAATGGAGCTCCCGTTTATTCCTCGTCTAATCCAGCTCCTTCGTATGATGTCGACTGGCACGATGAAATTATCAAGAACACTTCCAAAGTGCAAAACTATTCTGTTGCGTTTAGTGGAGGAAAAGATAAAACATCTTATATGCTGTCAGGTAATATCTTTTCGCAGGATGGGATGGTTGAAGCTTCTGGCTTTGAAAAGTTTACTGTACGTGTGAATTTAGATCATGAGTTTAACCCTTGGTTGACTGTTGGAACACACATGCAAGTGGGCAGGTCGCAACGAGATGTCCGCAACAATCCAACAGGTAATATTTTCCGTTACGGTTGGCCAACTGTACCAGTTAAAAAAACTGATGGAAGTTGGTATTATGCCACTGAAGATCCTTCAATCAGCTCTTATTTCGAAGGTACCTGGAACCCGGTTGCAGAAGCGTCGGAAGTAACAAACGAGCTGAGTACTGATCGAATACTTGGCGATGTTTATGCTTTAGTTACCCCTATAAAGAATGTAACCTTTAAGACAAATTTCGGTGTTGATATTGCTAACGAAAAGCAATACGAATATTACACATCTAATTCAAGTGCAGGAATTGGATCAGGAAGCACAGGTACTGGAGGACAAACCTATCGGAGAAAAACAAGTCGGTTAACTGATAACATCCTGAGTTATTCGAATACTTGGGATAAACACCGATTGACAGCTACTGGAGTATATTCATGGCAGGAATACGTTTATGAAGATCTGGAAACCAGCGGATCTGGATTTCTGAATGATGCAACTGGCGCAAATGATATGTCCTATGCCAGTATTGAGAGTATTTCTGTTAACTCTGATAAATATTCAAATCGATTGATTTCATGGACAGCCAGAGCTTCATATTCTTATGATGATAAATATTTATTGACCGTTACAGGAAGATATGATGGCTCTTCCAGATTTGGAAACAACAACAAATGGGGATTTTTTCCATCTGTAGGATTTGGTTGGAGAGTTACTCAAGAACCATTTTTAGCCGGAAATGAAACCATTACTAATCTAAAACTGAGAACCAGTTATGGTGTTACAGGAAACCAGGAAATTGGTAATTATAAATCACTTGCGTCATTGAGCAGTGCCTATTATGTGTTTGATGGTGTCCCAATTCTAGGATTTGCTGAAACCATTGGTAACCCGGATCTGAAATGGGAACGTAATATTCAATATAATGTCGGAGTAGATATTGGCTTTTGGAATCGATTGGATTTGAATTTGGATTATTATTCTCGTCAAACGTCTGATTTGTTATATAATGTACCTATTCCTACAACTTCTGGTTATTCAAGCATGTTGAAGAATATTGGGGAAGTGAAAAATGTTGGACTTGAACTAACAGCTCACGCACGAATCATCGATTCGGAATTTAAATGGGATGTGACAACCAATGTCTCTAGTAACAAAAATGAAGTTGTTGAACTTTATGGCGATGTTGAAAAAATTAATTTAGGTTCATCTACAGGAGGTATTGCTCGCTATTTGATCGTTGGTGAAGCGGTAAATAGCCTGTGGGCTCGCGAGTCTGCCGGAATTATTACAACACAGGATCAACTTACCGCTTACCAGACTATTCGATCGTCTGCCGAGTTAGGAGAAGAAATGTACATCGATCAGAATGATGATAAGAGCATCAATAGTGAAGACTACATTAACATTGGTTCAACTGAGCCTGATTTCTTTTATGGTGTGTCAACGAGCCTGGTATACAAAAATCTAAGTCTGGATATATATGGTCAAGGAGCAACAGGCCTTGCTGCACAAGATGAAAACACAGGGTACTTAACATTCGGAGAAAACCAGGTGCAGAACAGAAATTACCTGCCAACAAGATATGCTTACGACAGAATGTGGAGTGAGGAAAATCCAACCGGCACATTCCCTCGTGCAGGTGCTCAGGAAATATCATTGTCAGACCGTACCAATGGAGGCTGGAATTATTTTATTGTCAAAAATATTAAAGTTGGCTATGACTTTTCTTCAATGATCAGAAATTTAAACTGGGTAAGTAATCTGAATTTTTACGTTAATGCACAGAATTATTTGAATTTTGCAAACCATCGGGGGTACAACCCCGAAAACGGGAAGGTTGATTTCCCTTATGCAAAAACAATGATATTCGGAATCCGAGCTAAATTTTAAACCTTAAATTCTCATAACAATGAAATTAATTAGATATATAATTTTAAGTTGTACAGTGCTTATATTTTCTCAGTGTACAGACTTAACAGAAGAACCCTACACCTTTTTGTCTCCAAACAATTACTACAACAACGGAGAGGAACTTGGTCGTGCACTAGTAGGTGTTTATGATGGCTATCAACGAGAGTTCAATGGTTATTACAAATACATCATGTACTTGGAAGTAAGGACTGAATTTGGATCACCAGCATATGCAAAGGACAACATGCACCTTTGGAATGTGTGGAATGATGTAAATAACGCAGATAAAATGGTTATCACAAATTGGGATGATGCCTATGATATTATTAACCGTGCAAATTTAGTTATTGGTCGGGGAGCTGATGTTGAAATGGATGAAAGCCTAAAAGCAAGATTTTTTGCCGAAGCTCGATTCATGAGGGCTGCAACTTATTTCAATCTTGTTCGCTTATATGGAGGACTTCCTATTCCAGAGTCATTTACTGAAGGACTTGAAGGACTTGAAATTCCCCGAAAATCAGTTGATCAAACCTATGCATATATTATTGACGATTTGGAATATGCAATAAAAAACTTACCTAAGAAATCAGAATATGATGCGAATGATATTTGGAGGGCTTCTAAGGGTGCTGCCCAGTCATTGCTTGGCGATGTTTATTTGACGAGAGGGGGCATGACCGGTGATGAAACTTACTTTCAGAAAGCTAAAGAGTATACCGAAGCGGTAATGCAATCTGCCGAATATGCACTTGAACCTGATTTTAAGGACTTGTGGTATTGGTGGAACACAAATAATAAAAATGGAATGGAGTCTGTTTTTGAAATCCAATATGGAGGTGTTGACAAGGAGTATAATAATACACACACCATGTTTGGAGTGAATATCACTGAATATACGCTTGGTTGTTATATGTATCGTCGTTTCGGACCTTCAATTTCGCACTATTTATCATACAGTGACACAGATGCTCGTAAAGAAGGAAGTTTCTTGACTCGTTTCCATACTACGGAAAAAGGAAATCCAAGCCATATTCTAGATACGCTGGTTTTCGTTCCTGAGGACAAAGGTTTTTATCCTGGTTCCAGAGGTTGGAAAACAGCAGGTCCTGGAAATCTTAAGTTTTACGATCGAACACCAGAATCAGCAACGTTGAAAAAGCCGCAAGCAACTTCATATGTTATTCGTTACGCTGATGTCTTATTAAACTATGCGGAGGCAGAAAATGAGCTAAATGGACCAACGGCTTCTGCTTACAAAGCAGTTAATGATGTTCGTAATCGCGCAGATTTAGATGATTTGCCTGCTAATTTAACTAAAGAACAGTTCGCAGACTCAATCTACCGTGAAAGAGGATGGGAATTTGTTGGAGAAGGTCTCCTGTATTTTGATGAAATACGAACTGATAGAATCGGAGAGAACGTTAAGAAGCATGTAAAATGGGGAAATGATGAAGGAATCTATATGTACGTGGACGCTCCATTGGAGTTTGTTCCATCAAAGGACTTTTTATTTAAAATACCTCAGTACGATTTAGATTCGAATCCTGCGTTAGTTCAAAATCCTGATAATGTATCAGCCGAATAGACTATAAAATGGTGGAAGCTTTAAAAGCTTTCACCATTTACATTTTTTTGTTCGTGTGCATATTGGGGATTCAATATCATGCATTTCTATGAAAGGTCTATTTTCCCAAATCTTTTTGTGCGCTTTAAGCTCCATTTTGACTACTCAAGAGCTAAAGGAATTTTTTATCCAACAAGTATCTTTTTACCAATTCAAGTTTATGCTAGGTAGTGTGTCATTGCTTTTTCTTTGACTTGATTAGATTTATTTCTTTACATGCAGAAGCAAATAATATTGCAGCGACTTCTTCAGACCTGGTTTTAGGTGGATTTCAAATAGTACATGATGAAACTTGGGAAGGTCATTGGCTGAAATTATCAGAATCCCGGATTGTTGACAATAGTCTCTCTATCTGTTTTCAGACCTGCATCTGCTGTTTTGTTGAAATTGAAAGTTCAATGCTTTTTTTGAATAGGAGATAAAACAAATGACCAGTTTGTAACTGGCTAATATATTGCGAAATCGTGATGTTTATATTTGAATGTTTAGTAGAATTGAAAACGTTTACATAGATTTGTATTCGTTTGTCGAATCTTGAATTCAATAATAAAACCCACTACATAGAAATCTAATTATGCGAAAGTTTTTGAATTGGCTTATTTTCATATCGTTTTTATACTCGTGTTCTGATCAACATCCTGTACGACAAGATATCTCCTTAAATGAGGGGTGGCATTCTATAGCCAACGATACAAATAAACTTGCATATAATGGATTTGAGTCTCTGGTTTACTCAACTAAAAACTGGGAGGAGGTTAATGTTCCACACAATTGGGATGACTATGGCGGTTATCGCCGACTAAGGCATGGCAATAGGCATGGTTATGCCTGGTACCGGAAGTCATTTCAGCTTGAAGAGCAAAGTAGCAAACGGTATTTTCTTTGGTTTGAAGGCGTAGGTTCTTATGCGACAGTTTGGCTAAATGGCGATTCAATTGGCTACCATGCAGGAGGGCGGACTTCATTTACGCTGGATGTCACTGACCATATTCGTTTTGATAAAGAAAATATTTTGGCAGTTCGAGCAGACCATCCCTCAGACATTCGGGATTTACCTTGGGTTTGTGGTGGCTGTAGTCCTGAATGGGGATTCTCAGAGGGTAGTCAGCCGATGGGTATTTTTCGTCCGGTTCATTTGATTGTGACTAATCCTATTCGCATTGAACCATTTGGAGTTCATATCTGGAATGATGATAAAATTACTGATGAACTTGCAAACCTTCATTTAACCATCGAAGTGAAGAATAATAAAGAGCAGGTGGCAAAAGTTGAAGTGATTAATAAATTGTTTGATGAGCGTGGTCGGCTGATAAAAGAAGTCGCCACTTTTGTTCATCTTTCTGCAGATCAGGTTGATACCGTTCGGCAACATATTGATCAGATTGTAAATCCGCGTCTGTGGTCAATTGAAGATCCATATTTGTACAAGGTCATCACCGAAGTGTTACAGGATGGAGAACTGGTTGATCAGCTAGAAACACCCTATGGAATTCGATGGACGAAGTGGGATATTCAAGGTGAAAATGCAAGCAATCGTTTTTATTTAAACGGAAGGCCCGTGTTTATAAACGGTACTGCAGAGTATGAACATATGATGGGGCAGGGGCATGCTTTTTCTGATGAGCAGGTTCTTTCGAGAGTAGCGCAAGTAAAGGCTGCCGGATATAACGCTTTTCGGGATGGACACCAACCTCATAATATCCGCTATCAACAACAATGGGACAGTTTAGGAATTTTATGGTGGCCACAAATGAGTGCCCATATTTGGTTTGCCAATACTGAATTTCAGGCCAATTTTAAACAACTATTACACGACTGGATTAAAGAACGTAGAAATAGCCCATCAATTATTTTGTGGGGCTTGCAAAACGAGTGTACCATGCCAACTGAGTTTGCGCGGGAGTGTACCGAATTAATTCGGGAACTTGATCCGGGAGCATCAAGCCAGAGATTGGTGACCACTTGCAATGGAGGTACAGGAACCGATTGGAACGTCATTCAAAATTGGTCGGGCACTTACGGAGGAAATCCTGATATTTATGATGAAGAACTTTCGGAGCAATTGCTAAACGGCGAATACGGAGCATGGCGAAGTATTGATCTGCATACAGAGGGTGATTTTGAATACAAAGGGCCTTTAAGCGAAGATCGGTTTTGGCAGTTAATGGAGTCGAAAGTTCGTTTAGGTGAAGCTGCCAGCGATCAGTCTTGCGGGCAGTTCCACTGGTTGCTCACATCGCACGACAATCCTGGACGAACACAGGCTGGCGAAGGCCTTCGCGATATTGATCGGGTTGGTCCGGTAAATTACAAAGGAGCGCTAACCATTTGGGGTGAACCGTTGGATGTTTTTTACATGTTCAGGTCGAATTATGCACCCAAGGAAACCGATCCGATGGTTTACATTGTATCGCACACTTGGCCTAATCGATGGGAAAAAACGGGCATTAAAGATGGCATTCGGGTTTTCTCCAATTGCGATGAAGTTGAGCTCTTCAACGGAGTGCGTAAAAACTCATTTGGCCGGAAAAAGCAGGGACCAATTGGTACTCATTTCAAATGGGATCAGGTGGATATTCAAAACAATGTGCTCTATGCTGTTGGATATGTTGATGGCAAGGAGGTTGCCGAAGATTATATCGTTTTAGGTTTGTTGCCTGAAGCAGCAGGTGTAAAAGAATTAGCAGGAGAAGTAAGGCCACTCACGAATAATGGGGAAAAGAACTATTTATATCGTGTGAATTGCGGTGGGCCGGATTACCTTGATCAAGAAGGAAATACCTGGCAAGCTGATGTTCATAAAGACGAGTCGGGCTGGGGATCGGTATCCTGGACCGATGATTATGATGATTTGCCGGCATTTTATGGAAGTCAACGCATCACTTACGATCCAATTCAAGGCACCGATGAATGGAAACTTATTCAAACTTTCCGGTATGGGCGTCACAAACTGGCTTACAAATTCCGTATTCCCGATGGCGATTATCAGCTTGAAATGTATTTTGTTGAGCCTTGGTATGGAACGGGAGGAGGATTGGATTGCAACGACTGGCGCATTTTTGATGTTGCGGTAAATGACGAAGTCGTTATTAATGATTTGGATATTTGGGAAGAAGTTGGTCATGACAACTTGTTAAAGAAAACCGTTGCTTTTTCAGTTAAAGGAGGCGAATTGAAAATTTCATTTCCTGAGGTGAAAGCTGCGCAGGCTGTGATTTCAGCAATTGCTATTTCAACAACTGATGAGAATGTTAAATCTGCGGAGTCTTCAAGTCGACTGTTTAAAAATATACAAGTTGCGAGTGAAAATAATTCAAACTGGAGTGCCAAAAGTTGGATGAACAATGGAGATCTGCTTTATTCAGACGCAGATGCCAAAATTATTTCGTTACCTCCATTCTTATTTGGTAGCGAGTGGGTACAAACATCAGCATTTTCTGAAGCTGCAAGTGGAAATTCGATTGCTACATTCGAGCTTAATGAAGAGTCTGATTTAATTATTGGTATTGATGAGTCGATTACAGATAAGCCAAACTGGCTTGAGGAGTTTACAAAAAGAAAGGATATTATGCGATCGACATATAATAGCGGCACGAACTATGAGATCTATCAAAAACGATATGCGAAAGGCAAGAAGGTAGAGTTGCTTCCGCTTAATTCACGCAATTCTCCCATGTACGCTGTTGCTGCCGTTCCGGTATCTAATTTGGATGCTCCGATTGATTTACGGCCATCGTTCAAATATGAGGCGGAAGAGGCCGGAAGTAAAGGAAAAGCCATAAATACAGAGATTTTAAAGAAGGATTGTAAGTTTGTTCCCGGTAAAGGAGATGCAATTGAGTGGACTTTTAATGTTGGATTGGCCTCAAAATACGGATTGGAGTTTCGCTATATGAACAAAGGGACTGAGGATATCACCGTTGACGGAGAAATCGTTGCTGCCGATGGACGACTGGTGTGGAGTGGGCAGTGGGTGTTTCCCGTTGCTGATATCAAATGGAAAAGTTTTAGAACCGACACCCAAACCACTATTAATGCTGGAAAATATACGTTAAGATTGAAACCTAGGAAGCAAGGCCCTTTTTATTTTGATTGGATGAAAATTCAGTAGACAGAAAGTATGGCACATTATATGCTTGGATCCTATTCGATACATCAATTACGATAGTTTAGAAAATTTTTATATTTCTTGTCAGAGCTGTCCTAAATGTTTTTAATTTTAATTATCTGTTCTTTTTTATAGGTGATTCGGACAGTTTTTTCACATTTTCAATAATCAATCCCCCCACTCAAAAAATTTACCTTGCGCATAAAGCAATGGGACGAGCTCGGGTTATTGTTCGAACGGATTATCAAGTAGTCGTTGCAAGTCGAACTTTTCCAGTAGGTTTATTCTCAGAATGCGACCAGATTGGACAAGCACCAGCCCTATTTTGCACAAGCTTTTAGGTATTTAAAAACCAGTATGGTAATCATTGCTGTTCAAATCTGTATCAACACTGCATTTTAATGTCCTTAAAAAATTGCTCAATATCCCAACGTGCTTTGTATAGATCGGAGATCGTGTTTGCTGTCCACGAAAATTGGTTTGTAATCAGCTCAATGGTTTGCTGGTTCACTTCATCCCAAACAACGACCCTGCGAAGTTTTTTCGGGTATTTGGCTTTTGTTTTTTTCTCTGAGAGTTCAATGTATTCATCAATCAGGATGTGTTGGTGCCTGTCCTCTGGCAGTTCCCGTTCATCGTGTCTGTTGAATTCTACCGACTTTTTAAACCTGACAACAAAGAAACTTTTTCCAATGTGCCAACGACAAAGGTTTTCGAAATCAACGTAAGCACGATCGGCAACCACAACACTATCAGCATGTGGAACTATTTCTTTGGCAGCCATTGCAGCGTTTACTTTTCCATCGGTAAGGTTTATATAGACAGCCATAGCAATCGAGCAAAGTATGGAGTTTTATTGCTCCTTTGCGCTTTCTGTGTTTTGTCCAGTCAAAAAGGCTCAAACACAACGAAATAGTTGTTGAGTCGAGCAGTAGAATCTTAGATTTAATTCTGAAACGTGTTTGTTTGAACTGTGCTAAGCCCGATAATCATTGGAATAATTTGAAATAGTAATCCTGAAAAAGGTGCCATTCCCGGTTTTGGTTCTGATAAGACAAGGATGATTTGGAAGGTGCTTTCTGTAGTCCCAAATGATTTAAATTCCCCGAGGCAGAACGTAAGCCATTTGTTACATCACGCAGCGAGTTTACTCTTGAAAACGGGCAAAAAAGCATGGTTATTAAATGTGTCCAACTATCGATACCTTTATTATGCTTGTCCGTATCATAATGTTTTACCAACGTTTTGAAGCAGTTTCTACTCAACGATTGAATTATTTGTGCAAATAGCGTTAAATTTGTATTCATTGCCAATTAGTATTTTTATGATTCGAGACCACAAAAATAATAGTTCAGGGAAACTGGAGCCTAATTGGCTTTATTTAGGATAGGTCTGAGAAACTAATTTCACCGAGAATTTTAAAAGTAAAAAAAAATATGTACATTTATTTTGTAAACGTTTTCACATTTTGCACTTGTCATCAGAACCAATTAAATAGTTGCGGAGTGCTTATGAAGCTTTTCGGAAGATGTTAAAAGTTATTGTCCAAAGATTTAAGTTATCTTTGGCAAAATTAAATAAGACACTTGTTTCAATATGGGGAGCCTAAACGATGTTGCAAAAAAGGCTGGGGTTTCAATTGCTACTGTATCCCGGGTTATTAATAATGGATCGAATGTAAATGAAGTTACTCGAGCAAGAGTATTAAACGCAATTAAAGAACTTAGGTATCAGCCCAGTCGTGTTGCTAAAAGACTCCGCTCAAAGAGTGTGTCAAGCAACCTGATTGGAGTACTTATCCCGGATATTCAAAACCCCTTTTATGTTGATGTGCTTCGTGGTATCGAAGATGTTACCTACGAAAACAACTATGCACTGATCATGTGTAATTTTCAACAGGATGAGAAGAAAGAAAAGTTATACCTGGATATTTTGCAATCTGAATCGATTGATGGATTGATTGCGGCACCAGCCCACGAGAAAGATGCTAAGGTAATCAGTTTAGTGAAAGAAGGTTTGCCAATTGTATGTTTTGACCGTGGGCTTCAGGGGGTTGATGTTGATGTGGTGTTGGTGAACAACCGAGAGGGAGCATTTAAAGCGGTAGATTATTTGGCGAAAGTCGGTTATAAGCGTATTGCACTTATTTCTGGATTGGAGCAATTGCCTTCGAGTCAACTGCGCGACAGCGGTTATCGAGAGGCGTTGAAAGAAAACGGACTTGCATTTGATCCAAAATTGATTAAACATGGAGACTCGAAACACGAAAGTGCGGTACGTCTTTGCGACGAGTTATTGAGCTCCGAAAATCCTCCAGACGCTATATTCACAGGAAATAACCTGATTACTCTTGGTGCCCTGGAAACCATTCATAAACGGAAATTGAATATTCCTGAAGATATTGCGATTATTGGTTTTGATGACATGTATTGGTCAATTTCATTAAATCCACCATTGACAGCAGTTTATCAGCCTGCCTATGAAATTGGGCGACGATGTGCTGAGTTGTTGATTCAACGCATCAAAGATCCTCAACGTCCTTCTATCCAGATGATTTTGAATACACAGTTAATGATTCGAAGTTCTTGTTGAGCTGGCAAGTTAAGGTATGATCTACGAGAAACGATATTGTTTTTCGTAAAATTACACTAACTTTTTTTAGTAAATTAATCGATTATTAATATTTGTTTAGCTAAGTTAGCTGCTGGTTATATTCAGACCAATTGCCGATGATCCGAAAAGTTTATATCATTTTTGCGGTCTTTTTTTTGTCGCGTCTTATAGTTAGTTGTTGTAGTTGCAATTCCGGAACGATTGAATTCGATTTCAAACAGATTCAAATCACGAACTTGGATAATTCGGGAGCATATCCCACAAAACTTGATGGAACAACGATGAAAAGAGCGACAGTGGCGTTCGAGGTTGTTTTATCTTCTGATGAATACTTTTGTGCTGGTTTTATTAAAAGAAGTAACTGGGGCTTTTCTTCTGCGTCTGCTTTTCAATGCGATTGCGATCCGGTATTTAGACCAAGCCAGTATATCGAGAATATTCATATTCTTACCAAATACGATCTTTCAGAAACTGCAAAAGGAAATACAATTGTAAATGATTTATTTCGAGCTAAAGAGAATTACTGGGGAGGTTTAAAGGTTGATGATTATCAAAAAATTGATGATTTTGTTTCAGAACTGCCTAAATATGAAGCGAGCTACGATCAGCAAATTCGATTGCATTTATTTTGCACCGAGGAAATCCAAAACGATTCGACTCAATTTGAGATTGAGGTTGTGTTTAACGATGGGATGATTTTAACGACTACCACTGATCTTATCTATTTGCAATGAGAATGCTTTTTATTAATCCAAGCTGTTGTTTTTTCGTTTTGTTTGTTTGCTTTTTCAGTTCCAATTCGCATGCACAGGAAAAACCAATCCGAAACATGGAAGTGTCGTTTTCAATTGGTATGGCAGATTACAATGCCGATAGCTTATCGAACAAGAACCACATTGATTGGGCAAATTATATTGGAGAAGAAAATTATGCTGAAGCTATTACCGTGAAGTGGGGAGCTCGTTTCGATTTGTACCAAAGTTGGAAAGTAGATATGGCGTTTACGATGCAAGATGATTTTCTGCCGCTTAATCTGAAGCTTTCGGTACAATATTTTCCGCTGAAATGGTTGGGAGTACATGGTGGATTTAAAAATTTTCATACTGACGTGGATAATGGGAAACAGTATTTTAGAATAACGAAACCTGATTTGATCTACTACTTTTCTGACTATGAATACACGACTTTAAATAACGTTTCGTATTATGCGGGGCCGGTTTTCAATTTAGCTTTTGGTCCTGTGTCGTGGCGAACAACCATAAATGCAGGCTTTACCCGCCGTCCTGGCTTTGATGACCATTTTGAATATAAGTTGCGTGATAACAATAAGCAAGTGAGAGTAGATTTTTCGGCAGATCCGGGATTTGATTTTATGTGGGGGGCAAACTCCCTCTTGCAACTTGATTGCTGCTCCTTTGGAAAAACGAAACTTGGACTACAGGTTCGGACTGATTTTCATTTTAGCGATTTGAAAATTGATTATCGCCAACGAGAACTTGATTGGTTGGGGAATACCGCAGAGCAGGAGGTTAAGGGAGATACTCGTGAGTTTAGTTGGGTAGAAGCAGATATCGGGGTATTCCTTCGGTTTTGATTGGTTATTAAAAAAACAGAGTTGGCACCTTTGGAAGAAAAATGCCATCTCTCTCGATTATAGATTTATAGTTCGTTGAAGTCGTAAACTTCACCTTTCTGCGTTTCCTGTTCAATCATTTTATCGCCGTATTTTAAGCGCAATGGTTTGCCGGCATTCGATTTTACCTGAACTGTTTGAAGTTGTCCATCTTTCCAGGAGAAACTCAATTCAAAACCGTTTCTGGCTCTTAACCCTGATATTTTTCCTTCAGACCAATCGCTGGGTAGTGCTGGCAATAACTGAATGTAACCCTGATGGCTTTGCATCAACATTTCAGCAATTCCTGCAGCTCCTCCAAAGTTGCCATCAATCTGAAAAGGAGGATGCGCATCAAACAGGTTGGGGTAGGAGCCTCCTGATGATTCCCGTTCGGGGTCAATGGCTGAGCTGAGTAGCATCTGAATCATTGTGTTTGCATGATCGCCATCTAAAAAGCGAGCCCAAAAGTTTATTTTCCAAGCCAAG
Organism: uncultured Sunxiuqinia sp.; assembly: GCF_963678245.1. Classification (NCBI taxonomy): domain Bacteria; kingdom Pseudomonadati; phylum Bacteroidota; class Bacteroidia; order Marinilabiliales; family Prolixibacteraceae; genus Sunxiuqinia; species uncultured Sunxiuqinia sp. The sequence goes on from NZ_OY782767.1 coordinate 243,233, forward strand.
CTCCAACCGGTGCCGGCATCGCCCCGGTAAATCAACGACTGGCGTGCTGCTTTCATCAATTCAGGTGTTTCATCCCAGGTAAATTCACTTCCCGGGTGAACGCCCCACAAATGAGAAACATGTCGGTGATGATTCGTTGTGTCATCAAGATCTTCCATCCACTCCTGTAGCTGTCCGTATTGTCCAACCTGATAGGGGGCAATATGGTCGAGCTTATCTTTTACAAGCTTGGCAAAATCATGATCAGTGTCTAATATTTTTGAACTTTCAATGACAATTTTAAATAGCGAGCGGATAATTTCATGATCCATGGTTGGTCCGGCAACTAACCCACCATTTTCGGGTGAGTTTGAAGGGGTGCTGATCAAAAAACCAGTTTTCGGGTCTTCAACTAAAAAATCGACAAAAAACTGTGCGGATCCTTTAATTCGCGGATAAGCTTCGTCTTTCAAAAATTCCTTGTCTTGCGAGTATAAATAGTGCTCCCACAAATGATGAGAAAGCCAGGCCCCACCGGTAACCCAAATTCCATGGTTCGAGTTATTGATGGGAGCAGTTCCCCGCCATTGGTCTGTATTGTGGTGGTGCACCCAGCCATTGGCTCCATAATGGGCTTTAGCCGTTTTGCTTCCTTTCTCCGATACTTCATCAATTAGCTTGAATAAGGTGTTGTGGCATTCGGCAATGTTTAATGGTTCAACCGGCCAGAAATTCATTTCGCAATTGATGTTGGTGGTGTATTTACTGCCCCATGCCGGATAGATTTTATCATTCCAGATTCCTTGCAAGTTTGGAGGGTTGGTTCCTTCACGTCCTGACGAAAGCATCAGATAACGAGCGTATTGGACGTAAGTCGCAGCTAAATCCTGATCCGCTTCATTTTTTACATTGAAAATACGTTCATCGGTTGGAATCTCTCGTTTTTCTTTTCCGCCAAGGTCAATGGAAAATCGATTAAAGAGGGGTCTACAATCGCCCAAATGTGCTTCTTTAATCGTCTCGTATGTTTTTGATGTAGCATTCGCTAAATAGTCGCTGCAGCGAATTTTCGAATTAGCTGAAATGTCTTTATAGCTTTTATAGTTGGTTGCAGCAACTAGTTTTAACGTAGCTTCGTTGGCATTGGTAACCTCAATTCCATTATTGGTTGTGGTTACCTGTCCGCCATTGGCTGAAATGTTTAAAAAGGCTGTTCCTTTCATTTCGCCATCCTCAACTTTTAACGAGAAACCAATGGTATTCTCGTCTACTTTGAAGAATGAGTGAATCGGGTGCTCGGTTTCAAAAGTAGCTTTAAATGAAATTTTGCCTTTCTGATCAGCCGAAAGTTTAACCGCGATCAATTCGTCAGGATGACTGGCGAGGAATTCACGTTTGTAAGTAACTCCTTCTACTTCATAAGTAACATTTGCCAAAGCATTCTCAAGATCCAGATTTCGCCTGAAATTTGTAAACTGGTCATGTCCATCAAATGCGATTTTGATATCTCCAAATGGTTGATAGTCAGCCTGGTATTGTGGGTATAATGGAGGATCTTCATCAATTACGTTGTATTTCCAATCACCTTCAATAAAAATTGAATCGCCTTTTAGCCCTTTTGGCAGCAGGTGCATTTTTTTTGAGCCAGTACGGACGGCATTAAAACCACCTGTTGAGACGTAGTTATTGATTAAAACAGCAATAACATTTTTGCCTTTTTTGACCAGATTACCCGGAATCGTATAAGTACGGTTGGTGTTACTTTCATCCATTGAGCCAATCTGCTGACCATTAAAATAGGTGAAATCCTGATCCTTAATTTTTCCAAGATTAATGACTAGCTTTTTCCCTTGCCAATTTTCCGGAACACTAATTGTCTTTCTGAAAAGTACCGATCCGTTCATGTCGGGCAAGCCTTTGCGTTCCCATACACTTTTGTAGTCAATCAGCATGTTTCCCCATTTCGAATCATCAAAAGTAGCTTGAAAAGCTGCTTGTACTTTCGGGAGGCTGAGCAGGCTATCCGCCCAGAGTTTCTTTTTCTCAGGGAAATCTTCTTCGTATGCTTGTTTTCCCATAAAAACGTTGTTGGCGAGTTTTTCTGCTTCGTCTTGTTTTCCGTCAAATAGTAATTGGCGAATTTCACTCAGATACTTGTTGGCATCTTCCCGGTAGTAGGTTCTGGGCATGCAATCCCAAAGCGTTTCCTCGTTGAACTGGATGTGCTCTTCGGAAGGGATTCCATAGACCATTGCACCAAGGCGTCCATTCCCAATAGGAAGCGCCTCTTCCCATATTTGTGCAGGCTTGTTATACCACAGCTCCAGTGTTTCTTCCTGTTCTTGTTGCCTACAGGCCGGAAAAATAAAAGCTCCACAGAGAATAAAAATCAGAGAATAATTGAATGTTACGTTTTTCATGGTTCTTGGGTTAATAAACGAATAAGCTTTTAACAATCGGATGAATTGCTAAAAGCTTATTTTTATTTGGTGTATGAGCTTTGATTTTGAAGCCTCATTTAATGGATACTATAAAATAAACAATCAAGAAGGTCCATCCCCGAATCGATTGTTAGATTTTCTTATTTGTCTAATTCAACTGCTGCTAAAATAAATGGACCAACTCCCTTGCAATCGTTCTTAACAATGGTTTCAGTAGTGTAGTATTCGTAACTTCCATCGCGATAGGGATTTCCGCCCAGCCCACAACTGCCGCAAATGTTTACCATACTGGGCAGTCCATCTTCATCTTCAATAATAAAGGTTTCAACCATATCGTCAAAAGCTTCGCTGGCAATATCGAAGTACTTTTTATCCAAATAACCCTTATTGGCACCTTTTGCCATTGCATAAATATACATGGCAGTTCCCGAGCCTTCCAAGTAATTTCCTTCGCGATTTCCTTGATCGAGTACCTGATACCACACGCCACTTTCCTCATCTCGAACCTGCAGCAGGGCATCGATTGTGTTTTTCAATATTTCGATCAGGTCATCTCGATCCGGATGATCTTCAGGTAGGTCGTCCAAAACATCAACAATGGCCATAACATACCATCCCATGGCACGACTCCAAAAGTGAGGAGACTGCCCCGTTTCCGGATCAGCCCATTTTTGCTCTTTGCTTTCATCCCAGGCATGGTAAAGCAATCCGGTTTTTGGGTCGCGTGTTTTTTCATACACCAGCTCAATCTCGTGCGTGGCAACATCATACCACTTAGGAGCGTCAAATTCTCGAGCATACATGCTTAAAAAGGGCATACCCATGTAGACTCCATCCAACCATATTTGCGACGGATAGCGCTTTTTATGCCAATAGCCACCACTCTCCGTTTTTGGATGGTTTTCCATTTGGGTGATAAACTGCCCCAATGCTTTCTCGTATTTTTCTTCGCCAGTCTTTTTGTAAAGAATGATCAGGTTTTTGGCCGGATTGATCAAGTCGATATTGTACTTTTCCATGCTGTATCGTGGAACAGTACCATTTTCTTCTACCATTTGGTCGATGTAGGCTTCCATGTAATCAGAATACTTAGGGTCAACATCTCCAAGTTTGTTGATGGCCATTCCAAGCAAGGCTACGTCATACGACCAGCCCATTCGGGTACGCCCATTGTAATAACCTAAACTGTCGTTTCTCTGCATAACGGCATCAGCCATTTTTAGGCTCCATTTTGCTTGAGCTGCTTCTGTTTGTTGCTTGTTCGTATTTGCGTTACAGCTGCTTAAAACTGCAACGATTGCAATAAAAATTAAATGTTTCATCTATTCTATCTTTTAGCTTGATTATTCAGTTATAGTTAGGTTCACGTCTGTTGATTTTACAACTTGATTCTTCACGTTAACCAGTTCATTGTTTTTTAAGTATATAGCTTTTGTCTTTTCTCCATCTAATTGAAGAAAAATATCAGTTGAATATGTTTGGAAGCAATTATAAATAAACGAATTCTGAACGTCAGTCAATTTAATGACAGGGATTCCATTTTTAGGAGTGTCGGTTTTTACATTATCGATAATTAGATTTTTCGAATCTGTTGCCATTACCGATGGCCCATCCTGTGTGTCAACTTTTACATTATGAAATTCAATATTCTCTGCATCTTCAATTGAGAATCCTTTTTCTCCTTTTAGTTGAATGTCATTGAATGTTATGTTTTTAATTTTTAGCTCATCAAGGCCTAGTAAAAATCCAGCCTGATGGGCTTCTCCGGTGATGTTGCTAAAGTGAATGTTCCGGAATGAGGGTGTTCTTTCGGACACCGGTTCAGCCGCCGTTTTTGAGTAAAACATATTGAGCTTAATCGCTTCTTTGCGAATTCCTTTCATGATGATATTGCTTACCCGGATGTCTTCAACCACTCCGCCACGTCCGCGAGTCGATTTGATTCGAATACCCCGGTCTGTACCTTCGAAAACACAGTTGGAAATTGTTACTTTTTTTACTCCTCCTGACATTTCACTACCAATGACGACGGCACCATGTCCATTGAGCATCGTACAGTTCGTAATGGTAATATTTTCACAGGGCATATTCATCTTTCTCCCTGCCCGATCTTTGCCTGATTTTATGGTAATACAGTCATCGCCCACCGAAATGTGACAGTCTGAGATATGAACATTTCGGCATGATTCCGGGTTGATGCCATCCGTATTCGGAGAATCCGGATTGTTGATGGTTACATTTGTTACGGTTACATTATCGCAAAACTGTGGATTTATCGTCCAAAAAGGGGAGTTGGTAATGGTTATTCCTTCAATTAGCACATTTTTACAATACATAGGCTGGATAAATGGAGGACGAAGAAAACCACGTTCGATCATTCCTGGTTCATCGGGATACAATATTTCTTTATTTTGTTTGGCAAACTCATGCTGCCACTCCGATTTGAAGTCTTTGGGTTGCGAATAAAGCCAGTGATGATAGTCCCACCATTTTTTCCCTTGGCCGTCGATTTTACCTCGTCCGGTAATTGCAATATTTTCGGCTTCGAATGCATAAAAAAGAGGTGCGAAATTAAAGACATCAATACCTTCCCAGCGAGATTGCACCATGGGTAAATAATCATTGAAATCGTCAGAAAATTTCAATATTGCACCCGCATCTAAATGGATAGTAATATTGCTTTTTAACACGATTGGGCCGGTTAAATATTCGCCTGCCGGAAAATAGATCGTTCCTCCACCTGCTTTACTGGCAAGTTCAATTGTGTGTTCGATGATATCAGTTATTTTTTGTTTTCCTTGATTGGTTGCCCCATGATCAAGGATGTTGAAGCTATTTTGAGCAATAGCTGAGAATCCCATGGTAAGGGTAAATAAGGTAAGTAATAGTTTGTACTTTGCTTGATTTGCGATCATAGTTCGTCGATTCGTTTTATCAATATTAATTGGCCTGATTTTTAGCAGCCTGAGAAGGAGATAGAATGATTCATTAGACTTTCATTTTGTCGTTCAGACTGATTTTATAAGACAAATATAAATGTAAAAAATATAAAAACAATGAAAACGATTACACATTTATTGATGCTGTGTGTGTTGATTTTTACGAAGTCGTGGTTAGCTGTTGTTGGCGAAGTGATGTTAATATAATATTCTAAAGCTTACTTTTAGTTTAATTGAATTATTATCCGAATTGTAGTTAATGTTCTTATAATAAAAACTATATATTGGCGTTTATGTTGATTTTATCAGAGGGGAAATAAATGGTTTTTGAATAGTATCTCTTCACATGCTATTTCTTAAAGATTAAGAACCCCGATCGTGAACATTCACGTAAAAGTTGACAATTTGTTCTGGATTGATTTAGTTACCACTAATTAATCGTTGAAATTTAGATGTATTGTTAACATCCAGTGTTTGAGATGCGTGTGTCGAGCTTGCTATGCTTGTCAATAGTTGGATTTGCATAAAAATAAAAAAAGGTATAAATTGCGCTGTAAACGTTTACATGTCATGATTGCCATCTTTTTTAACTCTTGATATTTCAGGGGGGGGGCGCTGTGGACGTTGCTTGCTTGTGATTTTTTTTAGGTTAACAATTGAGTAGAGGCGTTAATCGTAGGTGTGCTTATTCATCTTCGAACATAAATTAAAATGAATAGAATTTTACTTCAACAACCGTCAAGCATTGTGTTTGGCGAAGATAGTCTTGTAACGTTTACGGAAGACTATTTAAATATGAAACATAAATCGTTATACCTGTTGACAATTAGTCCGGTATTGCCTTTGCTGGGCGATTTATTAAAGACTTTTGAAAAAGAAGGAATCCGGGTTGAAATTAACACCGGAATAGAAGGAGAACCTTCATTTCGTGATTTTGAAAAGGTTCTATTAGAAGCTCGAAACTTCGGTGCCGATAGCGTGGTTGGAATTGGAGGTGGAAGTGTTTTGGATGTCGCAAAGTTTTTAGCAGCAATGCTGAAAAATGACCAAAATATATCAGACGTCATAGGAATAGGCTTGCTCAAGGAGCGAAGAACTTATTTGGCCTGTTTGCCAACCACCAGTGGCACAGGAAGCGAAGTTTCTCCAAATGCGATATTTCTTGATGAAAAAGATGGTGGCAAAAAGGGTGTAATCAGTCCGTTCCTTGTGCCCGATGGCGCATATATCGATCCAGCCTTAACAGTTGGAGTTCCGGCAGCAGTTACTGCAGCAACCGGTATCGATGCTTTGACACACTGTTTAGAGGCATATGTTAATCGGTTTGCTCATCCCGTGGTCGATCTGTGGGCTTTGGAAGGAATCCGGTTAATCAGTCAAAATTTAGAGAAATCCTGTATAGACGGTAACGATATAGATGCTCGCACGGCAGTTGCTTTAGGAAGTGTATATGGCGGAATGTGCCTAGGGCCGGTTAATACGGCTGCAGTGCATGCGTTGGCGTATCCGTTGGGAAGTATTTACGAAGTTCCACACGGATTGTCGAATGCCCTGCTGTTGCCTTATGTTATGGAGTACAACATGCCTGAGGGTAACGAACGTTTGGCCGGAGTAGCAAAAGCGTTAGGCGTTACTCAATCCGGAGCTGATTCGGAGCTGGCCTTGGCCGGAGTATTAAAGATTAAAGAATTGATTGCTGCCTGCGGTTTGCCAAGTCGTTTGTCTGAAATAGACATCAAAAAGGAAGACATTGAAAAGATGGCAGATGCAGCTATTTTAGTTCAACGTCTTTTAAATAATAATGTAAAGGAATTAACAAAAGAGGACATTGTTTCGATCTACAAAAAAGCGTACTAGCGAATGGAACCTGAGAAAAAATACCATGGAGTAATTGTGCCAATGATTACTCCACTTAAACAAGATAATACGATTGATGGAGAATCGGTTGGGCGCATTGTTGGGCTACTCAAGAATGCTGGTGTATATCCATTTATTTTAGGAACTACCGGAGAGGCTCCGTCTATTTCGGATGAACAAAAAGATCGAATGGTTGCTGAGACCGTAAAATACGTCGGTGCAGACTGCCTGGTGTATGCGGGTATTTCCTCCAACTGCTTTGACGAGTCAGTAACAATGGCTCATAAGTATCATGCGATGGGAGTTGATGTCGTTGTTGCAACACTTCCGGCCTATTATCCAATGAACAATCAACAAATGGTGAGTTATTTCACAGATTTAGCTGATCAGATGCCTTGTCCTTTGATTATCTATAACATGCCGGCAACCGTTAAGATTTCAATTCCCTTGGCGGTTCTTGATCAATTAAGCAAGCATCCTAATATTGTTGGAACAAAAGATTCGGAGCGAGATATGGAACGTTTAGATCGTTCTATTGAATTGTGGAAAGATCGGCCTGATTTTGTCCACCTTTTAGGCTGGGCTGCTCAGTCGGCTTACGCTTTAAAAAAAGGATCCGATGGTATTGTACCAAGCACCGGCAATTTTGTGCCTGAGTTGTATGAGGATTTGTATCAATCGACTTTGGAAGGGAAGTTTGAACGAGCAGAGGATTTGCAGCAGCAAACGAACGATTTGTCATTGCTCTATCAAAAAGACCGAATTTTAAGCCAATCAATTCCAGCGTTAAAGTCAATTCTGGCTGTAATGGGGATTTGCGGAACTCAGGTTTTGCCACCAATGTATCGTTTACACGATGAAGCAGTATTTCAGAATAATATAAAAGAAGAATTACAAAAATTAGAAATTATTCAGCTCAATGAGTAACTCAAATAATCTACCCATTTTGGCAATTACAATGGGCGACCCGGCAGGAGTCGGTCCGGAGATTGCCGTTAAGACCTTTGCGAATCCGCAAACCTATGAAATTTGCAAGCCTTTGTTGGTTGGCAATACCAGTATTTTGAAGAAGGCGATCAATTTGCTCCAATCCGAACTTCAGATTAATAGCGTTGACGATGTTGATCAAGCTCGCTTTCAGCATGGAACGATCGATATTTTTAATTTGGACGTTGAAGATCCTGATGAGATAGAATTTGGAGTTGTTTCTGCTGTGGCGGGTGATCTGGCTTTTCGCACGGTTAAGCAGGCCATTGATCTGGCACTTGCCACGAAGGTTGATGGCACGGTTACCGGACCAATCCACAAAGGAGCGATTCACGCGGCAGGGCATCACTTTTCGGGACACACTGAAATTTACGCACACTACACAAACACTTCGAAATATGCCATGTTGCTGGCCGAAGAAGACCTTCGGGTGATTCATGTAAGCACCCACGTTTCGTTGCGTCAGGCCTGCGATAATGTTAAACGAGACCGCGTTGTTGAGGTGATTCACCTGCTAAATGACAGCCTGAAAAAGCTCGGAATTGAAAATCCGAAGATTGGAGTAGCAGGATTAAATCCTCATTCGAGCGACGACGGACTATTTGGATACGAAGAAAAGGAAGAGATTAAACCAGCCTTGAAAGAAGTTCAAGCCGAAGGAATTGATGCCGAAGGACCTGTGCCGCCGGATACTCTTTTTGCTTTGGCTACGGGAGGAAAATTCGATGGCTGTGTGGCTATGTATCACGATCAGGGACACATTCCTTTTAAAGTTGTCGGCTTCAATTGGGACAAGGAAAAGAAGGTTATGAAAAGTGTGAAAGGAGTGAATATTACTTTGGGACTTCCGATCATCCGTACATCGGTAGATCATGGAACTGCGTTTGAAATCGCCGGAAAAGGAGTCGCCAGTCCGGATGCACTTTTATTAGCCATACAATATGCCACAAGACTACATCAGTCGAATTAATAAATATAGAGATGATAGCTGTTATAGCAGATGATTTTACAGGAGCCGCAGAGATTGGGGGAATTGGGTTAAGACACGGATTGAGGGTAATGATTGAAACGAGTGTGGAGAAGGTTGACGATATTGATTTATTAGTTATCGCTACAAACACCAGATCATTAAATGAGGAAGAAGCATCCACAGCGATTGATAGAATTGTAAAGAAACTGTTGATGCTTGAACCGACTTTCATTTTTAAAAAATTGGATTCTGTACTTCGGGGGAATGTTAATGCAGAACTACATGCTCAAATGAAAGCTTCTGGCAAGAATCTTGCGGTTGTTGTTGCAGGAAACCCTTATTTCAAACGAATTATTAAAAACGGAATTTACTATATTGAAGATGTTCCTTTGGCCGAAACCTCGTTCGGAAATGATCCGGAGTATTCAATCAATTCATCATCAGTTGTTGACTTGTTGAGCAGCAGTTGTTTAGTTGCGAAGTCGGTAAAACCAACGGATGAATTACCGAAAAGCGGCTTGATAATTGGCGACATAACGAATGATGTTGAAATGAAGAAATGGAGTCATCGTCTTGACAATAATATGGTGGTCGCAGGAGGAGCAGGCTTTTTTGATTCGCTCTTGTGTGGTATTTTTGGGGATGAAGAAAACAACTACACGGGAAGGGACTATACGTTTGGGAAGCGCTCACTTTTCGTGTTCGGAAGTGCTTACCCAAAACCACCGGATATGGATGGGCTTACGCTAAATAATAATATCTCGGTTTTTAACATGCCTGATGAAATCTTCAATAATGCCAATTACGATTCCATGTGTATGCAGACTTGGATTGAAAACGTTGTTGACGCGTTGAAAACAAATAAAAATGTTTTTGTATCGATAAAGCATAAATTTTGTGATGAAGAAGGATTGTCAGTTCGACTTAGCAGAAGCATTGGCGAATTGGTGGCTGGCGTTATCGAATCGATTGATCTTGATGATCTTTTTATTGAAGGTGGAGCAACAGCTTCTTCTATTTTCAATTGTTTGTACATTAAAAGGTTGGTTCCTTTTGGGGAGTTGGAACCTGGAATTATCCAAATGAATCCTGTTAGATATCCAAATCTAAAAGTAACCACTAAGCCGGGAAGTTATAAATGGCCAAAAAATAAAATTCACTTCATAAAAAACTAACAACTAATCAATGCAACCTACGACTTCTATTCACCTAATCGATTACATCATTATCGTACTAACTCTTGTTGTTTCCCTTGGAGTTGGAATTCGTTTTGCGAGACAGCAAAAAAGCACTGGCAAATATTTTACGGGGGGAGGAACTCTGCCTTCATGGGCCATTGGGATGTCTATTCTCGCCACACTAATCAGTAGCATTACATTTCTAGCCTATCCAGGTGAAGGATACGGTTCAAACTGGATCAGACTGGTGCAGGGATTAATGGTGCCCATTGTATTAGTTTTCGCCATTGGCTTTATTGTGCCTTTATTCCGACATGTAATACGCTTGAGTGCCTATGAGTATTTCGAACGACGCTTTGGCTTTTTTGCGCGGCTTTACAGCTCTCTGGGGTTTATCTTGACACACTTTGCAAAAATGGGAACTGTTTTTTATATCATTTCACTTGCATTAGGAAAAATGATTGGGATGGATACGGTTACGATTATTTGGATAATCGGAATTGCAGTGATTATATTGACCATGCTTGGCGGAATTGAAGCAGTTATCTGGTTGGATGTGATCCAGGGATTTATGCTAATTTTTGGAGGAATTGTGACGCTGATTATTTTGCTGTTCAGTACCGACGGAGGGCCGTCTGAAATTTGGTCGGTAGCGATGGAAAACGGAAGAATTGGTTTTGGCCCGTTTGACTGGGATTTTGTCAACCTTACATTTTGGGTAATGGCACTAAATGGTATTTTTTACGCCATTCAGAAATATGGAACTGATCAAACGATCGTACAACGGTATTTAACTGCAAAGTCAGACAAGGAAGCGATCAAGGCGTCATTAATTGGTGTTCTGCTCAGTGTGCCGGTTTGGGCGTTATTCATGTTTATCGGAACGGCTCTGTTTTCTTATTATCAAATATCGCAAGATGTTTTGCCGGAGGGAATTAAAAATGATGCGGTCTTTCCAATTTTCATTGTATCTAAGTTACCGGTTGGTGTAGTTGGTTTAATTATATCGGCATTAATTGCAGCGGCAGTTTCCAGTTTAGACTCAGATTTAAATTGCTTATCTGCAATTGTTTTAGAGGATTACTACCTTCGGTTTCGTCCAAAGAGTTCTGAAAAAGAACAGGTCTTGGTGAGTAAAATCTTTATTGTCCTTGCAGGTCTTGGTGCGATTGGAGTAGCCTTGTTTTACGTTCATGCGGGCGGCAAAGGAGTGTTGGGTATAATTTTCACTTTATATGCGATATTCTCAGGAGGAATTGCCGGAATGTTTCTACTTGGAATTTTTTCAAAAATACCCAACAAGCAAGGGCTTTACTTTGGAATTGGAGCCAGCGTATTATTTACGGCCTACGCTTTGTTAACATCTACACCAATCGGGGCTGCTAGTGGGAAGGAGTCTTTGTTGATTGACTTGGGTGCTTTCAATTTCACCCAACACAAATACATGATCGGGGTCTATAGTCATGTGGTATTGTTTGTGGTTGCTTTTATTGCAAGTTTCTTCTTTAAATCGAAAGAAATTGATGACCGCTTAACATATAAAGGGTGGTTGAAGTACAAACGAACAAATGCGGTTTAAGCTTGCGGCATTGGTTTTGTATTGAATCTGATCATAACGAATTTAGGTGATCACCTTTGATTTAAAACTCTAAATCAACATGAAAATGTATATTAAATCAGAAAAGGCAATTTCATATAGTGTCATAATATTATTGGTCTTGAGTAGTATGCCGTTTTATGGATTCGCTCAAGCTCCAGATTTGAAGCCTGTATCGGTTTCTAAAGATGGTCGTTTGTTATACGGAAAAGACGAAGACGGCAATCGGGTTCCCGATTTTAGCTATGCTGGATATAAAGCCTCTGAATCAGAAATCCCTTTCGTCGAACCGAAAGTCGTTGTTGCTCCGGTTGAAGGTGACGCAACACATACTATTCAAAAAGCATTGAATTATGTCGCCTCTTTACCTTTAGATGAGAATGGCTTTCGAGGAGCAGTTTTGCTACAGAAAGGTACGTTTAAAGTCAATGGACGGCTGGTGATTAATGGCTCAGGTGTTGTGCTACGTGGAAGTGGTTTTGGCGACAACGGAACTACATTAATAGCTGCGGGAAAAGACCGGCAGACCTTTATTCGGGTTCTGGGGAAAAATGATCATCTTTTTGCCGATACAACGAGTATTTCTAATTCACACGTACCCGTAAATGCGATGAGTTTTGTGGTTGAAAATACTGATTATTACAAAGTTGGCGACCCAGTTATTGTTCATCGTCTATCGACTCAAAAGTGGATTGAACGACTAAGTATGGTTGAATTTGGTGGAGATGAAACGGGATGGATTGGCTGGAAACCCGGAAATCGCGATATCTATTGGGATCGAACGATTTCCGCAATCGAAGGAGATACCATTTTCATTAATGCTCCGCTAACAACTGCATTAGATACGACTTGGGGAACTAGTGAAATCATAAAATATAACTGGAAAGGACGAATCAACAACATTGGGATTGAAAATCTAAATTTGGAGTCGGCTTTTGATGAAACGAATTTGAAAGATGAAAACCATTGTTGGTCAGCTATAACTATTGAGAATGCTGAAAATGTATGGGTACGTCAGCTAACTTTTAAGCATTTTGCCGGGTCGGCAGTTGCTGTTTATGAAACCGCTAAAAAAGTAACGGTTCAGGATTGTGTTTCAACAGATCCGGTTTCTGAAATCGGCGGACAGCGTCGATATACCTTTTTCACAATGGGGCAACAAACTTTGTTTCAACGCTTGTATGCCGAATATGGTTATCATGATTTTGCCCTTGGTTTTTGTGCTGCCGGGCCAAACGTTTTTGTGCAATGTGAATCGCATTTGCCCTACGAATACAGTGGGACAATCGACAGTTGGGCATCCGGTGTTTTATTCGATATTGTGAATGTTGATGGACATGTCATTTCCTTTAAAAATCAAATGCTTAACCACCAGGGAGCTGGCTGGACTGCTGCCAATTCCATGCTTTGGCAATGCTCTGCTGCGCTGATCGAAAACTATGTGCCGCCTACAGCTATGAACTGGAGTTACGGTGCCTGGAGTCAATTCTCCGGCAATGGATATTGGGCTGAAGAAAATAACCATGTCATACCCCGAAGTTTGTTTTATGCACAGCTAGCTGATCGACTGGATAAGAAAACCGAGGAGTTTGCTGATCAGGTAATGCCCTTCGACGATAACTCTACAAGTAGCCCTACTGCCGAACAAGCTCAGGAATTAACGGAACAAGCTTACTCTCCGGCGCTACGTTTGGAAGATTGGATTATGCAAGCGGACGACCGCGACCCAATTTCACTGGAAAGAGCAACTGCAATAAGAGCAAGCGAATTAAAAGACAAGAAGAAAATTACAACGGAAGTTCTTCATCCAATTACTGTTGAAAACGGGAAATTGGTTAAAGATGATTTGGTTTTAACCGGCATGCGCTTTACTGTACCTTGGTGGAGGGGAGTGGCTCGTCCTTATGCTACGAAGAAGGCAACTCCTGCTGTTACTCGTTATGTCCCGGGCCGAAATGGTCACGGATATACCGACAACCTGAATGAGGTGATTGACTGGATGGATGAATACAACATGGCTGGTCTCGAACACAACTATGGTTTGTGGTATGATCGTCGTCGAGACGATCATGAGCGAGTTCGGAGGATGGATGGTCAGGTTTGGGCTCCATTTTACCAGCAGCCTTTTGCCCGAAGCGGACAAGGAACCGCCTGGGATGGATTGAGTAAATACGACTTAACCAAATATGATGATTGGTACTGGAATCGACTAGCTGATTTTGCCGATTTGGCTGACAAAAACGGCAAGCTGTTGGTGCATCACAACTATTTTCAGCATAACATTTTAGAAGCCGGAGCTCACTGGGCTGACAGTCCGTGGCGACCTGCGAACAATATTAATAACACCGGTTTTCCAGAGCCGGTGCCTTATGCGGGAGATAAGCGGATTTATATGGCCAAACAGTTTTATGATGAAAGCCATCCGGTACGCCGAAAATTGCACCAGGCCTATATTCGTCAGTGCTTGAACAATTTTGCGGATAATTCAAACGTCCTTCAGCTGATTAGTGCCGAATATACAGGCCCACTTCATTTTACAGAGTTCTGGTTAGAAACGATTGGCAATTGGCAAAAGGAAACCGGGAAAGATAAATTGATAGGATTGAGTACCACCAAGGATGTGCAAGATTCTATTTTGGCGAATAAGAAATATGCAGACCTGATTGATGTAATTGACATTCGCTATTGGAGCTATCGCGAAGACGGAAAGTTGTATGCGCCACTGAGCGCTCAGCAGTTGGCTCCGCGTCAGCATGCACGACAGGTAAAACCCGGCAAACGCTCATTCAGCTCTGTTTATCGTTCGGTGTTTGAATATACGTTTCGATACCCTGAAAAGGCTGTTGTTTTTTCTGAAGGCCGATATAATGTATATGGTTGGGCTGCTTTTATGGCCGGAGGTTCTCTTGTGGTTCTCCCCGAAAATTTGCCAACCGAGTTTTTAACCGATGCCATTTCGATGCGGCCCGTTAAGCCGGATGGCAACCCTGAAGAAGAGTGCAGCTTGGAAAGTGACAATGCACTTATCATTTATTCGCAGAACAAATCAGAACTTTCGATTGACCTGACTGGAAGGAAAGGACGATATGTCGTTAAATTTATTCAACCTCCAGATGGGACTTTACTCGATAAAGAGACTATAATAAAGGGAGGCGAAAAACAAGCGATTAAACTGCCTCAAAAATCATCACTCATAACTTGGATTAAAAAACAACAATAAACCTTATAAAATATGTTACGAAATTTATTGATCATTACGATAGCTGTATTTTTTGCTGTTGGTTGTACTTCAACCTCAAAGGAAGAAAAGAAAGAAGATACGGGTTTACCGCTTTTAAAAGTGTCTGAAAACGGACATTATTTTGTTGAAGAAAATGGCGATCCGTTTTTTTGGTTAGGCGATACTGGTTGGCTGCTATTTTCAAAGCTTAATCAGGAAGATGCGGTGAAATATTTGGAAATCCGCAAAGAGCAAGGATACAATGTTATTCAAGTAATGGTATTGCACAGCGTAGGAGCTGTCAATATTTATGGCGATTCAGCCTTAGTAAACGCGAATGTGGCAAAACCGGTGGTTACCGAAGGAAACGCATTTGACGACTCGCTACAATATGATTATTGGGATCATATGGATTATGTGATTGATCAGGCTGCCGAAAAAGGATTGTACATGGCCTTGGTTCCGGTATGGGGAGGTAACGTAAAAAGTGGTTATGTATCAAGAGAAGAAGCTACTGTTTATGGCAAGTGGATAGCCGATCGCTACAAAGACCGCAAAAATATAATTTGGCTGAATGGTGGTGACACCATGGGGAACGATTCAACGGCTACCTGGAATAATCTGGGGAATGCGATCAATGATACTGACCCGAATCACCTGATTACATTTCACCCACGTGGACGGATGCAGTCTTCTGACTGGTTCGCTAACGAAGCTTGGTTGGATTTTAACATGATCCAGTCCGGACACCGAAATTACGAGCAGGACGATACAGAGCGCTCGTACGGTGAAGATAATTGGCGTTACATGCAAACCGATTGGGATATGACTCCGGCTAAACCAACTATTGATGGCGAGCCTTCTTACGAAGGAATTCCTCAGGGCTTACACGATACACTGCAACCATTTTGGAATGATGATGATGTTCGTCGTTATGCATATTGGTCTGTATTTTCCGGAGCATTCGGCTATACTTATGGGCACAGTGCTGTGATGCAGTTTTATAAGCCGACTGATAATGAACCGGCATACGGAGCCAGAGAATATTGGACAGAAGCAATTTACGCTCCGGGAGCCAAACAGATGGTTCACCTGAAAGATTTGATGCTATCGCGTTCTTATTTGGATAGAGTGCCCGATCAAAGTTTGATTGCCGGTGAAAATGGTGAGCGGTATGATTACTTAATCGCTACTCGTGGTTCAAATTATGCCTTTATCTACACGTACACCGGAAGAAATATTCCTGTTGATATGGAGCAGTTTAAAGCTGACAAAGTAAAGGCAAACTGGTTTGATCCCCGAAATGGAGAAACTACGGCCATCGGTGAGTTTGAGACCCAAGGTGTTCAGGAATTTGATGCTCCGGGTGAAAAAGAGAATGGTAACGACTGGGTGTTGATTCTTGATGAAGTATAGCATTCATATTGATTTCTGAATTTTTGGAATTGGAAAACTTCAATTTAATTGATTTGAAATGATAAAACTGAATAAAATATTACTCGTATCCGCCTTGTTATTAAGTGGAGTGGGAGTAGCTTCAGCTCAGGAAATCCCTCATTTTACAGGGAGCGAGCTCAACAATCCTGACTATCATCATGGGCAACTGAGCCCGGCAATGGGCGTACATAACATTCAGGTGATGCGCGCCAATCGCGAACTTCCCGAAACTGCTGATGATTTTGGATGGACATACAACCATGCGCCTATGTTGGCGTATTGGAACAATACGTTCTTTTTGGAATATTTAAGTGATCCGGTTGGAGAGCACGTTCCACCGGGACAAACCTTTTTGGTGACTTCAAATGATGGTTACGGATGGTCGAAGCCTGAGGTTGTTTTTCCTCCGTATTCCATTCCGGACGGAACGCAAAAGGAGGGAAGTGATCAAGTGGCAAAAGACTTGCTGTCGGTAAATCATCAGCGAATGGGATTTTATGTTTCTTCTGATGATCGTTTATTTGCCATAGCCTACATTGCTATTTCTATTGATGCGCACGACAGCCCGAACGATGGAAAAGGAATTGGAAGAGTGGTACGCGAAATTCATAGAGATGGTTCCTTCGGCCCGATCTATTTCATTCGTTATAATGAAGGGTGGAGCAAAAAAAATACGGACTATCCCTTTTATATGAAGAGCAAGGATAGAGGGCTTGTTAAAGCCTGTGAGAAAATGCTATCCGATCCTCTTGTTCAACAGCAGTGGAACGAAGAAGCGGATCGGGATGATCCGTTAATTCCCATACAAAAACAGTATAAAGCTTTCTCGTACTATCACTTGCCAAATGGGAGCGTGATTGGCTTGTGGAAGCATGCCCTCGCCGCGGTGAGTGAAGATGAAGGGAAAACCTGGACAACGCCTACTCGTGCCCCTGGATTTGTAAACAGCAATGCTAAGATTTGGGGACAAAAAACGTCGGACGGACGTTATGCGACGGTTTATAACCCGTCCGATTTTCGCTGGCCTTTAGCTATTTCCGTGAGTGAGAATGGTCTCAATTATGAAAATTTACTTTTGGTGAATGGTGAAATTACAACCATGCGTTATGGTGGTAACTATAAATCTTATGGTCCGCAATATGTTCGTGGTATTCAGGAAGGTAATGGTACCCCTCCTGATGGAAACCTTTGGATAACTTACAGCATTAATAAGGAAGATATCTGGGTTTCAACAATTCCAGTGCCTGTTAAAGCGAAGGCCGAAACCCATGTTGATGAAGATTTTTCTGGGATGGATTCGGAATCAGCTTTAGATAAATGGAATCTTTTTAGTCCGGTTTGGGCGCGCGTTGGTATTGAGAACGATGCTGATGGAACATCTTGTCTGACCTTAAAAGACAAAGATGAATTTGACTATGCCAAAGCCAAACGTTTGTTTCCGGCATCCGATTCGGTGAGCGTTGAATTTACAATTGAAGCAGAGCAAAATGACCATGGCCTGCTGCATGTTGAATTGCAAGATGAAGAAAACACCGGAACGTTGCGCCTTATTTTTGATAAGGATGGGATACTGAAACACAAAGCAGGCTATCGTTTACGGAATATTATGGAGTACGAAGCCGGTGAAAAATACACCATTCGTATTGAAGCGACCACTTGGTCTCGTTTTTATGATGTGTATGTAAATGGTGAAAAGAAAACCACTGGCTTGAGTTTTGCACCGGTTCACGAAGTCCAAAGCATTCAGTTTCGTACTGGAGAGGTTCGCCGTTTTCCAACTGTCGATACGCCGACTGATCAAAATTTTGATGTTCCTCAAAGCAGAAAGCCTGTTGACGAAGCTGTGTTCCGCATTTATTCGTTGAAAACTGAAAAATTATAGTTGAATGTACAAGTTAAAAAATACAATAAAATTAACACTCATTATTGCTTTCACCTGGATGAGTTTATTGCCTGCTACGGCAAGCCAAAAGGGAAAGAGCAATGAAAAACAGATCCTTCAAGCCAAGGATTTTAAGCACTATGTCGATTATTTTAATCGCATGGAAGATGAAAATATTACCGGCGCTATCCCGAATGCCGAATCATGGGAATGGATGAAAGCCAATATCCCGTTGTTCGAATGTCCGCAAGCCAATTTTGAGGAAATGTATTACTACCGTTGGTGGACTTTGCGCAAACACATCAAAGAGACTCCCAAAGGATATGTGATGACTGAGTTTCTGGTCCAACGTCCATATGCTGATAAATACAACATGATTAGTTGTGCCTTGGGGCATCACATATACGAATCCCGCTGGTTGCGCGATCGCGAATATGTGAACGACTATGTTCATGTTTGGTTTCGGGGTAATGAAGGTGGAAAAATGAATAAGCTTCTCAAGTTCAGTAGTTGGACGGCCAATGCACTTTACAACAAATACCTGGTTGATGGAAACAAAGAGTATTTGGTGGATATGTTACCTGATTTACTTTCAGAATACGAAGCGTGGGAAATTGAAAAAAAAACACCTTCTGGCCTGTTTTGGCAATACGATGTTCGCGATGGCATGGAAGAGCAGATTAGTGGTGGACGCCACGTGAAAAACAAGCGCCCAACGATTAACAGCTACATGTATGGAAATGCAAAAGCCATTGCTAAAATTGCAAGTTTGGCCGGAAAGAAGAAAGTTACTGAAAAATATGAAGCCAAAGCTGATACCTTACAAAAACTGGTGAATAATAGCCTTTGGAATGCTGAGGCGAATTTCTACGAAACGGTTAACGAAAAAGGAGGTTTTGCGGAGGTGCGCGAAGAAATTGGATTCATTCCATGGTATTTCAACTTACCACAGGAAAAGCAGGAAAGTGCATGGGAACAGGTAAAAAGCACCCAAGGGTTTTTAGCTCCTTTTGGACTTACAACTGCTGAGCGCAGTCACCCAGAGTTTCGTTCTCACGGCTGTTGCAGCTGCGAGTGGGATGGTGCCATTTGGCCATTTGCAACGTCACAAACCATGACTGCCATGGCTAACCTGATCAATAATTACGACCAGGATGTGGTGAACGATTCCATTTATTTTAGACTAATGGAGTTGTATGTTGAATCTCAATATTACCGCGGTCGCCCATATATTGGAGAGTACTTGGATGAAGTAACCGGCTATTGGCTTAAAGGAGATCAGGAGCGGAGCCGCTACTACAATCATTCAACTTTTAATGACTTAATTATTACCGGGCTGGTTGGTCTGCGTCCTCGTGATGATCAGAAAATTGAAGTGAACCCCTTGATTCCGGAAGATAAATGGGATTGGTTTTCGCTGGATCAAGTTTCTTATCAAGGGAAAAGTGTCAGCATCATTTGGGATAAAACGGGCGAAAAATACAAGTTAGGGAAAGGCCTTATCGTTTTAGTCGATGGGAAAGAGGTTGGACGAAGTGAGCACCTGGAACACCTGATTTGTAAATACTAACTCGGAATCAATAAAAAACGATACCAATGAAAAAATCATTACTAATAGCTTCTGTTTTTGTAGCAGTGTCTTTCTTGTACACTCCGGCTACCGAGGCAAATTGTTCCGTGCACCCACCAGTCGTTAGCAATCAATTATCCGATCAGGAACAGAAAGCAACAAAGTGGGTGAAATCGCTAGAGTTGACCGATAAAGCGAAAGAAGAGCGTGTAATAGACATTGTAGCTGAACATCTGACTGCTGTGAAAACATGGCACAATGAGCATCCCGGATCAGCGGTTCCTGCCGGAGTAAATCCAAGGACAGGGGAAAAACTGACCGAGCTGGATCGACAAATGATTGCCGATTCAGCCATGCCCGAAAGTGTGCATGAGAATTTAATGAACGGACTTCGTAAAGACTTGACAGAAGAGCAGGTTGAGGCTATTTTGGATAAATACACCGTAGGTAAGGTTGACTTCACTATGCGTGGTTACCACGCCATTGTGCCAGACCTAACCGATGAAGAAGCTGCTGTAATTTTAGGACATTTAAAGGAGGCTCGAGAAATGGCAGTCGATTATAAACAGATGAAGGAGATCTCTGCTATTTTCGAAATCTACAAAACGAAATGCGAGAAATACTTAAATAGTAACGGACGAGATTGGCACCAGCTTTATAAGGCCTTTGTCAAAAAAATAAAAGAAGAAAAAAACAAAGAGTAAGCTTTGCATAGCTAATTTAAAGCGTGCATTGGATATGAAATGAGCATGATCAATATTTTGCTCAGACAGGGGATGATTATTGGGAGCTGCATGTGCTGGTACACTATACTATAGCATTCCAGAGGAGTGTGGAAATTGCTCAAACTTAAATTGAAAAATATAAACATATGAAATTATATTTCAGAAATAGTCTAATTGTGATGTTTGTTCTTGCTTGTCTTTTTTCAGTTGAGTCAAATGCACAGGAAAATCGATGGAAAAAAGGAATAGTAAAAGAACAGTTTATATACGAAGAAGATGTTTATCCTTCTTGTCATGCCGGAACGTTGGCTGAGACACCTGATGGTATTGTTGCTGCTTGGTTTGGTGGCACACGCGAACGAAACCCGGATGTGACCATCCGTTTCAGTCGTTTGGTCGATGGTGAGTGGACAAAGTCGGTTGAAGTGGCCAACGGGGTGCAAAACGATACGCTGCGTTATCCAACTTGGAATCCGGTTTTGTATCAAATTCCTGATGGCGATTTGCTGTTGTTTTATAAAGTTGGACCAAGTCCTTCCGGTTGGTGGGGCATGCTAAAGCGTTCTACCGACAATGGAATAACGTGGAGCGAAGCCGAAAAACTACCAGATGGCTTTATTGGCCCGGTAAAAAATAAACCTTTGTTATTAGGTAACGGCGATTTGATCTGCGGGTCAAGTACTGAAGGAGGACAGGGGTGGCAGGTTCATTTCGAATTGACCCCTGATTTTGGTAAAACCTGGCGTAAGGTTGGCCCAATTAATAGCCCAAGCATCTATCAAATTATTCAGCCCAGCGTTTTGAAACACCAAGACGGGGGTTTGTCTATTTTATGCCGAAGTAAAAACAGCGTATTGGTTGATTCGTATTCTTCGGACAATGGCGAAACATGGTCGTTGCCACAAGCTTCAGGACTTCCAAATAACAATTCAGGAACCGATGCCGTTTCGTTGAAAGATGGCCGTCAACTGGCTGTTTACAACCACGTAAAAACACCCATTGGCGCTAAAAAAGGTTATCGCACACCACTTAATGTAGCGGTTTCCGATGATGGCAAACACTGGTCTGCAGCGCTTGTATTGGAAGATTCCGAAATCAGTCAGTATTCTTATCCGGCAGTAATTCAGTCGGCTGATGGCATGGTGCATTTCATTTACACCTGGCGTCGTGAACGAATGAAATACGTAAAAGTTGATCCGACAAAATTGGAATTGACTGAAATTATTGATGAAAAGTGGCCCGAAAAATAACAAGACGATGAGTAAAAATAAAAAGATTCTTTTTCTGTTTGCACTTTTGTTTTCGGTTTTTCTAGTCGAAGCGCAAAACTCAGATACTAAATATAGTCGGAACTTGGAGGATGTTTTGCTGGATATTGAAAAGCAATATCAGGTCGATCTTAGTTTTGCAGGCAGTATGGTTCGTGGTAAAATGCTGGATTATGCCAATTGGCGCTTTCGACCAACCATTGAGGAGACGCTGAAAAATGTACTGACCCCTTTCGATCTGGTTTTCGAGAAGCAAGATGATAATACCTATCGCATCTCGCACTTTCGTTATTCTAAAATTACCCTGAGAGAGGGAGTTGAGCGATTGGATTACATGAAAACATTGTATGAAGATCAGAAATCATGGGAAGTGCGAAAGGCTGAATTAAAAGAGTGTATGCTTGCTATTTTTCATTTCTATGATCTGCCCCAATGGCCGGACTCTGATCCGATTGTTACCAACAAAAGGAAGATGAAGGGCTATCAGGTTGAAAATATAGCATTGGAAGTTTTGCCCGGACTATACACCACCGGATCGATTTATAAGCCTGCAAAATTGAAAGGTAAAGTTCCCGTAATTCTTTGCCCTAATGGTCATTTTACCAATGGTCGTTATAACGAAGATATGCAAATACGCTGTGCAATGCTCGCTCAAATGGGAGCCATTGTCATGAATTACGATCTGTTTGCCTGGGGCGAGAGTTTGCTTCAATTTGAGGATCATAAGCAAAGTACTGCGCAACTGGTTCAGGTGCTCAGCAGCGAACGAATACTGGATTATTTATTGTCGCTCAATCATGCTGACCCTGATCGGGTCGCAATTACGGGAGGGTCTGGTGGTGGTAGCCATACGATGCTGATGTCGGCTATCGATGAGCGAATCAATGTGAGTGTGCCGGTGGTGATGCTGTCGTGCTACTTTTACGGCGGTTGCCCTTGCGAAAGTGGTCAGCCAATTCACCTGTGTGGTGGAGGAACCAACAATGTTGAGATTGCCGCTATGTTTGCGCCCAAACCACAACTGGTTATTTCCGATGGCGGCGATTGGTCGAATCATGTGCCGGAATATGAGTTTCCGTTTATGCAGCGGACTTATGGCTTTTACAATCAACTCGATCATGTAAAAAATGTGCATTTACCTGAAGAAGGACATGACTACGGTCGCTCGAAACGTATTGCCATGTACGATTTTATGGGCGAGTTTTTACAGTTGGATACCGTCCGCGTTAAAGACAAGAGTGGAAATTATGATGAATCGAACAGCGTGATTGAAGATGAAGCAGCCATGTATGTTTTTAGTAATGATAAGGCTAATCTACCGGAGAATGCCATTCACGGAATTGATGAGCTTGAAAAAGTGCTGGAGACGAGCTTTGGTGAGTAAGTAATTTTTGCTAGTGAACTTCCAGTTAATAGACGAATACTCCCAGTACTCCCTTTGAATTAGTTTATTCCTGTAGCTCAATTTTAATTGAATTGACTGTTGGTGTTTTTATAGCACTTTACCATCGATCAAGAAAGCCGTAGTTCATCGAATTTCATCTGATCAAGCTATTGCTCTTATTGGAAATGTAGTGGAACCTGAAACTGGACTGTCGTCCTATTCACTATCAAATGCCTGTTACCTTGTAGAAGCTAGTTGCGTTTTTATACTGACTATGCTACTAAATATCTCATTCTGAGGCCCCGTTCAGTCTAGCTCTTTAATTGTTATCCTTTGCACAGGGGCGAAGGTTTTGATAGAATTGGATTCTTGCCAAATGCTGTTTACATCTGTCTCCATTCCGGAATACAACATCAATAATTGTACAAACAATTTTAATTCCTGAGCGTTCTATATAATGAATAAAAACTTTAAAGTGTTAGTAATATGGAATTTAGCGAGAAAATGAAAGACGAATTAGAAGGAAGAATCAAAAAACTTGAAAACTTTGTTGCAGACAAAGGAATAGGCTCGAAACAGCTTGAAAAAGCAAAAAATGCGCAACGTAATGTGAATTTAGCCGTCTTTGGGGGCAGTTTAATCACTATTGCAGGAATTACCGTGTGGGCATTGCGTAGCAATAGTAAAGAAGATTAACAGTTTTCATTATTGAAACTGGTTATTGGTGAGTAGAGTTTGCCTCTATTTTTTGTCTTGTTGAAATGTTGGAAACTCGGCTGAAAGTTTTCCATATTTCAACAGGAACTTAACTGGAGTTAAATACCCAGAGATGAGGTCTTTCGTTGTTATACCTCCCAAGCCAGACATTAGCATATTGTCATGCCTGTAAAAGACTTTTAAACAACTAACAGTTCAACACATCCTGCCAGAAGGTTCTGTTGAAATGTCCAATCAAACTGTTCCGTGTCGGTTTTCTTGGCTGAGTATATTCCCATTCAAGATCATTTCGAAGCTACTAATTCTCTTTTCTCAGCAGGCTTCAACGCTTTTTTCAATCCTATTTTAGAACCGTATTTTGCAAGGTTAGTAGGTCTGTATTCTTCTGATATCGAGCTAATAATTTTTTCCTATCTTTTAACTGACTAACCCGAGATAAATTCAAACTTGAATATTTATCCTTCTAGTTATAAGACGTGGCCGACTGGTTCCGTGATCTCTAGCAGATGTAAGAAATTGATTTTTCCCACTCCGGGAATAGAAGTTATATTGCTCAATAAATCACCATCGTATTGTTTTATAAGCACTTCAATCTCCTGTTCCAAAAGGACAATCTCATCCTTAACATGACGTAGCTGACGTTTCAATGAAGTGATAATCCTGCCCGTTTTAACACCCCTGCTTTCCAGTCCCTGGATATGGTTCTTTAAGGCTGTATTCTGCTTTAAATATAACACTACAACTTTCTGAAGCTGCTTACTCTTTTCGATGTATTCAGGTTCAGGAATCCATTGTTTAAGTGGCTGTTCCTGAGCAAACAATGCAATCATTCGAGCATCACTCTTATCGGTTTTATTCTGCTGCAGCTTCATCTGAATAAAACGTTTAATGGTTAAAGGATTTACCACAGAAACTTCAATCCCTTTTTGGTAGAGGAAAACGGCAAGCTATTGGTAATAACTTCCAGTTGATTCCATCACGCAATGAGTGTTGGACTTCATTAATTTGTAAAACAAGCGAAAACCCTTTGAATCATTACTGTAACAATGATGCCCTGTTGATAAATCCCATACATCGAATGTCTCTTTTGAGATGTCAACTCCAATAAAATGTTTACTTTTATACATAACCATTAGATTATGAAAGAACGAATCTACGGTAATATAGCAACCTAAAAACAGGCTTTTAGCCCAGAGAACTGATCGTATTGCAGTAGTAAAAGAGTGGTGATAATCTTTGTTGACAGGCTCTGATGGCCTAAATTGTAACTCAACCTTACTCCACTCTTTCGTTCTTTCTGTTTATTGATAAAAGATAAGAAAATGTAAACTTAGGAATTGTATATGGCAGGCGGGGGTTTTAGCGGTCTGACAAGTCAGACCTTGTGCCCACTTTCCTGCGGGTCTGACACGATTTCTTCTAGAAATCCCGCCCGACCATATACAAATGACCGTTATAGCCAATGCTTAAAAGACCAACTAAGTAGACAGTGCAACAGTTAAAGATAATTTCGTATCTTTCAGAAATTAGGTAATCCTTTCTTCCTGAATCAAATAGATGAAATTATGACAGCAAAAATAAATATTCTTAATTTAATCGATTTTGAGAAAGTAAATAAACTCCTTGAAGGATTCAACCAATCTACTGGATTTGTTACCGCTATTTTAGACTTACAAGGAAACGTGTTGTCAAAATCAGGGTGGAGACAAATTTGTACCCATTTTCATAGGATTAATCCGAAAACTTCAAAAAACTGTACAGTTAGCGATACGGTATTAGCTAACGAATTGGGGAATGGTGAAAAATACCATTTTTATAAATGCTTAAATGGGTTGGTCGACGTAGCAGTACCTCTAATCATTAAAGGAGAGCATATTGCCAACTTATTTTCAGGTCAATTCTTTTTTGAAGAACCCAATCGAAATTATTTTAAAAAACAAGCGAGAAAATTTGGTTTTCATGAAGAAGAATATCTCAGAGCACTCGAAAATGTACCGGTTGTTTCGAAGGAAAAAGTGAAAATTGCAATGGACTTTTTGCTGAATATGACACAACTTATTAGCGAAATAACCTTACAGAAACTGGAACAGGATCAGTCAAATAAAGCATTGATAGAAAGCGAAGAACGGTTAAGAACCGTCATTTCCAGCAGTGCTGACTGGGTTTGGGAAGTTGACAAGGATGGAAAATATATCTACAGCTCACAAAAAAGTATAGACTTTTTTGGAATATCAGAGGAAGAAATTATTGGGAAAACTCCATTCGATCTTATGCCGGAAGATGAAGCAAAAAGAGTTGCTCCCATTTTTACTAAAATAGCAGCAAAAAAACAACCAATAAAAGATTTGGAGAACTGGAGTATCGGGAAAAATGGAGAATTAATTTGCCTGCTTACCAATGCGCTCCCAATTTTAAATAATGAAGGAGAACTTATTGGATACAGGGGAATTGATAAAAACATAACTCAACGTAAACTTTTTGAAAAAGAATTAATAAAGGCTAAAGAAAAAGCAGAAGAAAGCGAAAAAAAATACCGGGCATTTGTAGAACAGAGTTCGGAGGGGATTTATAGGATGGAGCTTGATAAACCAATGGATTTATCCTTGAATACCGAGGAGCAAATCGATTTTATATATAAGCATACATACATTGCTGAATGTAACCACCGGTTTGCTCAAATGTATGGTAATGAATCTCCTGAAGACCTTGTCGGAATAAAACAACAAGAACTTCTCGGTGGAAAAAATAATCAAAAAAACAGGCAGGCTTTCAAAAACTTTATTACATCAAATTACCGATTAACAAACGTAGAAACTGAAGAAAAAATAAAGAATGGGAAAACCATTCAACTCTTAAATAGTGCAGTTGGCTATATCGAAAACGGAAAACTACTTCGGTATTGGGGACTGAAAATTGATATTACAGAACAAAAAAAAATGTTACAGGAATTAACTCAAGCCAAAGAAAAAGCCGAGGAAGGAGAGAGAGCATTAAAACATTCATATGATTTAATGAAATACATAATTGAACATAACAGAAGTGCAATCGCTGTTCATGACAAAGATTACAAATACATCTTCGTAAGTCAAAGATATTTACAGGACTATCAGGTAAAAGAAAAAGAAATTATAGGAAAGCATCATTATGATGTATTCCCGGATTTACCACAAAAATGGCATGATGTCCATAAAAAAGCATTAATGGGTGAAGTATCCAGTGCCGAAAATGACCCATATTACAAAGATGACGGAACAGTTGGGTGGGCACGATGGGAATGCCGCCCATGGTACGATAGAGATAATTCTATTGGCGGTTTTATCATTTATTCTGAAGTAATTACGGACCGTATAAATATGGAACTAAAACTCAGAGAAGCTAAAGAAAAAGCCGAGGAAAGCGACCGTTTAAAATCGGCATTTCTGGCAAATATGAGTCACGAAATACGCACCCCGATGAATGGTATATTGGGTTTTACTGACCTTCTTTTAAATCCTGATTTAAATAGCGAGGAGCGAGAAAACTTTATAAAAATTGTACATAAAAGCGGACAGCGTATGTTGAATACGGTAAACGATATTGTTGAAGTCTCAAAAATTGAAGCAGGAATTATTAGTGTTAGAAACCAGAAAATAGATATTAATACTGAGGTAGAAGAAATAGTTCATTTTTTTAAACCTGAAGCAAATAAGAAAGGTCTGAATCTAATGATTGATTTGTTGCTGCCTGATAATAAAAAGCATATAGAAACTGACAAGGATAAACTGGGCTCCATAATTTCAAACCTAATAAAAAATGCAATAAAATATACCGAATCTGGGACGATAAAAGTTGGTTGCGGATTAAATGACTCTTTAATTGAACTTTATGTAAAAGATACAGGAATAGGAATTCCGGCTCATCGGCAAGAAGCAATTTTTAATCGATTTGAACAAGCTGATATTGCAGATGAGATGGTTTTTGAAGGTTCAGGGTTGGGACTTGCCATTGCCAAATCTTATGTGGAAATGCTGGGTGGAAAAATTTGGGTGGAAAGCAAGGAAGGAATAGGGTCAACATTTTGTTTTACGTTGCCTGCAAAAAGGAATATAACCGATAATTCATCTGCTGAAAAAAAGAAGAACTCATCCAAATACGAAAAGCCAAAATTATTAAATAGAAAACTAAAAATACTAATAGCCGATGATGATGAAACCTCCCGTAAATATCTTTACCTTTTGGTCAATGATTTTGGCAAAGAAATAATGGAGGCTGAAACAGGAGCTAAAGCTCTTGAACTTTGTCAAAAGTATTATGATATCGATTTAATTCTTATGGATATAAAAATGCCGTTAATGGATGGCTACCAAGCAACACGCAAAATTCGGGAATTTAACAAGGATGTCGTAATAATCGCCCAAACCGCGTATGCTCTTTCAGGTGATATGGGAAAAGCATTGGAGGCAGGTTGTAACGATTATATTTCGAAACCCTTTGAAAGAACCAAATTAGAGAATTTACTACAAAAGTATTTTGGGAAACATTTACAAAATGAGCAGTTGGTAGAATGACAAAAAACAAAGCACATGGCTATACGTAGTAAATTTTACGTTTGTTGCTCGCATCAAAATTGTACTGGCTTGACAAGAAAATCGTCAGTAATCAGCAATAAAACTTACCACCACCGTTACAAACCATTTTGAATGTAAGCTCATTACGAAATAGAAAATGACATAGAAATGTGTATTTTGTTACAATCAGTCTAAAAAACTTTTGAATGAGTGACTCTAAAGGAGGATTTAATCAGCAGTTGTCCTTTTCAAAAGTTCCCCCAATTAATCTTGTTTATTCATTATAGTGTGAAAATCTTGCGAAATTTTTGTGTCTAATATCCGGACATAAATCTGGGTAGTTTTAAGAGAACTGTGCCCAAGTACTTTTGATACAGTTTCAATTGGCACTCCATTAGTTAATGTTATTGTTGTTGCAAATGTATGCCTGGCAACATGCATGGATAAATTCTTTTTAATTCCGCATATATCCGCAATCTCTTTTAAATAAGCATTCTTTTTTTGGTTTGAATTTACTGGTAACAATAATCCTTTTGAAGTATTTGTTGGATAGTTTTTGTAGCGCTTTAAAATCTTTTTAGCAACAGGTAATAATGGAACTCTGCATCTGGATCCATTTTTAGTTCGATCTATAATAATCCATTTTTTTCCATCGTTTCCAGTTCTTATATGTTGTTTTGCCAACTTTAAAAATATCAGCATAAGACAGTCCTGTATAAGTGGCAAAAAGAAAAATATCTCTAACAGTAGCAAGCCGTTCAATCTCAATCTTTTTTTTCCTTATTTTATTTAATTCCTTTTGAGTTAAAAATTCACGTTTAGGTTGTTCTGTTTTTACTTGAAACTTTAGATACGGATTCGTTGAAAGATAATCCATTGCAACTGCAATATCCAATACTTTTTTCATGTGCTTATGGTAAACACCAGGCAGTATTTACACTTTTGTTGTATTTAGATTTTAGGTACACATCAAAATCATTAATAAACTTGTAACCTATGTTACTAAGAGTTCCACTCCTTCTCCCCATAAACGTCAGATAAAAAGTTAAAAAGCCGGGTTTTGGAGGTTTTATAATGTTTGAGCGTTGTAGCTGAATATCCTTTGCCAATATTTGATTCAATCGTGTTCATATAAATACCAAACATTTCAATTATTCCATGCTCCTCTTCGATACCACAAAGTTTGTTTTTAATATCAACGACATCAAATTTTTTGTTCTGGGCTTCAACCTGATTATAAATATCAAGAATATTAGACGCTACTTTATCAAGACGATTATTAATTGTCTTCGCTAAACTTGATGAGCCAGTCATTCTTTCTTTTGATATATCTCAGGAATTCTGATCAACAAATATCTTTGTCGATAATTCAACACGTTTTTCATTGAGCGTAAACCTGACATAAACGGGGCAAGTTCTGTCTTCCCGCTTCTTTGATTTTTTAAGTAAAAATACAATTGTAATCCTCATAATCCATAAATTTTAACAATTTAGGTCTCGCTTACTGTCTAAAAACACATTATAAATGCCACTTTTAAAACAGTAAAACGAACCAAATTAAACCAATTAAAATTAAATGAATCAGTGAGACCTGTCGAGTCTATTTAACCATAGGTCTCGATTTTGTCGCATTTTAGATGCTTTTAAAGCACTTTTTTTGATATTTATGCTAAAAAAAAAGCGCTTAAGTCATTGATTTAAGCGCTTTTAATGTTGTTTGGTGTTTCGCCAAGTACCCCGGACGGGATTCGAACCCATGACCTACTGCTTAGAAGGCAGTTGCTCTATCCAACTGAGCTACCGAGGCATCCATAAAGCGGTTGCAAAGATATAAAAATATCAAAAAAAGCAACCACCAAAAAGCAATTTTTACTCCTTATAAAATGCAGCTTGTTTTAAACAAGATGAATGTTGTGTTTTCGGCACTGCTCGTACATTTCATTGGGCCAGATACTCGACTGAATTTCACCGATATGTGCTTTCCGAAGGAAATACATGCAAATACGAGACTGCCCTATTCCTCCTCCTATTGAGAGCGGAAATTCATTATTCAGCAAACGTTTGTGCCATAGTAAGTCTTTCCGATCCTCGTTAGTCGTCAATTTTAACTGGTGAAGCAGAGCCTCCTTGTCTACTCGAATTCCCATGGAAGATATTTCGAATGAGCTCTGCAGGGTGGGGTTCCAGATAACAATATCGCCGTTTAACCCTTTGTATCCGGCTTTTGTTTCCGTCGACCAGTCATCGTAGTCAGGGGCGCGCCCATCATGCTTTTTCCCGCTAGGAAGTGAGCCTCCAATTCCGATAATAAATACGGCTCCGTATTTTTTTGCTACTTCATTTTCACGCTCCTTGGAGGTAAGTGTAGGATACTCGGCCTCCAGGTCTTCGGCATGGATAAACGTAATTTCTTCTGGCAATATCGGCTTGATTTGAGGATAATGCTCATAGACAAAAAACTCCGTTCGCAATAAGACAGTATAAATTTTACGGACTAGCTTTTTAAGAAAATGTAGATTCCTTTCTTCATTCGAGATCACACGTTCCCAATCCCATTGA
Organism: uncultured Sunxiuqinia sp.; assembly: GCF_963678245.1. Lineage (NCBI taxonomy): Bacteria > Pseudomonadati > Bacteroidota > Bacteroidia > Marinilabiliales > Prolixibacteraceae > Sunxiuqinia > uncultured Sunxiuqinia sp. The sequence goes on from NZ_OY782767.1 coordinate 274,490, forward strand.
TCAACGTACAATGAATGGATGTTGGTCAGCTCTTCATCCGGGCGAATTGCGTTCATATCGGTGTAAATTCCGTAGCCGGCCTCAACATCTAAATCTGCCAATGTCATTCGCTTCCACTTGGCCAATGAATGCACAACTTCCGCAACCTGATCATTTAATTCCTTTACGGGGAAAGTAACCGGACGCTCTATACCATTTAAATCATCATTAATACCAGTTCCTTTCATCACAAAAAGTGGAGCTGTAATTCGACTCAACTTCAGCTCGGAAGACAGATCTTGCTGGAAAAAATCCTTCACTAACTTGATGGCCTTTTCTGTCTGTTTTAAGTCCAGATGAGACTTGTAGTTTTCTGGAAAATATAATTTCATATTGTACAAATTAGAACTGTCAGTCGACAGCAACAAATTCAATTAATAATTACTTCGTGCTAAAATTAGAAAGAATCTTTCAGTTTAATAAAAAACAGACCTCTAAATTGAAAAATCGAAAGGGATATAACCTTTTCGAGATTTACTCCCAATTCTGATTGTTCATCATTAAAGTTGCTATTTTTGCTGCGTCATGAATCTATTTAGACATCCAAATATTGTCAATCTCTACCTGATTAAATTCTCTAAATGGTTCAATTTGGTCATGCCTGTTGTGGTGATTTTTTATCAGGAGAATGGACTAAGTATGCAGGAAATTTTCTGGCTCAAATCTATTTATTCGGTTGCTATTGTGGCTATGGAAATCCCATCGGGTTATCTAGCGGATGTTTGGGGACGTAAAAAGACCTTGATTCTGGGAGCACTGTTAGGAACGGCCGGATTTGCAATGTATAGTTTCTCCTTTGGATTTTGGGCTTTTGCCATGGCTGAAATAGTTTTAGGTATTGGACACAGTTTTGTCTCGGGAGCAGATACAGCAATGCTTTATGATAGCCTAAAGGCTTCAAAACAAGAGAACGAATACATGAAACAGGAAGGCTGGATTACATCGTCAGGGAACTTTGCTGAAGCTATTGCGGGAGTTAGTGGCGGGTTATTAGCCGCCCTAAGCTTAAGGATGCCCTTTTATTTTCAATTCGCTGTATCCTCAGTTGCCATTCCGGCAGCGTTTCTTTTAAGAGAACCTCAAATACATGCTAAAGCAATCGCAAAAAATTTTAGTAGCATTCTAAAAACCATTCGTCAAACTTTTCAACATCGCGAACTACGGTCTGCATTACTGGTTTCATCATTTACCGGAACCGCGTCGTTAACCTTTGCGTGGTTTGTTCAGCCCTATTTTAAAGCGATAAATTTGCCACTTCCGCTATTTGGTACCATGTGGACTTTACTGAACCTTTCGGTTGGGCTTTCATCCATGATATCGTATAAAGTAGAAAGCAAGCTAGGACAGCGAAAATCTCTACTATTAATTATTATCGGATTGTCTGTTGGATATTTACTCTCAGCCTGGCAAGTCAGTCTGGCCGGATTATCAATCCTATTTTTCTTTTACCTTATTAGGGGTATTGCACATCCGATTCTTAAAAACTACATTAATGGTTATACGCAGTCCGAAGTGAGGGCTACCATCTTATCAATTAGAAATTTTGTAATCCGTATCAACTTTGCTGTGATTGGTCCGGCACTGGGGTATTTAACCGATCAGTTCAATTTATCAACCGCATTGTTTTGTGCCGGAATAAGCTATTTGATAGTTACACTAATCGTTGCACTTCCTCTTCTTCAAAAGTAACGCAGGAGAAAAAATTACATACTCAGCTTTAATCCATCGTAAGCCAGATGCACATTGTCAGGTAATTGTTGTTCTACATTCTCATGAAGTCCCATCAGGTGCGAGATATGAGTGAGGTAGGCTTGTTTCGGTTTTACTTCTTTAATCAGCTCCAACGCCTCTTTCAAATTGAAGTGGGAAATGTGCTTTTCAATTCGAAGCGCATTAACCACTAGCATATCCAAATCCTGGAGTTTTTGCTTCTCTTCGTCTTCAATTCGATTAATATCGGTGAGGTAAGCCATTTTACCAATCCGAAACCCAAACACTGGGAGTTTATGATGGTAGCCGCGAATTGGCATTACATCAACCGAATTCACTTTGAATGGTTTGTTTTCAACCAAATGTAGATTCATTTGCGGAATTCCGGGGTACTTATTTTTTTCGAACACATAATCGAAAACCCGTTTGATGGAATTTTGAACCCGCAGCTCTGCATAAATATCGGTCGGATGTTTTTGCACCCAATTAAAAGCCCGGATGTCATCCAAACCAAAAATATGATCAGTATGCTCGTGGGTAATTAAGATAGCATCTAGCTTCTTCAATCCAATTCGCAACATTTGCTGTCGAAAGTCAGGCCCTGCATCAATCACAACTTTCTGGTTGTCAGCCTCAATAAAAAGCGCCGATCTCAAGCGTTTATCTCTGGCATTAGTCGATTGGCATGTCGCACAATCACACGCCACCACCGGAACTCCCTGCGAAGTCCCTGTTCCTAAAAATTCGATTTTAAAATTCAATGCTTTCTCCATGTATTTGGGCAAAACTACAAAAAATAGATTTTCTTATGTGGGGTGTGTAAATTAATTAATTTTGAAGAAAATTTGAACTATGGCAAGCTTGTACCTCATCCCAATTACTTTGGGCGATAGTGAACTCAATACCGTTATTCCTGAAAATCACAAGAGAATCATTCTTTCAATCTCTCATTTTATTGTTGAAAATATTCGTACGACACGTCGTTTTCTTAAAAAAGTGGACCGGAATATTGACATTGACTCTCTTCATTTTTACGAATTGAATAAACATACCAACAAGAACCAACTCCACTCATACTTAGACCCCATAAAGCAAAACTTGCCGGTAGGAATTATGTCGGAAGCCGGATGCCCCGGTGTTGCCGACCCTGGAGCCGAGGTTGTACGAATTGCCCATGAACAAAGCGTCCGCGTAGTCCCACTTGTTGGGCCATCATCCATTTTATTAGCTATGATGGCCTCGGGGATGAACGGACAGAATTTTGCATTTAACGGCTATCTGCCCATCAAAAAGGGAGAAAAAGCTATGCAAATTAAGCATCTCGAAAGTAGAATTTATAGTGAAAACCAAAGCCAGCTTTTTATTGAGGCTCCCTACCGAAATTTGCAACTACTTGATGACTTACTGCAAAACTGCCAGCCACAAACCGAGTTGTGCGTTGCCTGTGATTTAACCTTGGAAACAGAATTCATTAAAACGCAGAGTATTTCTAACTGGAAAAAATCGAAACCAGACATCCAGAAACGACCGGCAATATTTATTTTGGGGAAATAGGTTTTGTTTCGAACTAAGTTTCAACAAAAGAACAACTTAAATTCGTGTTCAAAATTTGGCGTGAAAATGCTGTTGCCTAAACTATTCTCAAGTTGCTTTTTTGTCCAAAATCGCCCCTCAGTTACTTCGTCCGAATGAAGATGGATTCCTTGAAAGTCGTTGGTGACAAAAACATAAACCAACTCGCGTTCCAAGTCCGATTCCCAAATGTATTGTTTGACTAGTTTTGCTGAGAATTCTTTTAAACCGATCTCTTCCCAAGCTTCGCGCCTTAAGGCTGTTTGCAAGTCCTCTCCAAACGAGATATGTCCACCAACGGCAGTATCCCATTTTCCGGGTTGCACCAGCTTATCTAAGGGGCGTTTTTGTAAGTAAATATCACCTTTACGGTTCAACACATGCAGATGCACTACGGGATGAAGTAATTTTTCGCCATTGTGACAAACCGAACGCGGAGCTTTGCCAAGTACTTTCCCCTGTTCATTTACTATAGGTAGCTGTTCTTCGGTTGAAAGCTGCTTCTGTTTTCTTTTCTGCTTTGCAAATTCAATAATAAATACCACCCCAAACAAGATATAAAACAAGCCACCACTTATAAATGCCCACGCCTCATTCGACATGTAAAATACGGCATAAAAAACCAAGGCTGTGTGTGCTAGAAAAACAAAAAACATTAGCTTTAGACTTTGTCGCATTTTACTCATCTGAACTTCAGAGATCTCCATTCCTTTCATGTATCGGCGGCTCATCAGTTCAACTATATTAACCTTTGAAAAGGCAGATAAGGCTATAACGGCACAGAGGATAAGTTCTATCAGCGCAGGTTTTAATTTGAAAAAGATATCGTTATCCAGGAGAATTGAAATTCCTCCTAAAGCGATCAAGAGTAGCGTATCAAAAAGCACAAACCGATCAAAGCGTTTTTCCTTCACTCGAATCCAAGTCATTTCAATTATGCCAATGATCAAGGCCGCAATTACCCCAGCTTTCGTTCCCCAAATTTCGTCAACGGCTATAAAAGCAAATAAGGGGATAAAGCCCGGAAGTAACTTCTTTAGAAATTCAATTCGTTGGTTCTGCATCTAAAAATAAAACCCGCAAAAGCGGGTTTCAAAATTATTTAGTTTGTAGTATCACTAAGTTTATAGTGCTTATAAACCTCCACATCAAAAATCAATGTTGAAAAGCGTGGAAGTCCAGAAGATGTTGTGGCTTTATACGCTAAATTTGAAGGAATAATAAAAGTAGCCTTTCCTCCTTGCGTCATATAAGTTACTCCCTCGCTCATTCCTGTAATCACATCAGTAGAGCCTACTATAAACTCAAGAGGTTCGTAATTACCTGAAGCATCGAAAACAGTGCTGTCGATTAACATCCCGGTATAAAAAATCTTTACCCGATCACCTACTTTTATCGAATCACCAGTCCCTTTTACTTGCTCGATATAGTACAAGCCCGACTCGGTGGGCTCTGTCGTAATCCCGTTAGTCTCAATATACTCATTGAGCCTAGCCAGTTCTTCTGCTCTTAGCTTCTCTAAATCAAGGCCATTATTTTTACATGAAACGGCTGCAACCAGCGCATAACCCAAAAGAGCAAAAAAGAAAAACAACTTTTTCATATGATTATAATTGTTTGTTTAAAAAGGTATCATATGTAACTTGCTTGATAATAACTCCTTTGATTGAAAATTATTTATCAAGCTTGTTTCATATAAAATTCCGATCTGTTTTATTCGTAAATATCTTCTAATTTAATAATAAATACCAAGGTGGTGTATGGTGGAATTGATCTATCCCCACTTCCACTTGAACCGTAAGCATAATCAGAGGGGATAATAAATACCCCTTCAGCTCCTTTGTTCAAATGCATCAACGCATCATCGAATCCAGAAATCAATTTGCCTGGAGTGAATGTAAACTTCCAAATACTATCAGCATAATTATATGCTGATGCATCAAAAAACCTTCCATTGTCAGGTCTATATCCTTGGTAGTTAACCCCAATAGAATCTCTCGTTTGAACGAAATCTCCTTCACCCTCTTTAGTAATTGAATAATAAACACCCAGGTCTGTCGTGTCTATATCATATCCTCTGTCCATCAACGTGTCTAAATACTCACCAAGCAAAGCATCTTCGCGAGCTGCAGTATAGTTAATTGGGTCTACAATCGGATCATTATCAAAGCATGAGTATACACTTACAACAATAACAGCGAGCAATAAAAATTTTAAAAACTTCATTTTTTTCATTATCACGATTTTGTTTTAACTAATTTTTCCTGATAAACCGGAAGCAGTTTCCTGTATTTATCAAGGGTTTCGGTTAATGATGCATAAACCTCCCCTCCGGCTGCGTTGCAATGTCCTCCTCCATTAAAGTTTTCTGAGGCAAACTCATTAACAGCAAATTCGCCTTTTGATCTAAAAGACGCTTTTATCATTCCATCCTTTTCTGAAAAAAGGGTGCTAAAATGGATTCCACGAATCGACAACGGATAATTCACAAAGCCTTCGCTATCTCCTTTTACAAAGTTAAATTTAGCTTGCGTTTCCTTGGTCAAATAAATAACTGCTGCATGGTATTCCGGGAAAACTTCCATACACTCGTTCAGGCAATATCCCAATAGGCGCATGCGATCTGCAGAATAATTATCAAACACCTGGCTATGAATATAATCCTGATCAATGCCAAATTTTAGCAATTCTCCTACAGTCTGAAACGTTTGCGGATCAGAAACATTGTAATCAAACGATCCGGTATCAGTCATTATGCCACAAAAAAGGCATTCGGCGGCACTCTTATTCATGTATTGTTGAAAATCGAGCGCCCTGATAACATGAAAGACCAACTCCGCTGTTGATGAACATTCCGGGTGAGAGATAATAACATCAGCAAAATCCTGTGGATACGGATGGTGATCAATCAATACCGTTGATTTTGAATAGTTCTTTACCAGCTCTTTCATCTTTCCGGTTCTTGAAAGGTGATTGAAATCCACACAAATTAACAGGTCTGAATTGTCCAGAAGCTGTTCGACCTTTTTAGGCTCAGAAGAATAAAAAGTAACTGATTCATGATCGTCCATCCAATTAAAAAAATCAGCATATTTATTAACGCAAACAACATTCGCCTGTAAACCCGAGTTTTTTATGATGTGTGCCATTCCCAAAGCCGACCCGATTGCATCTCCATCAGGGTTTACATGAGGTAAAATAACAACTCGCCGATTGGGCTCAACAATGAGCTCCTTAAAAGCGTTTATTAAATCTAATTTCAGTTCTTTCAAAATTCAAATATTTTAACCGGCTACAAATATAAAAATAATGCACCCGGTATTTAATTTTAGTTAATTAATTTTCTATTTTCGTTTGAATTATCAAACCTAACACAAATTACACAAAATGGCTGGAAAACGAACTCTTACCATCATCAAACCAGGTGCCGTTGAACGAAACCTGATTGGGCCAATCCTGACAAAAGTTAATGAAGCAGGATTTGTCATCAAAGCTTTAAAATACACCAAGTTAAAAAAAGAACAAGCAGGTGCTTTTTATGCGGTGCATAAAGACAGGCCGTTCTATAAAGATTTAGTGAAATTTATGAGCTCTGCACCAATCGTAGTTGCTATTCTTGAAAAAGAAAATGCTGTTGAAGATTTCCGCGCTTTAATTGGAGCAACAGATCCTTTAGAGGCCGGAGAAGGAACTATTCGTAAAATTTTTGCGGAATCGAAAACCCACAATGCTATTCATGGGTCAGATAGCGATGAAAATGCAATTAAGGAAAGTGATTTTTTCTTCTCCAGAATTGAACGATTTTCAATTTAACGAAAAATAATCTCTTTGATTATATTCTCGCCCGCTTGTTCATTCAGGCGGGCTTTTAATTGCTCTTTCATCATTACCAACTCACTTCGTAAAGCCGGTGAGCTGGTTTTTACAAACAAGGTTCCATTGGTAATTCGGAGCGACTCGGTGTATTTTGCAATCATCGGGCCAACCACTTTTTCCCACGAAGCGATCAAGTCAACTTCTGTTAATTTTTTTCCAAGTCTGTTTTCCTTGATATAATCCTTTAATATTTCACTCAGTTTTTGTGTATTGCTCCGTCTCATTTTGTTACCTCGTTTACTGTTCCGTCGTTTACCTGAAAAATTTTAAAATCAGCCTCAATCTCCTCAATCATCTGATCTAAATGCTCCCGATTGGTATCAGTTATAAATATCTGTCCAAAATGATCGTCTGCCACTAATTTCACAATTTGCTCTACCCGATATTTATCCAGTTTATCGAAAATATCATCTAGTAGAAGAATAGGGGTCATTCCCGATAAATCCTTGATAAAATCAAATTGCGCTAGTTTTAGAGCAACCAAGTAGGTTTTCTTTTGTCCCTGCGAACCAATTTTTTTTATGGGATAATCTCCTAAATTGAAGAGAATATCGTCCTTATGAATTCCAACCGAAGTATATTGTAACATGCGGTCTTTGGGTATCGACTCTTTTAACAGCTCAGCAAAGTCGTGGTCGTAAAGTTTTGATTCGTGTACCATCTCAATTCGTTCTTTCCCTGAAGAAATCAACTCATAATAATGCTGAAAAATTGGCTGTAATTTTTGCAAATATTCAACCCTTTTTTCATGAATCAGTTTTCCGTAATGAACCATCTGGTCACTCCACACTTCGAGGCTTTCTTCGCTATAAAAGCGATCGGCAGTAAACTGTTTCAATAGTTTATTGCGCTGTAATAACGCTCTGTTGTAACGAATAAGATTATCAAGATAAACCTGATCGTACTGCGAAATAATCGAATCAAGAAAACGCCTGCGTTCATCACTACCTCCTAAAATCAAATTCATATCTGATGGCGTGACAATAATTAACGGAAGCAAGCCGATATGCTCCGATAATTTTTTGTACTCTTTCTTATTTCGTTTGAAATGTTTCTTTTGCCCCCGCTTCAAACCACAGTAAATATTTTCTTCTTTCTCCAATCGATGGTATTTCCCGTGAATAACAAAAAACTCTTCATCGTGCATAATATTCAGTCCATCAATGGAGCTGATAAAACTTTTGCAAAACGATAAATAATAAATCGCATCCATCAAATTTGTTTTTCCGGCTCCATTATTACCAATAAAACAATTCAGATTTGCAGAAAATTTCAGATCAGCTTCCCCGAAATTTTTAAAATTAACCAGCGATAGATTTTTAATATACATGAAGAAAAATTCTTTAGGCCAAACAAAACTAAGAAAATAAAAAATGAAGCATGAGGCATTTTGTTTTCTGTTGAAAAAAATAATTGACTATGGCTGTATTTCGGGTCTGAATAAGGATTCTATCGGTTTTAGAAACGATAATAACAGCGACATGTTGATTAATATTAAATTTTATAAACCTTTCCTGCTCTTTATTTTATAAAAAAACATATTTTTGCGTCACAAAATTGGAATAATCTATTTAAAAGATGGCAAAAAATAAGGACACCAGAGAGCAAGATGGCTTTTCAGAAGTTGAAAGTACGTTGACAAAAACTGAGCAGATCATTGAAGACAACCAAAAAATTCTAGTAATTGTTGTTGGCGTAATTGTAGCAATTGTAGTCGCTTACCTTGGTTTTACAAGATTATATATTCAGCCTCGTGAACTGGACGCCCAAGAGCAAATGTTCATGGCGGAGCAGTATTTTGAAAAAGATTCTTTCAATCTGGCAATTAATGGAGATGGAAATTACCTTGGTTTTTTAGACATTATAGAAGACTACGGAATGACCGATGCTGGAAACCTGTCTAATTATTACACAGGAATCTCGTATTTGAAATTAGGAGAATATGAAGCAGCGCTGGATTATTTGAACGAATTTGATACAGATGATCTGTTGTTAGTTCCGGTTACCGAAGGAGCAAAAGGCGATGCCTATCTCGAACTTGGTGAATCAGACAAAGCTCTGTCTGCCTATAAAAAAGCTTATAAAGCTTCGGAAAACGAATTCACCACGCCTATTTACATGATGAAAGCGGCTAACTTATTGGAGGAAGAAGGGGATTTGGACGATGCGTTAGAAATTTATCAAACTATAAAGGAAAAGTATTCAACGTCAAATGAAGGACGCAGCGTTTCAAAATACATCGCTCGCGTAGAAATTAAGCAGAATAAATAACATCAATTAATATATTTCTGAAAATCCCCTCATCGCAGGGGATTTTTTATTTTTGTAGAAAAATTAAAAGTATGGCAACAAAAAATTTATCAGCATACGACATCGAATCTGTTCCTTTGGCAAAAGGTTATAAAGTTGGAATTGTAGTCGCTGAGTGGAATTATGAAATTACAGGCGCTCTTGCACAGGGAGCTATTAACACTTTAAAGAAGCATGATGTTGCAGACGATGACATCCAGATTAAGCATGTGCCGGGAACTTTTGAGCTTCCGCTTGGAGGACAGTTTCTTGCTGAGTATAGCGATGTTGATGCAATCATACTGATTGGTTGTGTTATTCAGGGAGATACTCGTCATTTCGATTTTATTTGCAATGGCGTAACTGCTGGAACAACTGATTTAAACCTAAAATATAACAAACCCTTTATTTTTGGGGTTCTAACAACCAACAACGAACAGCAGGCTTTAGATCGTGCCGGCGGTAAACTAGGTAACAAAGGCGACGAAGCTGCAATTACAGCAATCAAGATGATTGCACTTCAGAAAGAAATGAAAGCATAAAAAAAAGGGGATCAACCAAATCCCCTTTTCATTTTCTACTAACTAAAACTAAACCCCTTTTCAACTAGTTTACTTTCCTGGTCTGACACTGCCTCCTCGTTGATCGGACGAACGTCTTTTCTTCATTCGCTCTTGTCGTTGTTTCTGCATTTCATCAAACTTTTCAGCTTGCTCTTTTGTCAAGAGACTACGAATTTCAACATTTCTGTTTTTCATCGTTTCGCGCATTTTAGGAAATAAGGCCTTGCGAGCGTCCTCGTCAGCAGCGTTTTTCATCTCCTCACGCATCTTTTCGAATGTTGCCTGATACTTTTTATTGATCTCGTGCAGCTTGACTTGTTGAGCTTCATCAAGCCCAAGTTCCTCCACCATTCTCTTTTCCATTTCTTCAGGACTCTTACGTTGACCCTGTCCTGGCTGTGCATAGCTAAATCCGACAACGGTAATCAATAAAACAACCAATAATTGTATTCTTTTCATTGGAATATTTTTAAATGTTTAGTTTTATTGACTCTAAAAAACTCATTTCGTTTAATCACCACATTTCCTTTCATGAAAGATTCCACTATTTTTACCCAAAAGATAGAATTATGCAAGCAATGATTTTTGCAGCCGGACTAGGAACACGGCTTCAACCACTTACTAATGACAAACCGAAAGCACTGGTAGAAATTAATGGGAAAACTCTGCTCGAACGATGCATCGTGAATTTGCAAATGCATGGAATTCAAAAAATCATTGTCAATGTTCATCATTTTTCGGAACAAATTATCGCCTTACTTGAGGAACGGACTTTTTCAGGGTTAGACATCCAGATTTCAGATGAAAGCGAGATGCTTTTAGATACCGGAGGAGGGGTTTTAAAAGCTGCTCCGTTATTCGATAGTCAGCAGCCTATTTTATTACTGAACGTTGATGTGCTGACAAACCTTTCTTTTCGAGAACTACGATCTTACCATCAGCGAGAAAAGGCTCTTGCAACTTTGGTTGTTCGCAGGCGTGACACCTCGCGTTATTTGCTTTTTGACAACAATCGACAACTAACGGGATGGAAGAACTACAAAACGGGTGCAACAAAAATTTCGAAGCCCAATGAGTTTGAACAATCATCCCCCAATGCTTTTAGCGGTATTCAGATTATTCAGCCCGAATTATTGAATCTCATCGAAGAGAAGGGCAAGTTTTCGATTATCGATTTATACTTGCGCTTGGCAAAATCGAACTCGATTAAAGCTTTTATTGATGACCATTCAATATGGATGGATTTAGGGAAGTATGAACAAATGAACGAAGCCGAACAACTGGTCAAACAGCTGGATTTAAAATAAATAAATGGCGAAGTACGTCAATACTTCGCCATTCAGTATCTAATGCTTTAGTAGGCTATTCTTTGGGTTTGAAAACCACATCAATCAAATCTGCTCCTTCGAAGAAAGAAGCTGCAAACTTCTGAATATCTTGTTTGGTCATTTCATTCAGTAGCCCTTCGTAATTAGCGGGATCTGCCAAGTTTATACCAGAATAATAGTAGTTATATAATGAGCTCATCCAGAAACTATTATGCTCTAAAGACTGCTGACGATCTTTCAACAAATTTGAAACGGTCTTGTTAAAGTCGACATCCGTTGGGCCTTCTTCGATAATTTTATTGATTTCCTGATAAATCAACGATTTGAGCTTTTCTGTTCTGCTTGGATCGCAATCAAACATGATTTTAACTTGAGCTCGCTCAACCGGATATTGGCTCAATCCACTTCCAACACGAACGCCATAAGTTCCACCTTCATCTTCACGCACCGACTCGGTATAACGTAAATCAAGAATACCTTTCAGAACCTTCATCGCCAGAATGTTTTCCTGATTGTATTCAATATCATTTACATAGGTTACATTTACATTGGCTTTGGGCGTTTCAAATGCAATCGGTATAACTTTATCTGTTTTTCCTTCCGGAGCTCTTATGCCACGGTCAACCCAGTTTTCTTCACGATCATTATCGGTTAATGATCCGAGGTATTTCCTTACCAATTCCTTCACGACTTCCTGCTCAATATTACCGACAATAAAGAAGGTAAAATCTCCCGCATCCTGAATACGATCTTTATAAATCGATTCGATTTCTTTGAAATCTACCTCTGCCAAATATTCAAGATTCATTGTTCTCACACGTGGATTGTAGTCACTCAAGATGTAAGTTAGCGAATCCTGCATAATTTTCTGCGGATTTTTAGCCATATTCGATATGTAGGCTATATATCGAGACATTAATGCATTATGCGCTTCCTCATCAAATCGTGGTTTTTCGAAGTATAAATAAACGAGCTGTAGCAGTGTTTCAAAATCCTTTGGAGTACTTGAGCCGTTAAATCCTTCGGCCAATGAAGACAACGTTGGTGACACTTCAACTTTTTTACCTGTTAGCATTTTTTGTAAAGTGATTGCATCAAAGTCTCCAACCCCATAAGCACTAACAAAAGTCTGTGCCATTCCTGCTGATGGCACCATATCATTTTCAACTTTTGAGGTTCCTCCGTCACTGTATGCCATGAGAGAAACCGCATCTTTTTCATAATCGGCATGACGAAAAATGACTTTTACATTATTTGCGAGCGTCCATTCAACAGCATCAAAAGCATCTAATTTCTTGGTGTTGACAATTTCAGCCCCCTTCAAGTTTTTATCGATAAGAGAAGCTCCGCCAGCAGCATCAACATAAGGTTTAATCTCCATGGATTCTACTTTTGCAATAATGTTTTTTGCTTCAGTTTCTGTCAAGTGCTCTGCATCGGTTGGACCTGTTATAACAATGGTTCTGTTTTCTTCTTTTATCCACTCTTTGGCCTTTTGGGAAACCTCTTCAGCTGTTATAGTTGGAAGTAACTGCTTGGCAAATTCATATTCAATATCAATCCCAGGAGCGGGAGTCATTGTCAAATAATATTCGGCATACTCGCGCGCGTAGCTATCGTTACTAATTTTATCTTTCTGTTTGTAGTGGCTTTCCAGTTCGGTTAAAAAATTGGTTTTGGCTCGCTCCAATTCACTCTCAGCAAACCCGTAACGTTTAATACGCTCGGTTTCGGTCATAATGGCCTCCAGTGCTCTGGCTTCATTATTTGGATTGGCTGTTGCTGCAATACTGTAGGTGTCGTAACCCCGCACAAAGCCTGATATATTAGTTGATCCCATTATAAAAGGCGGCTCCCCTTTTTGCAACAGCTCCTGAATACGCATTCCGCTCATCGAATTGTAAAGGCTTTGAATGTAATGATTCTTTAAGTCTTCGTAGGTTTTGGGCTTTCCATCGTTGTTTTCTTCAAGAATAAAAACAGAAATATTAGACTGAGTTGCTTCTTCATCTGTTGCAACTACAAAATAAGTCTCATCGTGTGATGGAATCTTGAATGTTGGACGCTCTTCAGCATCTTTTACAGCTGGTATTGGAGAAAAAATCTCTTTCACTTTTTGCTCAACCAGTTCTACATTGATGTCGCCCACAATCGCAATAGCTTGCAAATCGGTTCTGTACCAATCATGATAAAAATCCCTTAATGTTTTGGGTGTATGATAGCGAATAACAGTTGTGTCACCAATAACATCGCGTACAGCCCATTTCGATCCTTTAAATAAAACAGGAAACCACTGATTCCGAAGTCTGAAACTTGCATTCCTTCGCGTTCGCCACTCTTCCGTTATTACGCCTCTTTCGGCATCAATTTCTTCATCAGTAAGTAGTAAATAATTTGACCAATCATGAAGGACAAGCAGACAAGTATCAACTAACCCATCATGAGTTGTTGGCACCTCGCTCAGGTTATAAACAGTTTGATTAAATGCTGTGTAGGCGTTAATATTACGTCCAAAAGCAACGCCATGGTTTTGCAAGGTATTTAAAATGCCTTTCCCTTTGAAGTTTTCAGTGCCATTGAAAGCCATATGTTCTAAAAAGTGAGCCAGACCATTTTGGTCATCATTTTCTAAAAGAGCTCCCACGTTTTGAATCATATAAAAGCTAGCTCGATCCTTGGGCTCTTCGTTGTGACGAATGTAGTAAGTCATCCCATTCTCAAGGACTCCAGTTTTTACATTCGGATCAAGTGGTACTTGATCTGTCGATTTAAACTCGGACTGTGCCAACACTGGGAGTGTTACAAACAGTAGTAAAATGCTTTTTAATCTTCTCATTTCTTATTATTTATTTTGAAAATAGATGCTTTTGATTACGAAAATACAATTAATTATCATAACAAATTTCAAAGTTGTTGAATTTCTCCATCTCAAAAGAATAAGTATTAAGCTCTGCTGGAAATTACACTTTGAAATAATAAATTATTGATCGGACTCCTATTGGGGGCACAAATTCCGTTGAAAGTATTAAAGCCTATTGTTTTTATGTTTTGATGGCTCAGAGAATGAGGAGAGGCAAGGAATAGAGCTAAACTTTCTGGATATCAGATTCTCTTGAGTTCGTATTTTTGAGAAAAGTGGTCACTAGTTTTAACGCTAACCTCAAAAATTTGACTGTGGTTTTCCCAATAAATACTAGGCGTAGACATTTGGTAATAGTTTGAAAAATATGTACTTGGTGTATCCTCTCATTTAAGTATTTCTGCTTATTCAACTTTCTAAGCCCATGCTAAACAATTGAGAAAAAGCTAACAAGAAATTGGCAAGGGAATATCGTTGGGCGTTTCTATACAATGCGATGATTATTGTATAATTTCCACACTAATGAGGAGCTAAGTCTACAGTGGTAGTGTTTCAAGGTGTTGATATATAGTTTGTTGTTGGGTCTGGCACTGGTTTTGGAAAATGACATGATGATTTTTACTCATACAAAAGATAAAGTTTGTTGATGTTATAAAAAACAGAGGCATAGCTGGAAATGATATAAAACAGAGTTCAGGGAACTTTAATAATTTTTGAAAAATCATAAAAATTAAAACATGAAGGAAAAGAAAATTACTGAAGCATTGGTTGATCATCATAATGAAATGCGAAAACTGGTTAAGGAAATAAAGAAAGATGCAAGCAAATTTATCTTCTTAAAAAAAACACCTAGATATTCATCATGAATTGGAGGAGGATCTGTTGCTGAGTAAATTACATGGAAAGAAAGATATAAAAGACGAATCGCTGGAATCCCAGGAAGAACATGTTATTTTAAATCAAGCACTGCTTGATCTGGCTGATTTTCCGAAAGACAACCAACGCTGGATAATTAAATTTAAGGTTTTTGATGAAATACTTGACCACCATTTGGAGGAAGAGGAAGAGGAAGAGGATTTGTTTCCTGAGGCTGAAAAGGCTTTGAGCGAAAAGGAGCTAACCGAATTGGGAGCTCAATTTATTGAACTGAAAAAGCAGCGACTGTCAGCTGTATTGGAAACAAAACCCACTAAAGAACTGGAAGAACCCAAAGCAAAAAAATGATATTGTTTTTATGAGGAACTGTATTAGAGCATCTTTTTAGTGAATGAAGCAACAGCATCCGAAGCGTTTGAGAATATTTCGCAGGCAATTGAAAACCACATTTATTCAAATAAATAGATCGTTGGTTTTTATGTCTGATTTTCGATCAAAATTAGAAATACTATTGTAATAAAGCATAAATGAAAAAGAAGTGGATCGTTGTTCTGGTTATAGTTGTAATCGTTATAGTTGCAAGGTTGGCTTTGCCGTATTTTGTTACAAGTTACGTCAACAAAACATTGCGAAACATTGAAGGGTACACTGGTTCGGTCGAGGAAGTTGATATTCGACTAATCAGAGGTGCGTACGTGATTAACCAACTTGAAATACTGAAAACCGGGGATAGCATTTCTATTCCTTTTGTTGAAGTTCGTAAAATTGATTTATCGCTTCACTGGAACGCTTTACTTCGCGGTTCTATTTCAGGTGAAGTAATTATGGAAAACCCAATTGTAAATTTTGCCGTTGCTGGATCAAAATCTTCCAAAGTTAAGCAGGATGGGGCAGAGGCCGATTGGCTGCAAACACTTAAAGAATTGATGCCATTGAAAATCAATAGATTCCAGGTTGTTGATGGGAAAATTTCTTTCAAAGATTTCTCGACCGAACCCAAGGTCGATATTTTTGTCGACAGCCTGCAATTGTTGGTCACCAACTTATCAAATGTGGAAGATAAAAGCAAACGACTTCCTTCCATGTTGAAGGCCACTGGATATTCGCTGGGTGGTGGCAACATAAACCTAGAGATGAAAATGAACGCGCTTAAGAAAATACCTGATTTTGACTTGGATTTCTCGTTTGAAGACTTGGATTTAACAGCATTGAATGATTTCGTAAAAGCCTATACAAATACAGATATAGAACGCGGTACTTTTAACCTTTACACCGAGATGACAGCTGACAACGGCAAACTGGAAGGTTATGTGAAACCAGTAATTCAAAACTTGCAGGTGCTGGATTGGAACAAAGAAAAAGGTGGTTTTCTGCAAAAAGTTTGGGAGTCGATTGTTGGAGCTGTAAGCGAAATATTAGAAAATCAGCAAAAAGATCAGTTGGCCACAAAAACTCCAGTTTCAGGAGATCTAAACAATTTAGATGTAGGTGTTTGGCCAACTATTTGGAATATTTTTGAAAATGCTTTTATTGAAGCACTAAGCAGAAAAATAGATGGAACTGTCGATTTTTCTACTGGAAACACAGGGGAACAGGATTAAATAGGATCGATTTTCTTTTTGAAGATACAGACAATGAAATTTCAAGAAGTTAATTCCCAAGCTCAATAAAGCTGCTGTTTGTCAATTGCATAGACATGCAACACGGCAGATTTTTCAATTCAGGCTGCGTAACGAAAGTTTGAATTAATAGTCGTGTTTCGAACATTATTTTGATGTTCGGATATTAAATTTGATCCCAACCCTGGCTAAGCTTTATGCCACAACAATACTTGGGAAGTCGTATTGCCTTCGCGCTTAAATGATGATGATTGTGTTTCATATTTTCAGTTTTATATCGCATTGTTGAGCGATTTGAGTTTTTGTTTGAGGATTGCTGAAAGAGTGTAACACCTGCTGTGCAAAATATTTGATCTCATTTAAAATGAATAAATCCAATGAAAAATAAAGGTGAGAATAACATTTTTTTTATATTTGCACCGCTTAAAAAGAGAACAAGTCAGGTTGATTGAGTTACAATCTGTTTAGGTTCCTTTTTAATGCCCAGATGGTGAAATTGGTAGACACGCCAGCTTGAGGGGCTGGTGACCGATTATGGTCGTGCAAGTTCGAGTCTTGTTCTGGGCACCAAGGAGTTGAAAAATCAGCTCCTTTTTTATTTTCAGAGCCAACCACTTATTACGGATTACGTTTACAAAAGCTCCTTTCATTTTTCTTCTCATGCACCTCTTTTATAAATAATTTGTCACTCAATCGATTTTAGCTATTTGTGTTATAGAACACTTATGCGAAAAAAGCAGTGAAGTTTAATAAAAGTAAAAAATACTTTTTATAGTTTTGACCACATGAAACGAGCATGTAAAAGTTCTTGCATAATGAAGAATGTATACGCGAAACTCAAATGATCCCTAATAAAAAGCAAATGATTATAGTTTTATGAAGCTATCAAAAGAATTCTTGTCAGAATTATATGGAGATCATCCAAGGCATTATGTTGCAGTTGATTGCGTTATATTTGGTTATGATAGCGGTGAGTTGAAATTACTATTGTATCCCCGTAGCTTCGAGCCATCAAAGGGAAATTGGTCATTGCCGGGTGGTTTTGTTCAGAATGATGAATCTTCAGATCAGGCGGCAGAACGAATATTGAAGAAGACCACGGGATTAGATGATATTTTCATGGAACAAGTTGCAGCCTTCGCTGATCCAAATCGTGAAAAATCGGCAAGGGTGATCAGTTTGGCATATTACGCTTTAGTTCGTCTTGATCGGTATGACGAAAATCTCTTAAAAGAGCATGGCGCTACCTGGTATTCGCTGGCCAAAATGCCGGAGTTAATTTTCGATCACAATGAAATGGTTGCAAAAGCTCTTGCTAAACTTCAATTTAAGGCTGGACATGGACTTGTTGGTAAGGAGTTGTTGCCCGAAATGTTCACTCTTACCCAGTTAAGGGGGCTGTATGAAGCAATTTTTCAGCGGGAATTTGATCCCGGGAATTTCAGAAAAAAGATTTTGTCACTTGGAGTTTTGAAAAGATTAAACAAAAAGGATTCTAGCGAATCGAAAAAAGGAGCCTATTATTACTCTTATCAGGCTGAAGATATTAATGAAAAGGAAATCGGTCAAATTATAAAGATCTAACAAAAATAAATTGATTAACAAGATGAAAATTAAAGATTTAAAATCCTACGAAGTTTGGTTTATTACAGGTAGTCAAAACCTATATGGCGAAGAAACGCTCAAACAAGTTGATAGTCATTCGGAAAAAATCGCAAAAGCTTTTGATGCATCCCCATCAATCCCTGTAAAAATTGTGTTTAAACCTGTAGTTAAAACTCCCGAAGAAATTTATCATTGCTGCCAAGCGGCTAACACGAATGAAAATTGTATCGGAATAATTACTTGGATGCATACGTTTTCGCCGGCTAAAATGTGGATTCAAGGATTGAGCGTTTTAAATAAACCATTTTTACACCTTCATACACAGTTTAATCGCGATATTCCTTGGGATACCATTGATATGGACTTTATGAATCTGAATCAGTCGGCACATGGAGACCGTGAATTTGGTTTCATTTGCTCGCGCATGAGAAAAAATCGTAAAGTTGTAGTTGGCTATTGGGAAGATGAAGACGTTCAAAAAAAGGTTGGAATCTGGGCGCGTGCCGCAGTCGGTAATAATGAATCAAAAAACTTAAAGATTTGTCGTTTTGGCGACAATATGCGTTATGTGGCTGTTACAGAAGGTGATAAGGTTGAGGCACAACGAGTTCTTGGATGGCAGGTTAATGCACATGGTGTTGGAGAGTTAGTTGCCAGCATGGACACCATCTCAGAAAAAGAGGTTGATGATTTGATGGACGTGTATGCAGCTGAATATCAATTAGACGATAAATTAAATGAAAATATTCGTTACCAGGCGAAAATTGAACTTGGAATGAAAAAGTTTCTGGATGAGTATGGTTACAACGCATTTACCACCAACTTCGAAGATCTTACCGGCTTGAAACAACTCCCGGGCTTGGCAAGTCAGCGTATGATGGCTCAGGGTTATGGGTTTGGTGCAGAAGGCGACTGGAAACAATCAGGCTTGGTGCGTATTATGAAAGCCATGTCTCAAGGTTTGGAAGGAGGATGTTCTTTTATGGAAGATTATACTTACCACTTAGACCCAGCGCAGCCAGCCGTATTGAGTGCGCATATGTTGGAAATTTGTCCTTCTATTGCTGAAGCTAAACCTAAGATTGAAGTACATCCATTGGGAATTGGTGGCAAAGATGCACCCGCTCGTTTGGTTTTTAATGCACCCGAGGGTGATGGAGTAAATGCGACATTAGTTGATATGGGCGGCCGGATGCGTTTAATTCTTAATCCAGTAAAATGTATGACACCAAAAGCCCTTCCGAAATTACCGGTAGCTTGTGCTTTGTGGGTGCCAATGCCAAATCTTGAAGTAGGTGCTGCTGCCTGGATTTTGGGCGGAGGGGCTCACCATACAAGTTTCAGCATGGCTCTAAATAAAGAATTTCTGGAAGATCTTGGTGAGATGCTTGATCTTGAGATGCTTGTAATTGATAAGGATACGAAAATTTCGGAATTCAAAAAGGAGCTTAAGTGGAATGACTTGTATTATCATCTTTCCAGAGGATTATAAGGATTCAATAAAACTAATAAACATAAACTTAAATCTTTAACTAATGGGTTTACTTGACTGGATCGTAATTGGAATTTTTGCGCTCGCCCTAATTGGTATTATTGTGTGGGTATTTAGGCAAAAAGAAGAAACCTCAGGAGATTATTTCCTTGCAGGTCGTGATGCCTCGTGGATTGCCATTGGAGCATCCATCTTTGCCTCCAATATTGGATCCGAACACTTAATTGGATTGGCAGGAGCAGGAGCTTCCAGTGGTATGGCGATGGCACATTGGGAAATTCAGGGATGGATGATTCTTATCCTTGGATGGGTGTTCGTTCCTTTTTATTCACGAAGTATGGTTTCAACCATGCCAGAATTTCTTGAACGACGTTATAATAAAGAGTCCAGAACAATATTGTCATTGATTTCCTTGGTTAGCTACGTGTTAACTAAAGTTGCTGTTACTGTATATGCCGGTGGTTTGGTCTTTCAGCAAGTGTTTGGTATTGAAACCATGTGGGGAATCGATTTCTTTTGGATTTCTGCTGTTGGCTTGGTTTTGCTAACAGCTATTTATACGGTAATTGGAGGAATGAAATCCGTTTTATATACCTCGGTTTTGCAAACGCCTATCTTGCTGTTGGGGTCAATAATTATTGTAGTCCTTGGCTTGAAAGAGCTAGGGGGCTGGGATGAAATGATGCGCATTACCAGTGCTGTTCCTGTGAACGATTATGGTGATAGTATGACCAATTTGATTCGTAGTAATCGTGATTCGGACTTTCCTTGGTTAGGTGTGTTTATCGGGTCTGCAGTTATTGGTTTTTGGTACTGGTGTACTGACCAGTTTATCGTGCAGAGGGTTCTTTCGGGTAAAAATGAAAGAGAAGCACGTCGCGGAACTATTTTCGGAGCTTATCTGAAACTTACTCCTGTATTTTTATTTATGATTCCCGGCATGATTGCTTTTGCCTTACATCAAAAATATCTGGGTGACGGAGGGTTTTTGCCATTGCTGGAAAATGGTACACCCAATGCAGATGCTGCTTTCCCGACCCTGGTTGCAAAACTATTGCCAGCAGGTGTTAAAGGTCTTGTTGTTTGTGGTATTTTGGCTGCATTGATGAGTTCTCTGGCTTCATTGTTTAATTCATCGGCGATGTTATTTACCATTGACTTTTATAAAAAATACCGACCAAATACCAGCGAAAATAGATTGCTTCAGGTAGGTCGTATTGCAACTGTTGTAATTGTTGTTTTAGGTATTCTTTGGATTCCGATTATGCGTAGTATCGGCGATGTGTTGTATACCTACCTTCAGGATGTTCAATCCGTTTTAGCTCCGGGTATTGCTGCGGCCTTCCTGTTGGGAGTTGTGTCGTCTAAGCCAACACCCAAAGGGGGTATGTGGGGGATGATCTCCGGATTTATTATTGGAGTGCTACGCCTTGGGGCGAAAGTAATGTATTCAACCATGGCCGGAAATGCCGGTTATGAAGACGTTAAGCTTTGGGCTGCTGATACTGGAGTGAATAATTTCTTTTATACCCTGTTTTATGATGTAAACTGGTTATTCTTTAGTGGAGGTATGCTTGTGTTTAGTATGGCTGTTGTTTTGGTGGTTAGTAAGTTTACAAAAGCAGCATCAGCAGAGCAACTCAAGGGATTGACATTTTCATCAGCATCTGAAGAAGATAAAGCTGCAACTCGCAAGAGCTGGAATCATTGGGATGTTATACACTCTGCAGTTATCATTGGGTTGACTGTTATATTTTATATTTATTTCTGGTAAAGACAATTAGAAATGTTAGAAGAATTAAAAGAACAGGTTTGTCAAGCCAATCTTGACCTCGTTGAATACGGCTTAGTTGTTTTCACTTGGGGGAATGTGAGCGGCATTGACAGAGAAAAAGGGTTAGTTGTGATTAAACCAAGCGGTGTTTCGTACGACGGTATGAAGCCTGCTGATATGGTAGTGCTCGATTTAGATGGAAATATTGTTGAAGGGCAATACAAACCATCTTCGGATACTGCAACCCATTTAGTTTTGTACCGAAACTTCAAAAATATTGGAGGCGTTGTTCATACTCATTCCGGATGGGCTACAAGCTGGGCGCAGGCCGGGAAGTCGATTCCTGCCGTAGGAACAACACATGCCGATTATTTTTATGGTGAAATACCCTGCACTCGTAAGATGACGGATGCTGAAATTAAAACAAATTATGAGCTGGAAACAGGAAATGTAATTGTGGAATGTTTTAAAGATTTGAATCCTGATTTTATGCCTGGAGTATTGGTAAACAACCATGCTCCGTTTAATTGGGGAACAGATGCGCACAATGCAGTTCATAATGCTGTAGTTTTAGAAGAAGTTGCGAAGATGACATTTCGTTCATTTCAGTTAAATGCTGGAACTGAAATGTCGCAAACTTTATTGGATAAGCACTTTTTACGCAAGCATGGTAAAGATGCTTATTACGGTCAGAAATAAAATAATAAAACAACAAAATCAAACTAAAAATGACTCAAACTAAATATACAATTGGACTCGACTATGGATCAGACTCTGTGCGTTCTCTAATTGTAAATGTAGAAACAGGTGAGGAAGTTGCCAGTGTGGTATTCGAATATCCTCGATGGAAAAAAGGCATGTATTGCGATCCGGCAAGAAACCAATTTCGTCAACATCCTTTGGATTATTTGGAAGGACTGGAATGCACGATTGTTGAAGCCTTAAAGCAAGCTCCTGCAGGAGTGGCCGAAAATGTGGTTGGTATTTCTGTTGATACAACTGGTTCAACGCCGGTTGCTGTTGATGAGAAAGGAATGCCTTTGTCGTTGACTGTTGGATATGAGGAAAATCCAAACGCCATGTTTGTGCTTTGGAAGGACCATACAGCAGTAAAGGAAGCTGACGAAATTAACGAGTTAGCTCGCAAATGGGATATCGATTTTACAAAATATGAAGGTGGAATATATTCTTCGGAATGGTTTTGGGCTAAGTTACTAAAAGTTTCTCGTGATGATGCCGCTGTTTATCGCGCCGCAAATTCGTGGGTAGAACATTGCGACTGGATTCCGGCTGTTTTAGCAGGGAATACCCGCCCCAAAACACTTAAGCGTAGCCGTTGTGCTGCTGGACATAAGGCGATGTGGCACGAGGCTTTTGGCGGACTTCCTTCAGATGAATTTTTAACAGCTCTGGACCCAATGTTGGGAGGTTTGCGCGAACGCTTGTACAAAGAAACATTTACTTGCGATGTGGCAGTTGGTAACTTGTCTAGCGAATGGGCTGAGAAATTAGGTCTTTCAACTGACGTGGTGATTGGTGTTGGTGCTTTTGATGCTCATATGGGAGCTATTGGTGCCGAAATTGAACCATATCATTTGAGTAAAGTAATGGGAACTTCAACCTGCGATATGTTGGTTGCTCCAATGGAAGAGGTTGGTGATAAGCTGGTTTCCGGTATTTGTGGTCAGGTTGATGGTTCAATCATGCCGGGTATGTTGGGAATGGAAGCCGGACAATCTGCTTTTGGCGATATTTATGCGTGGTTTAAGCGTGTGCTGTTATGGCCAGCTACTCAAATTCTTGCTAAAAGTGATCTAGTTAGCGAAGAGCAACGTCAGGCATTGATCGAAGAGATGTCGGATAAAATGATCGCTGAATTAACTGTTGAGGCTGAAAAATTAGCGATTGGCGAAAGTAGTGTATTGGCTATCGATTGGATGAATGGACGACGTACTCCGGATGCCAATCAAAACTTAAAAGGAGCTATTGCCGGTTTAAGTTTGGGAACTGATGCTCCACGGATTTTTCGCGCCTTGGTTGAGGCGACTGCCTTTGGTTCAAAAGCAATTGTTGATCGTTTCCTAAATGAAGGTATTCGTATTGATGGTGTAATTGCACTGGGGGGGGTTGCTAAAAAATCGAAATTGGTGATGCAAATTGTAGCCGATGTGCTGAATATGCCAATTAAAGTTGCTCGTTCAGAACAGGCATGTGCGCTGGGTACAGCAATGGCGGCAGCGGTGGCGGCAGGTGTTTATGCAACAACCAATGAAGCTCAGAAAAAGATGGGTGGCGGATTCGAGATGGAGTATCATCCAATTCCTGAAAACGTTGAAAAATACCAAAAGTTGTATGAAGATTATGTGGCTTTAGGTGGTTTCATCGAGAAGAATCTGACAAAATAAGAATCAATCAATTCAGATCAAATATTGCGGGAGCTTGTTATAACAAGCTCCCGTTTGTTTTTGAGATATCGGGGAGTTTTAAATTAGTGGCCATTTGTTTATTTACTTGCTTGATAAAGTGGGCAGAAAGAGTAGGTGATTCTTTTTCGAGATTTTGATGCACAAAAAAGTAAATGTTTTGCAGGCCTTGCTTCACCCATTTCTCGATTCGGTCTACCCAGTCATCCAGTCGTGAGAAATCGCTTGTTGGATGATTTGCTCCAACGTATCGAACAAAAGCAGTTGGCGTGGTTAATCGCATGTGTAGTAAGTCTCTTCGTCCTGCGGTGTCTGTTATAATATTGGTAACTTGGTGTGTCTCCAGAAGGGCGAAAAATTCCTTTGCAATTTCCTTATTGCTGAACCATTCTTGGTGTCTTACTTCGCAGGCTAAAGGGATCGCTTTCGGGAATTTCTCGAAGAACATGCTTAGTCGATCAAAATTTTTATACCCGAAATTGTTGTGGAGTTGAAGAAATACCATCCCTAGCTTTTCTTCAAAGTTGATAATGTTATCGCAGTATTCCATGGTTAGTTGCTCCACGTTATTCAGGCGGTGCATGTGACTGATTGATTGTGTGATTTTTGGAAAGAACTTGAAATCTGGCGGTGTTTTTTCTTTCCAGTTGATGATCTGCTCTGCTCCAAACATGCGGTAAAAAGTTGCATTTAGCTCAATGGAATTAAATTGAGTGGAGTAGTAGGCTAACTCGTCTTTTGTTCCGCGAGGGTAAAATTTTTTCAAATCCTGCCGATTCCATTTGGCGCAGCCCACAGAGATATTTAGTGGCTGATTTGATTTGTGTTTCGATAAAAGTGCTTCAGTGTCCACATGATCCGAAGGCAATGTAAAATCAATCTGATCCGGATGATCAACTTTTCCAAATTTCATAAATTGTGTATTAGAGTGGAGTTAAATAGGAATAGAGAATTAAGGCGATAGTCGTTTGTATTCCCATTGATTTGATTTGATCTTGTAGTAACGGATGCGGTCGTGGAGTCTTCCGGGACGCCCTTGCCAAAATTCGATTTCTGTTGGATCGACTTGATAACCGCCCCAATGTTTAGGTTTCGGAATTGAGAGACCTTCAAACCGAGCCGTTGTTTTTCTGTACTTTTGTTCCAGCTCTTCTCTGCTTTTTAACACTTCGCTTTGTGCAGAAGTCCAAGCTCCAAGTTGACTGCCTCGTGGTCTGCTATTGAAATAGTCTTCGGAAAGACTATCCTCAACTTTTGATATGGTACCTTTTATGCGCACTTGTCGTTCAAGCTCTGCCCAAAAAAAATTAAGGGCAACATGTTTGTTATTAGAAATATGCTTCGCTTTCGTGCTATTGTAGTTTGTGTAAAAAAGAAACTTATCGTTGGATACCTCTTTCAGCAGAACAATTCTGCTATCCGGTTCATTGTTGACAGAGGTTGCCAAAACCATTGCTGTAGGTTCATTTACTTTGTTATGAATAGCTTCGTTCAGCCATAGTTTAAACAAATGAATAGGCGTTGCAGGAATGGTGCTCTCGTCCAGTGTATATTTCTGATAATTCTTTCGTATATCTCGTAGCATTTACAATTGTTTAAGATTATTTACAAACAAGATTAAAAAAAGTTTTGTTATTTAATAGTAATCAATACTAAAGAGATATGAAAATCTTATTGTCGTTTATTCTTATTTACTTAGGATTTATTGCTGTTGCTGGAGACACTCAATTATCGGTTGGCGATAAAGCTGAACATACATCTGTGAAAATGTTGGGGGTGTCGGGCGATAAAATGTCGTTGAATGATGTTGTCGATCAAAATGGCTTAGTGCTTATATTTTCCTGTAATGCTTGTCCTTTTGTTAAAAAGTGGGAAGGGCGTTACAATGGATTGAAGAAGTGGGCTGATGATCATGAGGTTGGGATGGTTGTAGTAAACTCGAACTATCGCAATTTCGACGGCGTTGATTCGTATGAAGCGATGCAAAAGCACGCTAAGGAACAGTCTTATAATTTTCCGTACTTAGTCGATGAAAATAGTTTATTGGCTAATGCATACGGCGGACAGACTACACCTCACGTTTTTCTTTTTAACGAAGATTTTGAGTTGGTCTATAAGGGGGCAATTGATGACAATTACGACGATGCCTCAAAAGTGGATAAAGCTTACTTGAAATCAGCAATAGAGCAACTGGCTTCAGGTAAGGAGATTGCCCAAGCGGAGACCAAACCTGTTGGTTGCAGTATTAAACGAAAATAAAAATGAAAAAAAAACAGTAAAGCTGATGCCTTTCACATCGGCTTTACTGTTTAACTAATTTTCTTTCACTAAGGCTTCCTTGGCTTAGTCCATGTAGTTTCAATTAGCCAGTAGGTTATTGCTCGCAGTTAGAATAACAAATCCTTCTTCCATTCCGCATCGCACCTTCCCTTCCATTCGAGTATATGCCCCCGTCTGTTATATCGTGAATCCTATTATAGCAAACATCCTCTAAATACAGCAAGTCTAGGTGGATTTTTACCCTCATTTTTTTATTTATGGAAAGCGAAATAATGTCCTTCGACCTCTCTTAATATCGTAAGGATTACCTACATTCTTATAGTGTGTTGATTTGAAATCTATTGTTGAGATCGTAAAACAGCGACGCAATATATTTAATCAATATAATTGTGGCTTTTAAAAATAGTTTTATTATTTTTGTTATACAATGTATCACATTGTATAACAATTTTAAGAGATATGGAATTTCTTTCAAAAGTCAAATCAGAGCAGGAATTGATTAAAGAATTTAAGCGATTGGCCCATGTGTGCCATCCTGATAAAGGTGGTAGTGTTGAGCTTATGCAAGGTTTAAACGAAGAATACCGATCGATGAAACGGTACTTCAATGCGCATGGGACTGATTTTTCATCGATTAAAGTTCAGGATACTGTGTATGTCAATGGCACCGAATGCTGGGTGACTCATGTGTCAACATATGCTTTTATTGCCAAAGCAAAACATAAGAATAAGTCAGCAGTGTTTGATAAAAATACAGGAAGAGCCGTCGGAAATAAGCGCTATCGGGCACGATTGTTTTAAAATATGTCAAAAGATCAAAAAAAGATATTAACGGGCTTTCGGCTGTCTGAAGGAAATGTGAACTTCATTGAAGATACCAGCAAACGCTTGGGGTTGAATAAAACATCAGCTCTGGATATGCTGCTTACAGTTGTTCGAAAAGACAAGCGTCTGTTAACGGATTTAATAAAAAAGGCGCTGGAAGAGTGACTGTGATGATGCGTTAATTGGTTTTGGTTGAATTTATTTATATTTTCATTTTTTGTATGTATGAAGTAAAAGTAGATATGGTTGAAGGGGATAGAGGCGAAGGCGGATCTATAAACTTTTCCGGTGATTTTATATTTGAAAATATTCGGCGAATCAAAGAGCAGGTTGATGCAGCTTTATCCGAATGGAATCACAACAAATTAAGCATTCGTATTTCTGGTGTAACTTCATTTGATTTGAGTTTCTTGCAATTACTGGAGGGCATTACTGCTGATCTCGAAAATCGGGAGATTGAGCTAAGTGTAGAGTGGAACATGGATGATGAAGCTCGCTTGTTGTTAGAGCATACTGGTTTTGAGAAATATACCTAATATGGAAGAAAAACGTAGAAAAGTAATTGTACTTGCAGAGGACTCAAAAGTATTCGAGAGGCGGTTGCTTTTGGGTTGAAGGAGCATGGTTTTGAGGTATACGATGCCGAAGATGGCAAACTAGCTTTGGCTATATTTGATGGGCGTAAAGTTGATTTGTTATTGACCGATTATCACATGCCTAATATGAATGGACTGGAACTGATTAAAAGTGTTCGCTCAGATGAATGTTACCAGTATGTCCCTATTTTAGTGCTTACTACCGAAAATCGAAAAGATCTTATTCTTGAAACGAAGAGAGCCGGAGCCACCGGTTGGGTTGTAAAACCCTTTAAAGTAGATAGATTACTCCAAACAATTCATCGAATTATGCGCTGATGGAAAAATTTCAGAAACGCTTCGTTGACGAAGCTAACGAATATTTTGAAAGCCTGGAGTCCGCTTTGCTTTATCTCGAAAACGACTTCTCTGACACCCAGCGAATTGATGAGGTCTTTCGCATTATGCATTCTTTGAAAGGAAGTGGGGCAATGTTTGGTTTTGATTTGCTGAGCGAAGTTACCCATGATTTGGAATCTCTTTATGAGCAGGTTCGTTCTCGGAAAATTCAACTCAATGCAAAGATTATTAGTTTCACGCTTGGAGCTGTCGATCAGCTAAAAAAGCTATTAGTGCCTAGTGCAGGTGACGAGGAGAGGCAATTGGCTGTGGAGTTGAAACGTGATGTCGCATCGCTGTTGGAAAGTCCATCATCATCTACATCATCACTTTCTACTAAAAATGCAAAAGTAGAAAATGACGAACAGGAGACTGAAAATGCCAGAAGCTTTTTTGTGTTTTTCCAGCCAAACGAGTCAATTCTTGAAAATGGGACAAACCCTCTTTACCTGATTGATGAATTGGCCACGCTCGGAGAGAGTAAAATTGAAGTTTCTTTTGACTCGCTTCCTGATTTTAAAGAATTTGATCCTCAAAAGTGTTTTGCAAGCTGGAAAGTTGTACTCTATACACAAGAAGATTTGGACACCATTCAGGATGTGTTTTTGTTTGTGCAGGATGATTCTCGTATTGAAATAATTGAATTGCAACATGGTAATGTTTTAGAGAATCAGGAAAAACTTGCCAGGTGTTTCTTCATGCCTGTCGACGAGATTGAAAGCTTAATTGGCGAGGATATTGACCAGAAGGAAAACCTAGTGCCAATTGAAAATGAGATAATGGTTTCTGAATCTGTCAAGGAGAGAGCAATGGAAGAGCCGGCTCCAAAAGCAAACGAGGAGAAACGAAACCAGTTGGTTTCCGGTGTTCGATTGGATACCATTCGTGTGAGTTCTGCCAAGATTGATGAGTATATGAATTTAGTCAGTGAGCTGATTACTGCTCAATCACATTTGGACTTGATCGCTGAAACCCAAAAAGACTTTGAGCCCATTTCGGAGCATTTTGCCAAATTAATTCGTCAACTTCGTGATAATGCATTTAATATGAGTCTCATTCCATTAACTAATATGGCTACGCGGTTCAGGCGCTTGGTGCGTGATTTATCGGCCGATTTAAATAAAAAAGTAAACTTGGTTACCGAAGGACTGGAAACAGAGGTGGATAAGACAATTATCGAACAGCTCGGCGAACCTCTGTTACATATTATACGGAACTCAATAGATCATGGAATTGAGCCGATTGAACAACGCCTAGAGAATGGAAAGGAAGAAGAAGGAACAATTTTAATTAAAGCTAGCGTTGTTGGAACGTTTGTAGAGATTGAAATTGCTGATGATGGCGCTGGGATTGATTTGTCACGTATCAAGGAGAAAGCTATTAAAAAAGGATTTTTTAATGAAGGCGATTCTATTTCCGATTCAGAGCTTATTTCGGTAATTTTCAAACCGGGATTTTCGACATCAGAGATTCTATCTGATATTTCGGGGCGCGGAGTAGGAATGGACATTGTTCGTAAACGCATTGCTGACTTGAGAGGAGATGTTGAAGTAGACACAATGATCGGAGAAGGAACAAAATTCACCATCCGTTTACCGCTTTCTATTTCAATTATTGATGGTTTATTGACTCAGGTAAACGACGATTTGTATATTATTCCGACGGGAAATATTGAAAAAATATATGCACTGAATACCGACCAGAAGAAAAATGCACTCCGACAGGTGGTTGTTTTTGAGGATCAGGAAATTCCATACCTAGATCTGCCAATGGAGTTTAGTGCAGCTCCGAAAGAGCAAAAGCAGCAATACATGGTTGTAGTTCGATATAATAATAACCTATTTGGTTTAGTTGTGAATGATGTATTCCGAGAGCATCAGGCTGTTGTGAAACCCCTGGATCAAATGATTGGTCATCATGAACTTTTTCTAGGCGCAAGTATAATGGGAGATGGACGGGTTACACTCGTTATTGATATAAATAAAACGATTCAAAAATTCTCAGCGTAATGGAAAATGAAATAATATCAGGACTTGATTCATACCTGAGTTTCCGGTTAGGGAATGAAAAGTTTGTTGTTAATATTGGTTATGTTAAACAAATACTCGAAATGACAACTATTACAAAGGTGCCTCATACGCCGGATTATTATAAAGGTGTAATCAACCTGTTTGGAGATGTATTACCGGTAATCGATGGCAGAGTAAAATTTAATTTAGAGGAAAAAGCATACGATAAAAGTACTTGTATTATCGTTTTAATGATTTCAAGTCAAGATTTGACTGCGAAATTTGGGCTTATTGTTGACGAAGTTAATGCTGTTGTGCAAATAGCAGACGAACAGATAAAGGAGCCTCCTGAAATTGGAGGCAAATATAAAAATGAGTTGATTCACTCTATTGCCAATGTAGATAGCGAATTTGTCATAGTACTCAATGTGGAGGTGATTTTTTCCACTGACGAGATAACACTAGTTAATCCTAATCAACCTTAAACTATAATTCTATGCGCTTTATTGATTTAAAAATAAGAACAAAGTTGTATTGGGCTTTTGGCGTGCTGTTTTTTGTTGGGCTTTTGCTCAGTGTGAACAGCTTTTATACGATGTGGAGTTTCGAGAATGATGTAGCTGCATTAACCGAAGAATTGATTCCCGAACTACAATTGGCTACCAGCATTAGTACGGAAACACAGCAGGTTGCTTTTCATATGGAAAGCTATTTGTTGACGGGAATGTCAGAGAATTACAGAAAAGCAAAAGCAGAACTTGAGCATCTTAAGCAGACTCTTGTTGGAGGAGAACAACTGTTGGGCCAATCAAAGCACCTTGTGCGACTCGAAGAAAAACTCAGTGCTGCTCGCATGTTAATTCCCAAATATGAGCAGACGATGCTGATGGCTTTTAAAAACAACCAGGATATCATCATCTTGATTTCAAGAATGGAAAAGAATCATGATCAAATGAATAAGCTGGGACAGGAATATTTAGAATGGCAGAACGAGTTGTTGAATGCGGAGATTAGGCGGAATGCAGTTAGTAGTTCTCGACGGGAAAAATTGAAAAGAATAAGTGACGGAATGCTGGGGTTTACGTTGGTTCATGAAGATATCTCCAACGCAAGCAATTCATTGGATGGGGTTTCTTTTCAGAAGATGGTGGAAAGGTTTGAGAACTTATTCGTTGAACTTGAAGCCCTGAGAAACATGGCACAGCAAGCAAAGGAGAAACAATTAGTTGATGAAATTGAGAAAGAATTGATCGCCTATCGGACTTCATTAAATTCATTGCAAGAGAAAATTGATCTCCTCCAAAAATATTCAAACGAACATCAGCAGCTTTCAAAGGAATTGGTTGATAATTCAGAGCGTTTGAGAGAAGCAGGTGTTGAAGACTCAATACAAACTTCGGAGAAATTGTCGGGAACGATAGCTAAGTCTATGACATTCAATTTCATAGTGCTTCTTGTTGCAGTTGTCGGCGCAATTCTGTTGGCGATTTTTATGGCTCGGTTGATTTCAAAGCCAATTTATAGAGGAATTGACTTTGCAAAGCAAATGGCAAACGGTGATTTTACCAATGATCTGGACGTGAATCAGTCAGATGAAATTGGTGAGTTGCTGGAAAACCTAAAGATAATGGGATCGCAAATTAGGGATATTATTACAGGTGTTACCATGGCTGCGGATAATATGGCATCAGCAAGTATGGAGTTGAGCTCTACCTCGCAGCATGTGTCACAAGGATCGTCTGAACAAGCTTCTTCGGCTGAAGAGATTTCTTCTTCGGTACAAGAAATGGCAGCTAATATTCAGCAAAACACCCAAAATGCGAAAGATACTGCAGCTATCTCATCTACAGTAGAATCACATATTGTGGATAGTAAAGAAAAGGTAGATAAAACGGTGTTGGCGATTCAGGAGATAGCAGATAAAATATCTATCATTGGAGATATTGCTTTCCAAACAAATATTTTGGCCTTAAATGCATCTGTTGAAGCAGCCAGGGCAGGAGAGCATGGGCGTGGCTTTGGAGTTGTTGCTGCTGAAGTTGGGAAATTAGCTGAGCGCAGTAAAATAGCTGCTCAGGAAATTAATGTTCTTACAAAATCAGGGGTCGTTTATGCGGGAGAAGTTGGACAACTTATGGAGCATATTGTTCCTGAAGTTAATAAAACGTCAAAACTGATTCAGGAAATTGCAGTTGCCAGTGTTCAGCAAAGTGGAGGTGCTGATCAAATTAATTCGGCCATTCAACAGTTGAACCAGGTAACTCAGCAAAATGCAGCTGCGTCGGAGCAGTTAGCGACCAATGCAGTAGAAATGTCGAGTCAGGCTGAAAATCTTCAGGAAATAGTATCTTTTTTCAAAGTTGTGATTGACGAGAATGACAGAAAAAAGAAAAAAAAGCATACAAATACTCCGGAATTGAGAGCCGCAGATGAAAAGCATAAAAAAGAAACCAAAGGGTTTCTCTTGGATTTAGGTGATGAAGAAGATGATGAGTTTGAAAGATTTTAGAATGAATGAGTGTTAAATTTGCCGAAATATCAGAACAGGATTTCTTTATCCTAAGTAAAATGCTTACTGAAAAGTATGGTATAAAACTTCCGATGGAGAAGCGGATTATGTTTCAGGCCCGACTTCAAGCCCGACTCAGATGGTTGGGATATGCCAGTTTCTCCGATTATCGTGATTTTGTTCTTAATCCGAAACACACTAGGCAGGAGTTGGGTGAGATGATCGATCTGGTTTCAACCAATAAAACAGAGTTTTTTAGAGAAAATGAACATTTTGAATTGCTAAAGAAAGATATTTTACCTCAACTGATGTCGATGATTAACTTGGAAGAGCCATTTCTAAATTGTTGGAGTGCTGGATGTTCAAAGGGACATGAGGCTTTTACACTGGCGATGATTCTTGATGATTTTGAAAAAAAATATTTGCCGGGACTTGATTTTCATATTCTTGGCACCGATGTTTCACGACAAATAATACAATATGCTCAAAAAGGCATCTATCCTTTTTCCGAGTCAGAACCGATTCCTGTGGAATTTCGGAAAAGTTATCTTCTGAGAAGTAAGGATCAAACGATTCCAAAGATTAAGATAGTAAATGCTCTTCGTTCGCGAGTTGACTTCTGTTATGGTAACTTGATGGATGATGAATATGAATTGAAGTCTCGGTTCCAGATTATCTTTTTACGAAATACATTGATTTATTTTGAAACTGAGACGCAAACAGCGATTCTACGGAAGGTAATCAAACAGTTACAACCAGGAGGCTTTTTATTTATTGGTCATTCGGAGTCGCTAATTAACCGCGGCTTGACAATTGAATCGGTAGCTCCAAGTGTGTATCAAAAGACGATATTATGACAGAACAAGCAAATGAAAAACTAGAGGAACAATGTCGGGCTTTGCTGAATAGGGTCGATGAACTTTCTACTAAGCTGTATCGGGTCAATAAAAGACTACACGATGCAGAAGCACTAAAAGGACACTTTATAAGCAATATTGCCAATGAAATTGTCAATCCGTTTTCGAGTATTACAGCATTGGCCGAAAATATTCAGCATTTGAAAGAAACCCAGATGAATGATGCAAAGAATATGGCATCAATGATATACTCCGAAGCTTTTCATCTCGATTTTCAATTAAAAAATATTTTTGCGGCAGCTGAAGTTGAAGCCGGTTTGGATAATTTAAAACCGGTTTCGGTAAACATTGAGAACTTATTTCATAAGGCGATCCAGTTTTTTAAAAAGCAGTCTGATCAGAAGTACATTAAAATAGAACTAAGGATACAAGATCAGAATAATGAATTAACATCGTTTGTTACTGATGAGGCGAAGTTAGAGTTGATTGTGAAGAATCTTCTGCATAATGCAATCAAATACAGTTTTGACAGCGGGATGATTTTAATAGATGTGAAAAAACTGAAGAATGAACTTTTTTGTAAGATTTGCGATTCAGGAAAGGGGATCAATGGAGAAAAAAAGCAATTTATTTTCGATCGTTTCAAACAGCTGGACGAACGCATAAATTCAATTAATACAGGACATGGCTTAGGGCTTTCAATTGTAAGCGCATATCTAAATTTGTTAGACGGTAAAATTGAATTATCTGATAACGGACATCAAGGCACTTGCTTTGGATTTTCAATCAAAGAACTCGATAAGGATGATGATTGGGAAGAGTTGGACCAATTTCTGATTGATCCCGAAGAAACCTTTTAATGTTGGTAGATCTGAAAACATATTATTTGCATCAATCAAAGATGATTGTGTCGGAAGAACCTCTGAAGGTGAATACCGTTTTGGGATCGTGCGTTTCTGTCTGCATGTTTGACACAGATTTGAAAATTGGTGGAATGAATCATTTTATGCTACCGCTTTGGAATGGTGAAGGACTAGAGAGTCCGCGATTTGGCAATGTTGCGATACCCAAGTTAATAGAAGAGTTATTGAGATTAGGTGCAACAAAGGAGAACTTAATTGCGAAGGTATTTGGAGGAGCCATGGTGTTGGTTGAAGGAGATTCGCATTTTCGAACGGGGGAACGAAATTTATCGGTTGCTCTCCGTTTACTGAATGAATACAATATACCAATAGTAGCATCGAGCACTGGAGGAATTAGAGGAAGAAAAATACTTTTTGACACGTCGACAGGAAAGGTGCTACAGAAGTACCTAAACAAGCGATAGGAACGATAATGACTGAAACAAAGATAAAAATTTTGATAATAGAGGACTCTGTCATGGTGCAGAGAGTCCTTCAGGACATTTTGAAGAAAAATGCGCGTTTTGAGATTATCGGAATAGCCTCTGATCCGTATATTGCCGCGAAAAAAATTGCAACCGAAGTTCCTGATGTGATAACCCTGGATATTGAAATGCCTAGGATGAATGGTCTCACATTTCTTAAAAAGTTAATGAGGCAACACCCTATACCAGTGGTTGTTATTTCATCGCTAACAGAAGATCGATCTGATGTAGCTATCAAGGCGCTGGAGCTTGGTGCATCCGAAGTAATCAACAAGCCCCGATTAACCAGTAAAAAGGAAGTTGAAGAATATCAGATCAGAATAGGAGATGCGGTAATCGCTGCCGCAAAGCAAAAGAGCGGATATATGTCGATTTTTCCCAACGGAAATCTGAATGAAGTTGTGTCGACTAGTAAGCGATCTGTTTCGACGAAAAGTCAACGACATAAAATTATTGCTATTGGCGCTTCTACAGGGGGAGTCGAGTTAATTTCAGATATTATTAAACATCTTCGAAACGATTTGCCACCGATTGTTATTGTTCAGCACATGCCTGGTGAGTTTACGAGAGCCTTCGCAAAGCGGTTAAATCAGGACTCTGGTCTAACTGTGAAGGAGGCGGAACAAAATGATATTTTGAAAGTTGGTCATGTATACATTGCAAATGGAGATTTTCATTTAGTTGTGAAAGAGCGGGCTAATGATTATGTTTGTGACCTTGTTAATGGAGAGCTAGTTAACCGACACAGACCATCTGTCGATGTACTGTTCGAATCACTGACTCGCATAAGAGGTAGATTCATGGGGGTGCTCTTAACCGGAATGGGGAAGGATGGAGCAAGGGGTTTACTTGAACTTAAAGAGAAAGGAGCGGTTTGCATTGCTCAAAACGAAGAATCATCTGTCGTTTTTGGGATGCCCAAAGAAGCAATACAGCTTGGTGCAGCCGAATTTGTGGGGGACCCGTTACAGATAATAAACTGGATCAATAATTTTGCCTAACTAGAAATGGGATCAACTAAAAACGTACCTAGAATTTTGATCGTTGAGGATATGCCAATTAATATTGACTTGATGAAGTCAATACTGGCTAAACGTGACTATCAGATTGTTGCCGCAAAGAATGGTAAGTCGGCTATTTCAAAAGCTAAAGCTAATCGATTCGATCTTATTCTTTTAGATATAATACTTCCGGATATTGATGGCTTCGAAGTTTGTCGTGAAATAAAAAACGACAGTGCGAATAGTGCCACTCCAATCATCTTTTTAACAGGGCAACGCGATAATGACAGTTTAGTTACGGGTTTTGAATTAGGAGCTGTTGACTATATATTGAAGCCTTTTAGCGAACAAGAGTTTTTAGCTAGGGTAAACCTTCATCTGACCTTATCGCAAACTCAAAGGGAGCTAAACGAAGCAAAAGAAGATGCCGAACAGGCTGCTAAAGAAAAGGCGATGTTTTTAGCCAATATGTCCCACGAAATTAGAACTCCGTTGAATGGAATTGTGGGGATGATAGATATTTTGAAAGGTACCGAGCTTGATGAGCAACAAAAGGAATACCTTGAAATTGTCGATATTTCGAGCGAAACGTTATTGATGATCATCAACGATATCCTCGATTTTTCGAAAATAGAGGCTGGACAAATTACCTTTGAAAGAATCACGTTTAAACTTGAGCGAGAAATCAATGAGGTCAAAAAGCTCTTAAATTATAAAGCTGAGCAGAAAGGTCTTGAGCTAATCGTTGAAATAGACGAAAGTGTCCCTAAAATGATCCTCGGAGATCCACTTCGGTTGAAGCAAATTTTAATCAATCTAACCAATAATGCGATTAAGTTTACTGAAGCAGGCTTTGTGAAAATGAAAGTAAAACTAGATAAAAATTTAGGTGATAAAAACAGATTGCGTTTTGAAGTTATAGATTCAGGGATAGGTATCTCTGAGGAGAATCAGAAAAAGCTATTCAAATCATTTTCTCAGGCTGATACCAGTACAACGCGTAAGTTTGGTGGTACTGGTCTGGGCTTGGCAATTTCAAAACGATTATCAGGTCTTATGGGAGGTGAAATTGGAGTAACTAGCGATGAAGGAAATGGTTCGATTTTTTGGTTTACTGCAGTTCTAGATATTCCAAAGGAGATTTCAAGTAAAGACGATTTAGACCAGATTGAAGTTTCTCTTGAAAAGAGTGATAAAATTGTCTTAAATATTTTATTAGCTGAGGATAATGCTATAAACCAGAAAGTGGCGATGCTAAATATTAAGAAACTCGGACACCATGTTGAATTGGCGTACAATGGAGTTGTTGCAGTAGAAATGTTTGCCAAGAAACAATTCGATTTTATCTTGATGGATATTCAAATGCCCGGCATGGATGGTATGGAAGCGACAAAGGCGATTCGAAAAATAGAGCGAGAGAGAAATGAGCAAGATCCGATTCCGATTATAGCGCTAACCGCCAATATGTATAAAGACGATATTAAACTTTTTTTGGACTCAGGAATGAATGCTCATTTGGGCAAGCCATTTAAACCTGACGACCTGCAAGATATTATTCAAAAGAATGTGTTATAATTCATTGTTTTTGTTTTATCTTCAAGGTAAAAAGGAGACTATGGCTGCTGAATCATCCGATCTTTCATCGAAAACAGTACTCGTTGTTGAAGATAACAATACAAGTACAATTTATTTTAAAGCTGCACTGCAGAAGCTGAGTATTCAATCTGTTTTGGCTACCACCGGGGTTGAAGCTGTCTCTATTTTTCGTAAAAATAGACATATTGATCTGGTTTTAATGGATTTAAATATGCCTGAAATGGATGGCTTTGAGGCAACCAAAATTATGAAATCTATCCGTCCGGAGGTCCCGATTATTGCACAAACCGCATTTGTGTTGTCCGGTGAAGAAGAACGTAGTATGAAAGCTGGGTGTGATGAGTTCTTATCGAAACCAATCCGCCTCAATCTTTTAACTGAAATGCTTTATCGTTATTTAAAATAGACGGATATAAGCTCCAAATTTGCTGTTTTTTGATGGTGAAGTTAAGGCGACAAAGCCTTTTCTTAAAAGTCGATCCTCTGTTGCTGGAGGATTTTGTTTTGTTTCGAGCTTTGCAAAGTCCAAAAAGTTTTGCTGGGGATTATAGTAGATTCTAAATTGACCGCTACTTTCAGGATGAATCTTTTGTTCTATCCGTTTGCTTAAGATCCCCATATTGCATCTTGGATTTATTTCGAGACAAGGGTGAATTTTCACCTGCTTTTTATCCACAAAAATCAAAGCATCTATTCCCAGAAAACCTCTGTAATGGCTTGAAAATAGACTATGGTGAAGTCCGTTGAGTAATTGCGTTGTCAATTCGGTTAAGAGTCTGGCGCTAAAGTATTGAGTCGGTTGATCCGGCGAAGGATTTAAGTAATGACCTAGATATTGACCATTTTTGTTGGTTTTAAATTGACTTATCCCATGAAAAATAACTTCGGTCTTACTCTTGATCTCAAATTGAAATGATAAGTCTGCCAGCTTATCAAAAAGAGGTTCTCCAACCAGATATTTTTGCTGTTTTAAGTTTGTGTTGATCCACTGGATGTTAGAAGTGTTTAGTCGATTTTTTCGGATCACTTGTAATCCTCTGCCACTCGAGCTTAGTGGCGATTTTAAGACGATTTGTTGCTTCTGCAGCAAAAAGCTTTCGACTTCTTCTACCGAATGGAGTATTTGTGGCTGTTGATGCTTCTCGGGGAAGAGAGAATTTGGGTGTTCTTCGGTTAATTGAGTTAAAAATCGGATCGCGTGTTTACGTTCGAAAAGGTCACTGTTTACCGTTTTTTTGGTGTATACTTTTTGCTCCTTTATTTGATTGTATGCAGATAAATAATAGACTTCTGCCGGACTCCAGCCCCAGGGAGCGAGTTCAACAGTTTCATTGTGCGATAGCGCTAAAGACTTCTTTTTAGAGATCAGTTTCACTTCTGCAAGTCCAAATAGATCTAATGTCTTTCTGAAGTTTTCGTGAACATCCATTTCTTTAAGAACATGGTCGCAGCTATTCGCAAAAAAGACCATCAGTGGGGCCAGCTCCTCCTCAAAGTTAGCCAACAGCTCAGGTGCATTGTAATAAGGCGATTGATTTGCTATAGCAATTTCACAAGTTGGATTGAAATCGAATATTTTTCGGGTTTTTGTCACATCGTTCAATATTGAAACCCTCAAAAATAGTTATTTTAAGGCTTTTTAGGGGTGATGGTCAAATCTAAATCTAAATACTTCAGTTTTTTTGATCATTCTATCATTCTTATTTCAAATTTATATTGTACATAAAAGACATAATTTGTACTTTCACGCTAAGACTTTCTGTTTTTTAATCCCATTTATAAAATGATTCGTGAAAATGGACGTTAATAAAGCAGATTTATGAAATTACTAACTTCAATATTGGTATTCTTTTTGGCTTTTACACTTTCTGCCCAAGAATTATCGACAAAGGATAAAGGAGCCAAGAAGCATTTTCAAAAAGCTATTCTTTTTTATCAGGCGAAAGAAAATCTGGATGCGATTAGTCAATTGGAGCAGGCTTTGGATGAAGATCCTGCATTTGTTGAGGCGGCATTGCTTTTGGCTGACGTTTACAACGAAATCAGAGAAGATAGTTTGCAAGTGGTTTATCTTGAAAGGGCTTTAAAAATAGATTTAGGCCATGCCGACAAAATAAATTACGTGTTAGGGAATACTTACTATCGAATGGGAAAGTACCAGCTAGCGTTAGATGCCTATCATCGTTTTATCGAAAAAGCAACAACAGATCACCCGTTCTATGGCAAAGCAACGGAAAAGGTGAAGCTTTGCCGATATGCAGTTACCTTGTTAAGTAATGCGACTGTTATCAATGCCATTAACATGGGACCAGAAATTAACTCCTCTTATGACGAATATTGGCCGAGTCTGACTGTGGATGGTAAAACGATTATTTATACCCGCTTAGTTCCTGTGAGGAACGGTATTCTTGCAAATCAGCGATTTCAGGAGGACTTTTATGTTGCCAGTCAACGGAATGGAGTATGGCAGAAGTCTCGACCGATGGCATCCATAAATACGGTTTATAACGAAGGGGCTCAAAGTATTTCGGCTGACGGTAAATTATTGTTTTTTACGGCTTGTACACAAAATGACGGGTATGGAAGTTGCGATATTTATTATTCCAGAAACAAAGGAGCTATTTGGTCAAAACCTCAAAATGCAGGATTCCCAGTAAATACCGCGTCGTGGGAATCTCAACCGTCGATTTCGGCAAATGGTGAGTATCTTTATTTTGCCAGTAATCGGAAGGGGGGCAAAGGTGGAATGGATATTTGGCGTTGTCGGCTCAAAGGTTTTTACACTGCTGGAGATCCCCGCTGGAGTGAACCTGAAAATTTGGGCGATTCAATAAATACCTCGGGTAACGAAACCTCACCTTTTATTCATGCAGATGGACGGACACTGTACTTTTCGTCTGACATGCACCCTGGGCTTGGTGGCTCCGATGTTTTTTATTCTCGTTTGATGGGCGATTCAACCTGGAAGACTCCTGAGAATATGGGTTATCCGATCAATACCCATAAAGATGAGCAGGGGCTGATTGTAAATGCAGCCGGTGAAACGGCCTATTTTTCATCCGATAGGCCCGGATCGGAAGGCTTAGATCTATATCAATTTGAGCTAACAGAGAATATGCGTCCTACGCCAGTTTCCTATGTGCAGGGAAGAGTTTATGATAGGGAGAGTGAACGTCCGCTATGTGCGCAGATTGAGCTAATTAATCTAGATAATAATCAAGTTATTGCAAAAGCTGAATCATGTTGGGAACGGGGTGAGTTTTTAATGTGCCTGCCATTAGGAAAAGAATATGCCTTTAATGTTTCAAGAACCGGTTATCTTTTTCATTCCGAAAATTTTGCTCTTAAACAAGTTCGAAAAGCGGACAATCCAATTAAACTAAGTATTCCGCTTAGTGCTATCAAGATTGGAAATACCACTGTTCTTCGGAATATTTTTTTCGAAACGGGTAAATACAATTTACTACCACATTCTAAAACTGAATTGGAGAAGTTAATCGTCTTTTTGAAAAATAATCCACAGGTTAAAATTGAAATAGGGGGACATACTGACCATGTAGGAGGAGAAGAAATGAACCAAATGCTTTCGGAAAAACGAGCAAAATCAGTATTTGATTATCTTGTTGAAAATCAAGTTAGCCAGGATCGATTGACTTACAAAGGATACGGATTTTCAATACCTATTGAGAGTAACGAAACCAAAGAAGGGAGAGCAAAAAACCGCCGAACTGAGTTTAAAATTATTTCAACCAATAAAAGATGAGCTGCATATTTCTCCTGTTGCAGCTCATTACTATTCTCAACTTCTTATCTGTCAGATGGTTTTCAAAATCGCTTTGATTACATTATTTGCACCTGTTGCAATTTGCTCAATGTTTGCATCCAACATGTAGCATGGTGTTGTAAAAACCTTGTACTTTTCGTCGTATACCACCTCGCCGTGAGTTGTATTTGTATGCTTGCCTCCCATTTTTTCAATAGCTCCAGCCGTTCCCGAATCATTGCCGATAGTCACTTCCACATCTTTCAATACTTTGGTTATCACAGCAGGAGCAATACAAATTGCGCCAATTGGCTTGCCGGCATCAACAGTTTCAAGCACTGCTTTTTCAACATCAGAATTAACGGTACAGTCCGGGCCATCAAACGCAAAGGTGCATAGGTTTTTAGCCGCTCCAAATCCTCCCGGAATCACCAACGCATCAAAATTTTCAGCTTTGTAAGTATTTAAATCAGCGATTTTGCCACGAGCTATTCTGGCTGATTCCACCAAAACATTTCGTTTTTCGGGCATCTCCTCTCCGGTGAGATGGTTGATTACATGAGCTTGCTCAATATTGGGAGCGAATATTTCGTAGCTGGCTCCTTGTTGTACAATAGCAAGCATGGTTAATGTTGTCTCATGAATTTCAGATCCGTCGTATACGCCATTGCCGGAAAGGACAAGGGCTATTTTTTTCTTTTCTGTCATCGCATTGAATTTTTGGTTCGCTTAAAATTAATGAATTTTCAAGAACCATAAAATTACAAATACGGTGATTATCGAATATCTTCTAGATCGTAAGGCGTTAGCTGATAAACATAATAGTTAAGCCAGTTGGAAAATAGTAAGTTGGCTGCAGATCGCCATTTCATGATCGGTTTTTGTGACGGATCATCATTTGGGAAATAATTTTTGGGAACTTCAATTGGAAGTTTTTTCTTCAAATCGCGGTGATATTCATTACTCAGGGTTTCTCTGGAATATTCAGAATGCCCTGTAATGAACAATTGACGTCCGTTTTTGGCTATTACCATATTCACACCCGATTCTTCTGATGTGGAGATTACTTCCAACTCAGGAACTTTGTCAATATCCTCTTTTCTAATTTCGGTATGTCGTGAGTGGGGTACAAAATACTCATCATCAAAACCCCTGAAAATGGGAATCTTATTATCAGAAGGTCGATGTTTAAATACACCAAATGTTTTCTTTTCCAAGTCATATTTTGGAATGCCGTAGAAATGATACAAACTGGCTTGCGACCCCCAGCAAATGAATAGGGAAGAGGTAACGTTGTGGACTGACCAATCCATAATTTCTTTCATCTCATTCCAGTAGGTCACTTCCTCAAAAGGAAGCTGCTCAACCGGCGCTCCGGTAATGATCATGCCATCATATTTGTTCTTCTTGATTTTATCAAAAGTGGTATAAAAAGCCCGCATATGTTCTGCAGAGGTGTTTTTATGGCGATGACCTTTGATTTTCAAAAAATCAATTTCAACCTGCAACGGAGTATTCGATAATAGACGCAATAAATCGGTTTCCGTTGAGATTTTTAATGGCATCAGGTTTAAGATGACAATTCTCAGTGGACGAATATCCTGATGAGATGCTTTGGTTTTGTCAATGACAAAGATGTTTTCCTTTTGAAGCAACTCAATTGCCGGTAATTGATCTGGAATATTTAATGGCATTTTTCTTTGTTTTAAAAAGTCTTCCGGATGTCAGTTCTGAGCATCCGGAAGCTATTTGTTAACCTATTTGGTTTAAAGCCTGCTCAAAGTCGGCTTTAATATCGTCAATATGTTCTAGTCCAACTGAAACACGAAGCTGTGCCGGATAAACTCCTGCTGCT
Source organism: uncultured Sunxiuqinia sp. (assembly GCF_963678245.1). Lineage (NCBI taxonomy): Bacteria > Pseudomonadati > Bacteroidota > Bacteroidia > Marinilabiliales > Prolixibacteraceae > Sunxiuqinia > uncultured Sunxiuqinia sp. The sequence goes on from NZ_OY782767.1 coordinate 317,572, forward strand.
AATTGTGCTTCTGCTGATAACTGTTGGTGCGTTGTTGCTGCAGGTTGAATAATTAAAGTCTTCGCATCACCCACATTCGCCAGGTGGCTCACCAACTTTAAGCTTTCTACTACCTTTTTGGCATCTTCTTCTGTTCCTTTTACAAGGAATGAAAGCATACTACCAGCACCCTTCGGCAGGTATTTCTGTGCAAGTTCATACGAAGGACTACTTTTCAGCCCGGGGTAGTTAACACTCTCAACCTTTGGGTGGTTTTCGAGCCATTCAGCCAGCGCTTTTGCATTTTCAACATGTCTATCAAGGCGCAAAGATAAAGTTTCCAATCCTTGTAGCAATAGGAAAGAGTTAAAAGGACTAATTGCCGGTCCAAAATCACGCAATCCTTCAACACGAGCTTTTATGATGAACGCTATATTACCAAATGGTCCATCGAAATTGAAGACGTCCCAATATTTTAGCCCATGGTAGCCCGGTGACGGTTCGGTGAACCCCGGAAATTTTCCGTTACCCCAGTTGTAGTTTCCGGCATCAACAATCACACCGCCAATACTTGTTCCATGTCCGCCGATCCATTTCGTTGCCGACTCTACTACAATGTTGGCTCCATGCTCGATGGGGCGGAATAAATAACCGGCTCCTGCAAAGGTATTATCCACAATTAAAGGGATGTCATATTTTTTAGCAATTTCGGCTATCGCATCGAAGTCAGGAATTACAAAAGCCGGGTTGCCAATCGTTTCCAGATAAATTGCTTTGGTTTTGTCATCGATCAACTTTTCAAATGAAGCTGGTTCCAAATCTTTCGTCAGGCGAGCGTCAATTCCGTGACGTTTAAATGAAACGGTAAATTGATTGTATGAGCCTCCATATAAGTAGGGAGAACTTACAAAGTTATCTCCCATTTCAAGGAGTGTGTTAAATACCAAAAACTGTGCTGCATGACCGGAAGCTACCGCTAATGCTGCCGCACCTCCTTCAAGGGCTGCTACGCGTTGTTCAAACACATCAGATGTTGGATTCATAATGCGTGTGTAGATATTTCCAAACTCTTTCAGTGCAAAAAGATTAGCTGCATGGTCAGAATCATTAAACACGTACGACGTGGTTTGGTGAATTGGAACTGCACGCGATCCTGTCGTTGGGTCTGGCTCTTGCCCTGCATGAAGCTGCAGCGTTTCGAATTTTAATTTTTCGGTAGTCATTGTACTAATTTTTGAGGTTAATTATTAAAAAATATTTTGTGAATCTCTTGTATCGCTTTTATTTTATCCTGTTCATCAACAACCAGGTAGCTGACAAGGTCAGATGCGCCCGAACCGCTTATCAATACATTGATTTTGTGTTTTGCGACAGCTGAAAACAACTGAGCGGAAATACCATGGTTTGTTTGCATGCCATGACCAACAATGGCGATCAGTGAAATGTTCGAAACCACTTCTGCTTGGCTTACTGATGGTAGCTCTAATTGTTGACTTATCGCTTCGGCTTTAACAGCATCAGATTTGTTGATAATGATATTAATGCTGGTTTGAGCTGTGATAACCGATCGGATATTGATTTGGTGCTTGGCAAAAGCCGATGTAACAATAGATAGAATACCAGGTTTAAAACCAACCCCCGGACCATTCAGCTTAAAAATGGCGATGTCATCACTGTGAGCGACACTTTTTATTGTTTTGTTTTTGTTGGTATTGGAGGAATTGATTGTCGTTTTCAGTTGTTTTTTTTCTTGGAGCAATTCATAGATTTTGATTGGGATGTGTTGCTCGGTTAGCGGTTCTACAATTCGTGGATGAATGGAAGAATGCTGAAAATAGGCTAACTCTGAAGCTTCAGCATAAGTCAGGTTTTCAATGTATTTAGCATCTCGAATGATGGCATCATCAGCGGTTTTAAATGATTTACTGATTTCCCACAATTCCAATTGCTCAACTTGTAAAATTGAAGCTATTGCAGCGGCGGTATAATCGGCTGCCCGCTCTCCCAGTCGAACTATTTTGCCAGCCTTGGTTATGCCAAAGGATCCCGGAACAAGGGAAAGTTTGCCCCAGTTCTGATTTTTAATCTTTTTACTTGATGCTTCTTTATGTATCGATGCATTGCCGTATTCATTGCTTGCAATTAGTCCGAGTTGGTGAGGTAATATGAAATCGGATGTTTGGCCGTGTTGAATTAAAATATCCTGAAGGAGTGCAGTTGTTAAAATTTCAGCATAACTAAGCACGTGGTCTTTTAGAGATCGTGAATAATCTCCGGTGTATTCAATCCCCTGTAGAAGCGGTTGAAGAAGGCTTAAAGAATCCTCAAATGAATCAAGTTTTGTGAATTGATAAAGTTGGGCGATTTGCTCGGCTTCGTTATGTAAGTTAGCAATTACCTCAGCATGTTTTTTTGATGAAACGTTTAGTAAACCTAGAGCCGAAGTTAATATGTGTTGAATTCTTTCTGAAGCCGAGATAATAACGATCTGTTTGTATTCAACTTTTGTTACAATCGATAAAAATGAGTGAATAATTTCAGGTTTACTGATATTGTTTCCTCCAAGCCTTACGACATGTATAGACATAAATCTTCAATTAAATTAAACGAAAAGGTTGTGATGTGATGAGTGAAATTGTGAGGTGCCTTCAATCCGTACTTATGACAATACTGAATGAAGGCTATCGCATGCACATAACTGCGCATGGCATGGACATAGACATTTCAGCAGCACTGATGAAAAGAGCTGTATAATTTTGCTGATATGTTATTGGGTTATCCATTTTTGTCTTTGATAGAGATGCAAACCTATGTATTTTTATTTAAAAACAAAAGTTATTTAGAAAAAGTTTGAATAGCTGTTGGAGAAGTCTTAAATACATAGGGGGAGCTGGAATTGGGTATTCTTAATACGGAGAGTGTTGATCTTGTCTGAAAATCATTTCAATCTGATCGTCATCTACAGGTAGGATCAGTTTTATAAATTGTGCACTCGGTACTGACTTAAAAAAGACTTTTCCTTGCATCGAATAATTACTCTCAAGTGTCGTTTTTCGAACCGTACTGTTTGCCCAATCTTCGCGAAGCATATTTAAATTTTGGGTTTCAATTTCATTTTCGACACCGTCAATCTGGGTGGTTTCAAAGAGGTGAGTTCGCCAGTGATCATTTCGAGGATTATCATCACTTATTACTGCAATTCCTGTTACAATATCGACACCTGCAGCAATTAAACTCAATCCCAATTGGTTTTTCGAACGAGCCTCGTTAGCCGATAAACTTTTGTCTATTCCCATGATTTCTTCTTCCGGGTCAATGGCACTCATTGGTTCCACGAGTTGTTTATTCATGAGTGTATCGTAGGCCATGTACGAAAAGTTAACAGGATCAACCAATATTGGCATATTGGATCGGTTGATGACGTGAAAGTCGAACCAGTATTCATCATTTACAGTTCGGTCAAAACCAACTTCGTAGATAATCCCGTAGAGTGAATCAACAGCAAATGATTGTCCAAAAAGCCATTTTATATCTTCATGTTGAGGCTCGAGTTTGATAATGTTTTTTGGAGCGCTGCACGAGCTCAGGACCAAAACCATCAACCAGAGAATGGAATAGTTACGATTGCTTTTCATCGTGTTTTGTGTTTTTGCTCCAAGCACCAAATACAGTGCCAAATTCAATATTGAAAAAGACCCAACTGATTCCTATTAAATCGACCAGAAAAAATCAGCATTTTTTGTGATCAGTAAATGAAGATTTTGGATTTTGTTTATCCATTAAAATCAGCTTTTTATAGAAGTCTAAAAGTTTTGTTCTCGGTAAAGTCTCTCTTATATTTCAGCAATATCATTTATATAATCAATATAGGTAATTTGTATTTACTAGTCAGTTGTAATTTTAGAAACATTTATCACTTTTTTCCATGCGCTTCATTGTATTTGTTAAAAGTGGATTGGATATAGGCTGACTTTGCAATTTTGATGTCACCAAAATGAACAAGGGCTATTTTAATTTCGAAAATCCGAATAGCATTCATTGGATTGCATGCACAAACTGTCAACGGGAAGATTGGCCTGAAAAGCAGAGAAGAAAATAGCAGCTTCGAAAATATTGTCACTGACAATGATTTAATTAAAGTTAAAAAAAAACTGTTTGAACATTTAATAAGCCTACAAACAAAGCAATTAGTATAATTTTAATATCTTGTAATGGTCGCAAAATAATTGGAATTAATTACAGAAATTTAAACATGAGTACTTTTGAAAGTAGGGAGAAAAAATATAAAGTTCTTTTTTTTGATTTGGATCGGACTTTATGGGATTACAGGGAGAATTCGGAGCAAACATTGAAAGAACTGATCAAAAAACATATCCCCGAGCTAGGTGAGAAATTTGATGAGTATCTGTCGATATTTTACGATGTAAATGAGAGCTTATGGTTGGAATACCGGGATGGGCGACTTTCAAAAGAGCGCTTGAGCACTCAACGATTCATTGACTCTTTTAAGTTTCTAGGGGTTGATGCAGAGCCCTTTGTGGATGAGTTTAGTGTTGATTACATTAAGGAAAGTCCGAATAAAACCAAATTGTTTCCTAAAACAATTGAGACTTTAGAATATTTAAAGAATGCAGGCTATCGAATGTATCTGTTGACCAATGGTTTTGTTGAAGTCCAAAAAGTTAAAATCAGAGATAGTAAGCTAGAACCTTTTTTTGAAAGGATGATAACTTCGGAGGAAGCTGGATACCAAAAACCAGATAGGAGAATATTTGAGTTTGCACTAAATATCGTAAAGTCAAAAAAAGCCGATTGCTTAATGATAGGTGACGATTTGGAAAGTGATATTAAAGGAGCTCAAAATTTTGAAATTGATACTGTATTTTTCAACCAGACTGGAGCAATACATAACCATACCCCTACTTTTGAAATCAAACAATTAGACGAATTGAAAATGTTTTTATAGATTTAAATCTTACTGAAATTGGAAACATCGCTTTTGCTATCATTTTTACAGCCTTAGATGATTTATATAATTCAGGGAAGTTTAAAAAGGTAATGGTAAGATCCTACTTTTAGTGATGGAAAGCGGCAGATTCTATTATGGAATGGTTTTGTTGACAGTAAAATATCTTCCTTAATCTTTCAGAAAAGACACTTTTTAGATTCCGGAACTTTGACAAGTATCTGGAATTGAAAGATCAGGATAAATATTCAGATGTAATTCAATGGCTATTGCGTATTATAAAAGAAAAATACGATACTATCCAGAAAATTCGAAGACAAACATATGAAATAAGCCGATCGGTTTTCGTATTTGGTTATGTTTAATTTTGAAGAGGAGCTTCACGCAAAAGACGAATTTCTGTCTGGAAAGGCTTTAAAAGGCTGTTCGTTAATTGAAATACACTATTGTTGCAGACAAACAATTATTTATAACAAAATGAATAAACAGGAATAAGTAGCGGCTATGACCGATAAGTCAGGTTTTAGTAAAGTCAATAGTGAGAAATTTGTAGATGCCTTAGAAGAAACGGTAAAGGAGGCATTAAGTAAAGGAGAAAGCATTTAGTTAATTGGATTTGGAACTTTGTCGGTTTCTGAATCTCCCGTAAGCACAGATAGAAATCCGCAAACCTGAAAAGTATTGCAAATTGCCGTCAAGATTGTTGTGTAATTTAAAGTCGGGAAGACTCAGTATGAAACGTTGAATTGATTTGAGGAGAATATAAAAAAGCGAGATTCCCCCGCTTTTTATCTTTTTAAGGGTGATTATTCTTTCTGTGTAACGTTGACACCTGAACGGAGCCGGTCAGAAGCAATAAAAAAGCGACATTAAATGATTCTAAGTATAAAAAGCATGTAAATATATTGTTATCAACATATTTACAAAAAGTGAATCTGTAAAATTTTACGATCAGGATACATCAAATAAAAAACAGCCTCAACAATTTCAATCCCATATTCATAGGTAAAAAAAATGCTACTTCCTCTTTCTCCTGAAGGTTCCGCTATCCATAACACCTTAAAGTCCGGTTTAATTGAGTCATCAATATTCGGATTCTTGATTTCTATCTCTTTTTCCATGACGTTCATATTTGGAATAATCTGAATACTATATTCTATTAGTAACTTTTGCGGCTGATTTTGTACACACTCTAAAGAATTCCTAGCAGATGTATCAGGTTTGTTCAGATATGATATTTGTTCCAATTGTTCTATACTCGGATAAAAAGTGACTTGCTACAATTTTAACTTGATAAACCACAAGCTCTGGAGTATTTTCCTGTAACAATTTGAATATAACTGTATACCAATTCTTTTGGCGAAGTAGTTATTAGGCCTTCGCATACTTGGTTAAACTGGACAGGCATGTACTGACTCAACACAGATGGTGGAATTCTGTATTTTTTCAGGTTATCAAATAGACGGTTTCGTGCAGCATCAACTTCAACCATTGGCCAGTAGTATCTTAAACGGTCAGAAAAACTATATTTACGTTTAAAAAGTTTTAGTTTTTCATCGCCTAGATAATATTTTTCCCAATATCGTGGTTCTTCTAGCATCGATTTTTCAATGGCATCTCTTAGTTTCGATAAATTTGGATTGTCTTTCCCCAATATTTCTATTTCCATTGCTTCCAGGGCAAACAAAGCTTCGCGATAAGCAAAGGTTAGCCACGGCCCCACTTTTAAAATACAGAAGTGGTCTTCAACTAGCGCTTTTAAATTCGACTCGGTCTGATAATCAGTAGAATGTGCTTCGTATACGAGAGTGTCGAATTTTGTTATTGTTTTACTCAGTCCCGCGGCGTTTTTCCGTTGATACTGAAACACCTGATCATCCCCAAATTCAACGCCCGGTTGTACAACAACTCCGATTACACGAGTCCACGCATCGGATAAACCTGTTTGGGAAAAGGAGTATTTTATTGAATCAACCGTTTGAGTAAGAGCTTTGGGTGATGTTGGAATAATTTCATCTTCTTTTTCTTGAGCTCCACCGGGCACAGGAACTTCTGTACCAACAATATATATGGGTTTCGGATTTCCCTGTTGATATTTTTCCCAGGCTTCTTCGGCCACTTTGCATAAAAAAGAGGTCCTTTCTGCAACAATATTGTCATCAAGGGGATTTTTTCTGTCACCAGCATCATCCTTACAATACATACTGGTATCTAAATGAATTTTTAAATATCCGGCCTTTATATATTCTTCGATAAGAACTTTGGCATTCGACATAGCCTCTTGCGCAGGAAGGTGTTGCCATGCATTGGGCCCTAAATGGTCACCGCCGAGTAAAACTTTGTTTTTGGGAAATCCGATTGTGTTGCACAATGAGTACACATAAGATACAAAATCGGCTGGTTTCATTCCGGTATATCCACCAAATTGATCAACCTGGTTCGATGTTGATTCAATGAGTAATATGCTGTTGTCTGCTTTAGCTTGCATAATGCACGCTATAAGAACATCGGAATTGGCCGAACAAACCGAATATAAGCCTTTTTTTATTCCCCGGCGATTCTCCGAAATTAGGTCTAAAAAAATATCAACTACACAGGATTCTTCTTGTATTGTATTTGTTATAGTTGTTAAATTACTTTTATGAGAACTATTCATATAATTATATTTTTGATTTAATCTGTCTAGTTTATTTTTATTGATTATTTTTCCATTTGATAGATGTTGACTCCTTTTACAACCCGGCTTATTGCGTTGCTTTTTGATGGAGAATCGGGAGATAACCCAAGATTCAAAGATTTATAAAATCCGATTATTTGAGCAGGAAGAATATAGAACACGGTTAGAAACTCTTCAGGAAGGGTGTTTGCTGCCTTAGTGAATTGCACTGAATAGTCAAAGTCTGACTTTTTCTCTGAAAAGATATTTCCGATAGCTACAGAAACCTCTTTTGCTTTGGTTTCTTCCACTGAATTTATCAAATCGCGCTCATAAAGATTAGAATATGAGTTATTTGAGATAAGGTAGACGATTATTGTGGATTCGTTAACAATTGCTTTTGGGCCATGTCTAAAACCGAGAAACGAATCAAATTTGCAGATGATTTGTCCGTCTGTCAGCTCCTGAACTTTCAGATGCGATTCATGAGCGATGCCCAGTAACGGACCAGAGCCCAAAAACACCATGCGTTTGCAATCGTGCTTTGCAATTTCTTTCAGAGTTTGAAGACCTTCTGAAAGAATTGAATTGGCTAGTTCCTGTATGGTTCCAATTACTGGTGCTAATGAATCAAGTTCGTGAACATATAGAAGGAGCAAACCAGTGAGCAGCATAGATGAAAAAGAACTTGTCATTGCGAGCGACAGGTCGTTTGTTCGTTCCGGAAGTAAGAACGTGTACGAATTCTCATTATTAGCCTTTTGAGCCAACTCACCGTCTTTATTACAGGTAATGTTTAATTCATATAAATTATTGCAATGTGTTCTTGCCAGTTCAACAGCAGCAGTGCTTTCGGGGCTATTGCCCGAGCGGGCAAATGAAATAAGTAATGTTGGTTCTGACGAAATGAAATAATGGTCGGGATGGGTTATTAGATCGGTAGTTCCTATTGCCTGACAATTGACTTGCATTTTTTTTATGTAGACACCTTCAAGTGCTTCTCCGATAAATGCCGATGATCCGGCACCAGTGAGAATTACTCTTAGTGTTTGATGCGCAAATACTTTATCGAGAAATGTAATGATTTCACTTCTCTCTTTCTGGAATTTGCTATAAGTCTGCTCCCACATTTCGGGTTGACTGCATATTTCCCTTGCAGTGTGAATACCTCCATTGGAGTTTAGTTCCTCGGTAGAATAATTTAAATAACTCATTTTAATGTATTTTTTTCAGCAGTTATATCCCGAAATAGCAACTTTCCCTAGTCGACCAATAGTGAACTACAGATTTAATTTTTGAGTTTTTCATTAAATGGAGCTGAGAGAAACGGAGTATTTACATACGCCAGATAATAGTTAAGAAACCATTACTTATGGCTTAAAAGAGTACTGTACGTGGATAAAAAATCCTGATATAAAATATGAAGCACACATAAAAGGAATGAGAAAGTGAGCACTACAGTAAATTATGTTAATATAGAGCTTGATGATTCGAGATGGGCTGTAAGTATATTTTCCTTTTTCCATTGAATATATTGGAAACTGATTAGGTGTATTGGTTGCTGGTTGAATTAAGCTTAAAGCTCTCTGTATTTTTTAAGTCTCTTCAATTTTACATCAGTATACTATCAGAAATGCTACAAAATCAGCATATAGTATAAAGTATTAGAACTAATGTCGTCAAAAAAAAATACAATAGCTGTACTAGGGAAATATAGAAACCTTGGATATAGTATGTAAGAAAAATAATCCTTATTCAATGGAAAAAAATATTGAAGACCGTTTTGATCGATTTCCTGAAATTGGGAAAACCTCTCTTACTATTCCCCTTTTGCATGGAAATTTATCGATGATATTTAAACTTTATTTTAGATACAAACTGCCTTTTTCTTGGCATTTGTATACATGTTTTCAGATTCATTAACATAAAATTAACTCTTATGAAAAGAAAATTACTTTTTTTGTTTGCTTTAGTATTTGTGCTTCTATCTAGTGCAAATGCACAAAAGAAAACCATTGCCTTTGTTGAAGATCCATCCAATTTTTCCACTTTACAAGATGGAGTAAAAAATGCACTTACGGCTGCAAACTACGATGTCACAACTATTTCGGTAGCTGATGGTATTGATTTTGATGTTTTGAATAATTTTGGAGTAGTTATAATGAGCAGGACGATTACCAGTAATGCGGTAGCTGAAGCAGCCAGCTGGGCACAATTGGATGTTCCGATGCTTGTTATGAGTCCTTACGTATTGGGCTACGATAAGCTAAACTTTCTAGGAGGAATAGATAATACTTATGTAGGTAAATCGGAAGATGGCACAGCCACTACCATAACGCAAGCTACACCATTAGTTGAGGATGATGTATTTCAAGGAGTAACAAGCGATGGCGCAGATTTCGATTTCTACACCTCTTTTTACAATATTCCTTATTACAAAGTTGCAGATTTTACTGCTTATGATAACTCGGGAATTCCTATGGTTGCCATTAAAGAGGGCTCAGCTCTTGGAGGAGATGGTTCGGTAATTATGGCCCGTTGGCCTGCAAACAAAGAAACCTATCCTGGTTCGGGAACTACACCGGTAGCTGCTCGCTCTTATATTGGAATTGGAGCCGACGTTTGGGGAGGCCCTTATAATTACGATAACTATACTGATCAGTCAAAGCAACTTCTCTTAAATGAAGTGAGTTATTTGATGAGCCTTTCAAAAAATGGTAACGTTTCAGGTGGAAACTCAAATGCAACCATTGCATTTATTGAGGATCCTAACAATTTTTCCACTTTACAGGACGGAGTAAAAGAGGCTTTGACTGCTGCAAACTACAATGTTACAATTATGTCAGTAGATGATGGATTCGATTTTGATGTATTAGCAAACTATGGAGTAGTTATAATGAGCAGAACGATTACTAGTAACGCAGTAACTGAAGCGGCCAGTTGGGCCGAATTAGATGTTCCTATGCTTGTAATGAGTCCCTATGTACTAGGCTATGATAAGCTAAACTTTCTTGGAGGAATAGACAACACTTATGTAAATAAATCGGAAGATGGTACAGCCACTACCATTACACAAGCTACACCATTAGTTGAGGATGATGTATTTGAAGGAGTAACAAGCAATGGCGCAGACTTTGATTTCTATACATCTTTTTACAATATTCCTTATTACAAAGCTTCAGACTTTACAGCTTATGAAAATTCAGGAATACCGATGGTTGCCATCAAGAATGGCTCAGTTCTTGGAGGAGATGGGGCGGTAATTATGGCTCGTTGGCCTGCAAACACAGAAACCTATCCTGGTTCGGGAACAACTCCGGCAGCCGTTCGCTCTTATATTGGAATTGGAGCCGACGTTTGGGGAGGGCCTTATAATTACGATAACTATACTGATCAGTCGAAGAAACTACTCGTGAACGAAGTAGGTTATTTAATGAGTTTATCAACCGAGACTCCTACAAGTGTTAATCATTCGCTATTTAGTACAGAAGCCTCTGTTAATGTCTATCCGAACCCTTCAATCGATGGAGAAATTATGTTAACACTAACAGAGAAAACTCAGAAATCTGCCATTTTAAAAATACACTCTATTACCGGTCGGATGGTATATACAACAGATTTAGGGTACGAAGACAACTATACCCTAAATATCAACTTAAATAAAGGAATTTATCTGGCAACAATTATCCAAGATGGTAAAAAAACAAGTAAAAAAATAATAGTTCAGTAGATTAACTAAGATTATTGTTCTATTAGAAAGTTTTTATTAATTAATGGTGATTCTCGTATAAAACGAGGATCACCATTGGTTTACTGGATAAAAAATTTAAAATCTTAGAATTATAGCAAGTATTTAATTATGTGGAGAAGATTTTATCTGATAATGAGTGTGCCGAAATTATAAACTGGGGAAAATTGAAAACTGGGTAATGATTTTATTTGAATTTTTTTTATCATAATCGTTGACGGAAAATAATTTTCTTCGAACTTGGATACTTGAAAATGGAAACATGATATGTTCAATAACTGAAAGGAGGAGCGGTCCTGAAGTGAGGGACATTACAAATGGGTTTCTACTTTTTCTTCATAAAACCATAATGAAAATATCATAATTTTCACCACTTCAAATACGAAAACAAAGGAGAAAGAATAAAATTAAAGTGAGTTACTAAATAACCTTTTACGAAAACCCAGAATTTAGGTTAAGAATCAAAAAAATTAATTAAATGAAATTACAAACATTACATCAGATAAAAAGAAGTTTACTTTTTATTCCTTTATTAACATTATTGGGAATTAGTTTTACTACTAGTGCAAATCGCATGTCCAGTGTTTCATACGATTCGCCTAGTTACCTGAGTTCTTCAAATGCACAAACAGAAGATTTGGATACTACAGTTGTGGTGAATACGGTTGAGGGGATTACTGAAGCTATTGCTTCACAATTACTTAAGGGGCATATAACTATTCTGTTGGAGGATGGAATTTACGAATTTGAAAGACCTTTAAGCATTTTTACTCCTTCAATTACAATTAAAGGGAAAAGTGGTGTTCGGGAGAATGTTATTATTCAAGGAGATGCAATGAGCAGTAGCGCAAAGGTAAAAGGCTTAATCCGTGTTTCAGGCAATGATTTTCATTTGGCTGATTTGACCTTAAGAAATTGTGGCACCCATTTGTTGCAAATAGCAGGAGAGCAAGATGCTGACAGACCTATAATTGACAACGTAGTCTTCAGAGATTCTTATGAACAAATGTTGAAAATTACATATTCTGCTCAGAAACCGGATGTTTCATCTGATTCGGGGATTGTTCGAAACTGTCTTTTTGAATACACAGCGGGTGTTGGGCCGCAATATTACATTGGTGGAGTTGATGGACACCAAACAAAAGACTGGGTTATTTCAGGAAATGTTTTTAAGGGAATAACCAGCCCCGACGCTCAAATTGCGGAACATGCTATTCATTTCTGGTCAGATAGTAAAAACACCATCGTTGAAAATAATCTGATTGTTAATTGCCAGAGAGGTATAGGTTTTGGTCTGACTTCCTCCAGAGGACATATTGGAGGTATTATACGAAACAATATTATCTATCATGATGGAATTTTTCGATATGACGGGACTTTTGCTCACGACGTTGCTATAGGAGTGGAGGCATGTCCAAACATACAAATTTATAACAATACTGTTTATCAGAAAGGAACCTATCCCAATAGTATTGAACTAAGATATGACATTTCTACAAATGGAAAAATTTACAATAACCTTTGTAATAGAGCCATCAAATTAAGGGATAACTCATCGGCAGATGTAAGTAACAACATAAACAATGCCGACTCAGCATGGTTTGTAAGTACAGAGGATATCAACTTTCAGCTTCTCCCAACAGCGGTCAATGTCATCGATGCCGGATTAAGTGTAGATACCGTTAAGGTTGACTTTGTGGGGAATAAACGTCCATGGGGAGTCACTTATGATATTGGTGCGCATGAATACAATGGCATTAACTTTTATGCTAGCTCGTATCAGGTAAAAAAAGGGGAATCCGTGACACTGAATTGGCAAACGTATAACTTGGAAAATGTAACAGCTTATGGTGCATGGTCAGACTCGCAAGAGCCCTCAGGTAGTATTGTAATTACACCCGATTCGTCATCTGCATATGGAATTTATGGTATTAGTGGAGAAGATACAGCACGTTTTATTGTTTCTATTGATGTTGTGCCTGAAATGGTTGTAACGAGTATTGTACCAATTAAAGCGAATAGACAAGAGTTAAAAGTATATCCAAATCCGGCGGTAGGTGCTGTTTTTGTAGAACTCCCTGAAAAAGGAGACATTAACCAACAGGATATGAGTTTACAGCTCTATTCTGTAACAGGTCAAAAGATAAGAGTTCCGTATTCTTATGCCGGGAATAAATTGATTGTAAATACCTCAGGTATTCCCGAGGGAAAATATGTATATCTGGTTAGCAATAAAAATGAATACATCGGCTCGGGTAAATTGATTGTCAGGCATTAATTATTTCATTGTTAAACAAACGATTTACGAATAAAAAATTATCACTATGGATTTATGATTAGTCTGAAATAAGTGTAAATGATTCTGTGACTAATATAATAGGCTCACAGTTCGTTTCAAAACTCGTTTTGAAACGAACTGTCTTTTATAGCTTTCTATTTTGATGACAATTTGTTTATGCATTTGTTGTGGCGTTCACATTTCATACGACCAGAGAAAACTGGTCTATAGTTTACCAGACACCAATTAATAAGAATAGAATCAATAAAGCGACTATACTAAATCCTCTAGTAGTCAATAGAATTGATCAAGAGAGAGACATGTGTCTCTATTAAAACATACAATTTTGGACAAATGAAAGAAATAAACACAATAGTAGTTGGCGAACTTAATGTGGATATCATTCTAAACCGCATCGATCGTTTTCCTGAAATGGGGAAAGAAATTCTGGCAGAGTCACTTGATCTTACGCTCGGAAGCTCATCTGCAATTTTTGCAAGCAATCTTAGTTCACTGGGATCAAATGTTGCTTTTATTGGAAAGATTGGAAAAGATGGTTTTGCATCCACGGTTTTGGATAGCCTTCAATTAAAGAAGGTTGATACTTCAAAAGTTTTACAGTCTGAAACCTTAAACACCGGAGCAACAATCGTTCTAAATTTTGATCAGGATAGAGCTAATGTTACTTATCCGGGTGCAATGAAAGACTTAAAGTTTGATGATCTTGACTGGGAATTTATTAAAAAAGCAAATCATCTTCATTTTTCTTCCATCTTTTTACAACCCGGAATAAGAAGTGATTTACCCAAAATGTTTCGAAAAGCAAAGGAAATGGGACTAACAACTTCTCTCGATCCACAATGGGATCCTGCAGAAGAGTGGGATATAAATCTACAAGAATTATTGCCGCAGTTGAATATATTTATGCCCAATATTTCTGAATTCCTTTTGATAACCAAATCATCCACTTTAAAAGAAGGAATAGAAAAAGTAGAAGAATATGCGCCGGATATAATACTCATTATAAAAGATGGCGCAAACGGGGCATTTGCGTGGAAAGAGAATAATCTAATTCACCAACCGGCTTTCCTGAATGAAAATGTTGTGGACTGTATCGGAGCTGGAGACAGTTTTAACGCAGGTTTCATACACAAATTCACTCAAGGCTGTTTACTAACAGAATGCCTAAAATATGGAGCACTAACTGGTGCTGTTTCAACCACAAGAGCAGGAGGTACTGGCGCATTCTCTAATCTGGAAGCGATTCAAAATATTGCGGTTGAACATTTTTCCATCTTGATATAATTGACAGAAATAATCTTTACTCGAAATACATGAAGAAAAGCAAGGATAGAAATAAACGACCTTTTAGTGTTGAAGATCATTATAAGATCAAGAATGTTGGTAGTCCTCAGATATCTCCTGATGGTAAACAAATTTTATATGTCATCACCTCAACCGATGCTTCAGAAAACTGTAGAAAAGATCAAATTGCCTTGCTAAACATAGCGGACAAACACTTCCAAATTCTCGTGGAAGGAAGTTCTCCTGTCTGGTCTCCAACAGGATTGCAAATAGCTTTTGAGGCAAATAAAGATGGAAAAGATGGAATCTGGATTTACGATTTAGAAGATAGCTCTGAAAATTTTCTTACTCCAATTTATCATTCGTCCTACTTTATTAATCATTTGGAAGACAAAAGCTTTAAATGGTCGCCCAATGGAAAACAAATTGCTTATGTGAGCACTTTACCAACAAAAAAGACGGATGATAAAAAAATGGAAGTTATGGTTACCAACCGACTTTTATACATGTCGAAAGGAGGAAGAGGACGGTCATATTTTGTTGACGAATCACGCATGCATCTCTGGACTGTTTCGGTTGATGGTGGAGTACCAAAACAATTAACTTTTGGCGAATATGACGATCATTCACTACACTGGTCTCCGGATAGTTTGCAAATTGCATTTATCAGCAACCGAACTGCCGATCCCGATAACAATCAATACTGCGATTTGTGGAAAGTAAATACCGAAAGCGGAGAAATTACGAGGCTTACGCATGATTTAAAAACTGCTTTTCAGCCGAGATGGTCGTCAAATGGAGAGTTTGTCGCCTATCTTGGAACATCAGGTGCGTTAAGTACAAACGACAGCCAATCAGACGATACCCACTTGTACATTGTGCCTGGCGTTGGCGGGGAATCTCTTTGCCTCACAAAAGCATTCGACCGAAGAATCGAAAATATAAATTGGCACCCACTTGAAGAAACAATCTTTTTTAATGCGGGAAATCATGGTCGAACGCCTCTATTTCAAATACACATTAATTCGGGCAAGATAAAAACAGTTATTGAAGGAGATTGCCACATTTTGGATTATTCTATTAGTTCAGATGCTGGTAGGATTGCTTATTTGCATACTGACATCGTTAACCCTCCGGAAATCTTTACTAGAAGAAAAAATCAGACTGAATCAACTCAAATTAGCAATCACAATGAAGCACTTTTGCAGGAATGTCTTTTTCAGGATGTAAAAGAATTTTGGGTTAAAAGTTTCGACGGAGTTCCTGTTCAGGGTTGGATAATGAAACCTGTTCTGTTTAATTCGGAGAAAACCTATCCACTCATACTGGTTATTCATGGTGGCCCTCATAATATGTTTGGGTACGATTTCGAGGAACGGATGCAGTTGTTATCTGCTCACGGTTATGGCGTTCTATTTATGAATCCACGAGGTAGTCATGGTTACGGGCAAGCTTTCTCAAATGGGAATTTACTGAACTGGGGAGGTGGCGATTACAAAGATTTAATGGCTGGTGTTGATTATGTTATCAACAAATATAAATGGATTGACAAGGAACGACTGGGTGTTACCGGTCAGAGTTATGGAGGCTACATGGGCAACTGGATAATTACTCAAACCAATCGATTTAAAGCTGCCGTTGTTGACGGTGGCATAAGCAATTTGGTAAGTTTTGCCGGCACATCAATCTATCATTCCTTAACAGAATCGGAGTTTAACGGAAGTGCGTACGATAACTTTGAACTCATTTGGCAATGGTCTCCATTAAAAAATGTCAAAAAAGTGACTACTCCAACCTTGTTTCTTCATGGGGAGATTGACAATGAAGTTCCGGTTACACAAGCAGAAGAAATGTACGTTGCATTAAAGAAACTTGGCGTTGAAACTACTTTGGTTCAGTACCTGGGAGAAGGACATGGTTGGCGTCCAGACCTTAAACCAAATAACAGAGTTGATTTGGGAAGTCGTATGTTGTCCTGGTTTGATAAATATCTATAATAATTTAAATTTTATTTCAAGATGAGAAAATCCAGCAACTGGCTCAAATTCGTATTGATACATGTACTTTTTATGGGCGTTTGGGGAGCCTTAATTGAAATTCCTGAAAAAAACGGGTTCCCGGCTACCTTGGGTTATGTTGTTTGGTCGTTAACAATGATACCTGCAGCGATTGTTGGACTGCTGAAAATGAAAGGAAAACTCGAAGTTGATAAACGGTCCATTTTTTATGGTAGTTTAGTCGGATTTCTTGGTTCAGTCGGACAATTAATTCTTTTTCTCGCTTTACAGAAAGCCCCTGCATATCTTGTTTTTCCAATCCTGTCGTTAACTCCTGTAGTAACAATTTTGCTTGCAGTAGTTTTTCTAAAAGAAAGAACAGGAATACTTGGTTGGATAGCTATTGGAATTGCCATAATCGCAATCTTCCTTCTTTCGTACCAGCAACCCGGAAGTGAAGGGCCAAGTGGGTATTTGTGGCTTGTATTAACAATTATTCCTTTGCTGGCATGGGGAATTCAAGGATTTGTAATGCGTTTTGCAAATGAATCAATGAAAGCTGAAAGTATCTTTTTCTACATGATGCTCAGTTCGATAATACTTACACCAGCTGCCTTATATATGACCGATTTTTCACAGCCAATAAACTGGAGTTTTAATGGACCTTATCTGGCAGCCGGTATTCAGATTTTAAATGCATTTGGAGCACTTTGTTTGGTTTATGCTTTTAGATATGGCAAAGCTATAATCATAGCACCGATGACTACTGCACTATCTCCGGTACTAACAGTATTAATTTCATTGGCAATTTATGCCGTTATTCCTCATACATTGATAATAATTGGAATGCTGGCAGCTATTATTTCAGCCTTCCTGATGGGGATAGAAGAAACAAAAATGGATGAACGAGCACAAAGAAAACAATAGTCGTTAAAAAGTAAAATCAAATTAAAATAGTAGCAGAATGATAATTGGAGTACCAAAAGAAATTAAAAACAACGAAAACAGAGTTGCCTTAACTCCCGCAGGTGTTGCCGAGATGGTAAAGAACAACCATGAAGTTTATGTGCAATCAACAGCAGGTTTAGGAAGTGGATTTAATGATGAAGATTATGTTACTGCAGGCGCTGCAATTCTTTTAACAATTGAAGAAGTATATTCAATCGCCGAGATGATTATTAAGGTAAAAGAACCTATTGCTCCTGAATATGAACTAATTCGAAAAGGACAGATCGTATTTACTTATTTTCACTTTGCTTCGAACAAAGAACTTACTGTAGCAATGATGGAGAGTGAATCGATTTGTCTGGCATACGAAACAGTTGAAATGCCTGACCGATCGTTGCCTTTGCTGATCCCCATGTCGGAAGTAGCGGGTCGAATGTCGGTTCAACAAGGTGCTAAATACCTTGAAAAAACCTTTGGTGGATACGGTGTACTACTGGGAGGAGTTCCAGGAGTGTTGCCTGCAAAAGTGCTAATTATTGGTGGTGGTATTGTAGGAACCGAAGCTGCAAAAATGGCTGGCGGTTTGGGTGCCGATGTGACAATACTCGATGTAAGTTTGAAACGTCTGCGCTACCTTGATGACATTATGCCGTCAAATGTGAAAACCATGATGAGTAACGAATATAACATTCGGGAGATGGTTCGCACACATGATGTGATTATTGGTGCTGTTCTTATTCCTGGTGCTGTTGCGCCTAAGTTGGTAACGAAAGACATGCTTAAAACCATGAGACCGGGAACTGTTTTGGTGGATGTTGCTGTTGACCAGGGTGGATGTTTTGAATCTACTGTTCCGACAACTCACGATAGTCCAACTTTTGTAATCGACGAAGTAATTAATTATTGCGTTGCAAATATGCCAGGGGCAGTTCCACGCACATCAACGCTGGCATTAACCAATGCAACACTACCTTATGCTATTCAGATTGCAAATAAAGGTTGGGAAAAAGCTTGTGCCGAAAATAATTCATTAAATAAAGGGTTAAATATTGTGAAAGGGGAAATTGTATATCGTGAAGTGGCCGATGCATTTGACCTGCCATTTAGTGTTTCGTAAATTTCAGTTAGGAGAACCAGAAACGATAAATAATAACAGGAGAATTGGTAATTAATCCAATCCTCCTGTTATTATTTTAAGCAAGCTATTATTACAATTCAATTAGTTTTCTGGTTTTTAACTTTAACTTTGAACGAAACTCGCTTTTTGTATTTTATAAAAGAAGTTGCAGCTTGATTGTCTCTCCGAATATCACCGATAGCAGGGTAATCATATTCCCCATAGAAGTTAATTACATGTCCGTCCGGACAAGTTGGTTTAATGTAGATTTCAGATGTTGACCGCATTGCACCAGACCAATCATTACGATTGTTAAATTTCATTTCTTCTTTATCAGAGTCAACAAATGGATCATCGGTATATACTTTTAAACCATACCAGTTGGGATTATTATCGACTTGCGTTAAAAAGCTAATTTTCTCACCAGCTTCAATTATTCCATTGCCGTTTCCTTTTCCAAAGAAACTATCTTCCGTTGAAGATGCTTCTTGCTGAAAATAGTTACCATCGGCAATACTAAACGACTTTAACTCAAAATCAGAGTTATAAAAAGGAACTTCTAACCTAAAAATCTCAGAGTTCTGATTGTATTTAAGTTTCAGTTTTAACACTACTGATCGAACATTGGGATCTAATGCGATAATTTTAAATTTACTTTTAGTAAATATGCTTGTTTTAGAGATGTAGTCAATGGTATCTGGTAAACTTAATACTTTAATATTAGCATCGTTTGAAATAAGCTCCACCCTAATATTGGATAAATTCTGTCCCCCTTTATTGAAAAGAATGGGTGCAATTTCAAGTTCTTTCCCAAACTCAGGCATATCATCACTCATTTTAAATCCTGACATAGATAATAATCCGGGATCTTCTTTTTGGTAAATACCAATATCTGTTGGAGTTCCATCACATGTTATATTTATTCTACCTTGCTCGTTTGCTTCAACTGTTTGTTCTACTATTTTACTATAAGGAGATTGTGTTCTAACCACCTGATAATTTTTACCAATTTCATACAGACTATCAGTAAGAATATGTATAGTTTGATTTGCAATAGGAGAACCATCGGGAAGCCACTTTCGGCTTGAAATTTTAAAACCCTCTTTTTGTATATCTTCCAATATAACAAAGCCAGGCACTTCCCTATCGCTTTTTATGGTATACCCCCAAACATCAAAATTGGGAAAGACATCGATGTGGTGCCATTTTTCTGGTCGGGCAGTTGGATTTCTAAAGTTTTTCATGTGAAAATCGAATTGACCCTTCACGTTTACAACATTGTGAAATCCATTAAAATAACTACTTCCATATTGCCAACTTTCATAGGCCAGGTCATATTTCTTAAATGCTTTGTCAATTGCATAATGATATTGACGCAGGAAATCATTTTTACCAATATGCATTCTGATTGGCAGTCCCACATAGTTTATCTTCATATCTTTCATTGGAGTAAAAACCTGTAGTTCTTTTGGTCCTATCGAAAATCCGCCTGAGGGACAAAAAAACGATGCACTTGAAATTAGATGTGGAAACTTTGCTGCCATATTCATTGATGTAAAGCCTCCCATACTCAATCCGGACACAGCCCTGCCTTCTCTTTTTGCAATAGTTCTGTAATTGCGATCAACTATATTGATAAATTCTTTAAAATATTCTGTAAATTGAATATCTAATTGCACAGGTCCAATATCATATGGCCGGGGGTATTGTTCTTTCACATATCCGTCCCATTTAGCTACAATTACATCATTGTTGCGAACAAATTCCGCAATATTATCCAACGAATCAGGTCCACATCGTTTCACATTACCATTAAACTCATCGTAGTACCTTGCTTCTGCACTTACAGATGATTCACCATCAGCGGGACCATTAAAACGTCCGCCAAATCCATGAAAGAAATAGATTACCGGGTATCTTTTATCTGTTTTGGAATAGTAATCAGGTGGCAAAAATATTCGGTAATGGCGTTCTTCCTGAAAAACCTTACTTTCATGCACACGATCTTCTATTATCGCTTTTCTGCTTACAGAATTACCCAAATTCATGCATCCAAAACAAAACGCAATAGCAACAAGCAGAGGAAATCTCACTAGAAATACTAATCGAAGCTTCATTTATAGGGACTTAGTAAGTATTTTGAAGTATTACTTTGACATATTATCGATTAGTTCACCTAATTGAATACGGGCATTTGCCCATTTCTCCGGATCAAAATCCCAAACATCAATTACACCAATTCCTTCTTTTCCGAATGGTTCATTGATAATTTCATCGACAATTTTATTTGCTTGCTCTTTGTTGCCATTCAATTCACTTATCTTTCGCATGTATTCATATTCCTGAACTCCATTTCGAAGCATTTTTAACCGAATGGAAGCGCATGGTTCATCTACATTTGGAATAATACCTCCAGAATAGATAAGCATACCGTTTCCATTTAATTTTTTATAGGGAAAATTGATGTCAGACCCGGAGCTTGCTTTGTACGCGTCTTTCCATGTTTCCGGATCATACCAGGCTCGTTTCCATCCCGCACCAATGCCCCAACTTAGCCACGAATGCGCATCGTATTTCCAGCAAGCCCAGCTTATTGCCCGGTCGTTTACCAGTGGCATATCAATAAAGGTAGAACTTCCAACCCAGCTGTTTACTTCGCTTTCGTAGAGCATTGGACCGTACAACCAATCTCCAATACCTTTCTCCTGATATTCTTTAACTTTTTCGTGATTATAATTGATTGTGTGTGATCCCCAATAATCAATAGAGTTACTTACATATTCCATTGCCTCGTCGCTATATGCGCCATCAATTCTGAAATGTGCTTCAGGATAATGTTCGTGAAACAGATCACCAAAATACACCATTCGGCTCCATGCTTCCTTAAAATAGGACTCGTCAAGGCCATTTAGATAAATAGTAAGATCTGTTTTTAGAGGATTAAAAATAGGCTTCAGGTGACTCCGAAATTGTTTTACAGCATCAATATACAATGCAATATTTTCCGGATTTCGTTCAACCTTGGGTTTGCCAATATTGGGCCAACCATCCGTATTATACTTCCCATAAACATCGAAAGGCAATACAAAATTTTCAATTGGTTCGCCATAGCCAGGACCGTATTCATAACCATATTTGCTGGTAAAGGCTTCGCCGGTGAAGTATTTTTTTAGTTGATTGTCAAACAAATTCCAATCATAATTTATTTGTTGATTTTTGAGGTTAAGTAAAGGCTTATAAGTTGGATCCATTACCGAAATCCGATTCCTTTTTAATAACTGGTAGACACCAAGAGCATCTTCGTCATTCATTTGACTCACAAAACCTTCTTGTTGTAAACTTGCGCCCAGCATATTCTGATTTGATATTTCAAAATCCCAAACACTTAGTTTTATTGGTATTAACTTAATCTCATCATCAACTGTTACATTAATGGTTGACTGATAAACTCCGGGCTTTGCGTTAATTCGCTCTAAAGGCACGTATTGGTCTATCCAAACAACTAATGATTTCTGGTTTTCAATTCGGTTGTTAAAATCAGGAATCCACAACGGGTAGGTCCATCTTTGTACTTTTGAAGAATCCATCTGGATGTATTTAAAAGGAATAAGTGCATCGGGATACCATCCTTTCCCTAACGAAGTTTTAGGATATCCGGTTGAAGGAGTTATAACTTTGACAGACCATTCAAGGAATAGTTCAGGCTCAATATTTAATTTCCCATTTGGACCTTCGAAATTTGACATTTCAATTTTAATGTTTGACAATGGAAGTTCCTGTTGGTTGGTCAAAATCAATTGAAAGGAAACATATTCTCCTCTTGCTGAATGGATTGATACTTTTTCGCCGTCATAAATCCAATTGCTTTTCAATAAATTGTTTTGGGCGTTTTTGTCACTATTAATAAATCGCTGTTCAATAATTTCATTGCTTGTTGGATCCAGACGAACTGAAGGTGGAAGAATTGATAAACTCCATTTGCTGTCAGTTATACTTTTACTCTTTGGGGTGCAACCGAAAAATAAAGTGCTTGTAAAAAGCAGGATTAATATGTAAATGGTCTTCATAATGTGTTTAATTAGCATCCTGATATGAATTTATTTTACAGTAAAAACGAGTAGGTGACTTAAGGATTCATCTTCACCCATTACAATATACTTCCCATCTTCTGATGCCGAAATTGTAGCAAGTTGATAACCACGCCAATAAATTCCTTGTTCTATGCCCGGAGCTACCATCTCAAATTCTGGATTTCCATAATCTTTAAATCCATTTCTATCGTCGTAACTAAAAAGATGTGCATAGCCTGGTTTCTCCCCGGCAGTGCCATAAATTTTGCCATCTGCTCCTTCGACTAATCCGGAAATCCCAGGCATCATTATTGGTTTGCCAATATTTTTAATCTGTTTTGTTATCGGATTAAGTTCAAAAAGTTGCCCATCGGCACGATTCCCTCCGTACACTTTACCTGTTCTTGTTTTAACCCACGATTGAACTTGCCCTAAAGATCTCCTTCCCCAAACTTCTGGCAATTCCATTTCCAGTTCGTTTAGTGTCTCTGAATTTGGATCGAAGTAAAATAGTTTCCCGAATGGCAAACTTCCGTATACCAAACCCTGATTATCTACTATTAATGCATTGCTCAATAAATCTTTTGGTTCCAGAGAAAATTGATTATATAAAGAGCTGACGACGGTCTCTGATAGTGCTAAATCTTTATATATTTTGGTTTGCCTCGATTCAATTTCGTAAGCAAAAAAGTATCCTGAAGGGTAGCTGATTCCATAGATCTTGCGTTTGTCGTTACTTCCTACAATTGTAAAAATCCCCTCATTTGCAACGGGAATACCTAAATCTTCTGCGGATAATTGAGAATTATTATCAATTTTTATTTTTAGCAGATGCCCGCCGGATTGGTTTAATTCGTTGGGAATTGTTCCAGCATATAATTGGCCTTTAGAATCCTTCACAAACCCGCTTCTGATTTTACTTTGGCCTTTAATAACCTCATTCAAATCAAGGAAGTTTGTAAGTTCTCGCTTTTCCAAAGATGCTAAAAACAAGTATGGGGACATGTTGTCTTCAGCAGTTGTACCTCCAACTACATTTCTATTTATAACAGATAAAGAAGTTATGGCATTGCGGTAGATTGGAAGTCTTTTTAGTTCCGTATTCTCCATTGAAACTTCAATAGCAAAACTTCCCACCGGTCTAAAAAAAGTATACTGTGCAAAAGCACTGCTGTTGCTTTCTAAAAGGAACAGAATTAATAATGTCGAAATATATGCTGTTATTTTCATTAGTGCAATTCTTTTTCTGGATTAAACTTGATTATAAATGGTATGGATATGTTATCGTCTAAGGTCGGAAGTGATTCTTTCATTTCTTTTGTTTTAGGAAATTTTTGTCTTCCTGCGTAATAAAGATTTCCATTTTTGTCTACCACTCCTGATCCAGTAACTTCGCTTACCTCTTCGGTAGAAAACTCCAAAACAATTCTTTTCTCTTTTGTTTTTGGGTCTAACTCCATAAGAACGGAGGTATCTTCCTTAATATAGTTTCCGTGCCCGCCAACAAAGTAATATAGCTTGCCATTTTTTCCTAGATTTAGGTTTGGTACATAAGGTTTCCAAATGATTGAATCGGCTAGATCATAACATGCGCCAAGATCATCAACAGGCCCAATACCTTTTTTTTGAGGATGAAAAGCCAATACCTTTGCTCCATAGGTGACAAGGTAAATTGTATTGTTTACTTCATCTTTCGCATAACTTGTAATGCCAGTGATAATGAATGCACCGGGAGTGCCTTCAAATGCAGGAAGGCTTTCCTTTCCAAAAATTAACTTGTTTGTTACCTTCTCATATTTCACAAGGCGTTGACGCCAATCTACATAATAACAATTTCCCCAATTATCAGTAAAAAGAACTCTCGGGACGTGCGAACTGGCAAGCCTGCCGTAATCATTTTGTTCATTACTCTTTGGGTCGTAAGTAATAAAATGGGCTTGCGGATAAGTGATCGCATAAAGTTTTCCTGTCTCAATATCCACATCTACATCTTTTATGCTCTCATATTGCATTGGAACTCCTAGGTTCTTAAGCGAATTGGTTTTGTTATCCCATGACATTAAAAATCCACCTGCATAACCACGCGGATGATTCATTAAATATTCTTCTCTCGATTCACCTCCATCTGTTCCGAAATATACTTTCCCTTTTGAGTCAAAAACAATCTTAGTATGGATTTTTCCTTGCCATTGATAATCGCGCAAATGTCCCATTTTGTCAATAAATCCCTTCAGTTCTATCTCTTTCGATTGAACATTGTACTCATAAAGCCCAACTTTATTTTTGTGATTTGTTACACCCACGTAAACACAATTAGTACGGGATTAAAACCAATACTACCCCAGGTTGAATTTGCGTCAGGGAAATCAGGATAATATATAAACTCTATATTCTTTTCTGAAATCGGGTTGGCTTGTGCTTGCGCATGTATTTGCCACAACGGAATCGTCAGAATAAAAAAGCAAGCAGATAATATGTATGTTTTTATTTTCATATAATGTATAATATGTATTAAAAAAATATTTATTTTTTCTATATCATTTGGACCTATTTTACCCAAATCTTATGTGTTTAAACTAAATAAAGATGTTTAAAGGCTTTTGTCTGAAGTGTTGATTCAGCTAATCCTCTGAGCCAACTATTTCCAATTAACAAAACCAACCATGGTAACAGGTTGACATTTTTATTTTTTATTTGAATGTCCAAATTCTGATAATTGTATTTTGTTCATTTAAGTTAAATTTGTTTCGATTATTATATCCTAATATACTTGATATCCCTAGTCAAAATATTTCTTTCTGAATGTCCGTTTTCGAGAATAATTGAACTAATTCTATTCATGATTTTGAAATAGCAATTATAATATACGTTGAAGTTTAGGTATTTACATGTATCATATTCTTTCGCATTTCGGGATTTAAATCCGAAATGACAGTTAGCGGGCATTCAATTTTTTTTTACTGGGATCTTATTTGTTTTTCTCAACGAAGTGAAGATTTAAATTTAAGGAGGGGTTTCAGAGCTGTCCTTAATTTGGGGGAATTAAATTATCTGTTCCATTTTATTGGAGATTCAGGCAAATTTTTCATGTTTTCAAAAAACAATCCCTCAATCAAATAATTTATCAGTCTCTGCTCTAGGAAAAGCTTATGTTATACAGGCAACGTTGGTAATTGAAACTATTCGTCAAATGGAACAAACAATATTTGAAAGTCAAATCCTTTGGGGGACACTCTGAAAATGCCGTGCGAATACAGATATACTCCGCAATTGTTGGTGAAGAACTAAAATCAGAGCTTTTAATCTACGAAATTCTATAAATTTTAGACATGTCATTGGTTAAAAAAAGTTGTATATGAATTTGTTACGAATATGAATTGCAAAGACGTCAAAAAACTAAATTACAAACAACCGAGAGTCCACTATCTTTAAGTAAAGGCTAGCGGTAATTTATATTAATATGAAAATTAAATAATAGTATATTAATGATACTATGACAATAGATTTCTTTTTACTATAATTGCACTCGATGTGATTTCAATTTAATGTTAGAATCGACCATTAATATTAGGGTAAAGCCAATTTTCGTATCTAAATTCACTTTAATTTGAATATCTAAGCTTGAATAAACCTAAAAAAGATACAGACTCAGATTTAATAAGAGGCTTAAAAAAGGATAATCATGATTCTTTTCAAGACTTGTTTGATCATTATAGTAAAATTCTATTTCAGTTTTCTATAAGTTATTTAAAATCAAAGGAATCAGCAGAAGAGGTTGTTCAAGAGGTTTTTATTAAAATATGGGATAACAGAAAAAAGCTGAAAACCGACACCTCATTTAAGTCATATTTGTTTACAATAGCATTGAATTCAATTCGAAACAGTTTAATAGGCAAACAAAACAGACTAAATTAGAACACGACATATTGCATGAGTTTTCAAGTAATAAAAATGAATTTGATGATAATCCGGATTATCAGATGCTATTAGATAAACTAGAGGAGTTTATTCAATTAATGCCAGAAAAACGCAAGCAGGTTTTTATTAAAAAGAAAATAGAAGGTAAGTCTCTAAAGAAATCTCGGAAGAGTTGTCGATTACTACAAAGACGGTTGAATATCATGTAACAGAGGGAATGAAATACTTGAAGAAGAACTTTGAAAAATTCAAACTTAATGGTATGTTCTTTTTCTTCCTTATGATTAGAGAGGAATTTTAGTATTTTTTCCGATAACATCTCCTCCCCAATATTATATTCGATTAAGTCGTCAAATAGCACTACTATTTGTTTTGCTATTGGGTCAGATACCTTCCTCTGTAATCGAAAAACAGAACGATCATTTTTATTTCTTATTAATCTACGACAAAAAAGAACTTCGAAAACTAGGGATTTGAAGTGTTAGTGGATATAAAGTGTAAACGAGCGGGAAATACTGTAAAAGTTTATTATTTTACTTGAACAAGAAAATAAACTATTTAAAGTTTTACAACGAAGAGGACATGAAGAAGAATATTGATTATGAGGTGCTTGTGAATTTCTCAAAAGGGAAGTATTCGTATAATGATTATTTGAAAGTCAAAAATTGGTTTCAACAAATTGAAGAACACGAAGGAGTGAAACAACACCTAATAACACACTGGGACGAATTATCGAGCAATATGGATAAAAGGAAGGAGGAATCTTTGCAACATATTTTTGAAAAAATACAACATGGTATTTTACTTGAAGAAAAGAGGGCTTCCAAAAATAATTTCATTTGGAATTTTTATAGAACTGCTGCTGCGATTCTTTTAATACCGGTTTTAACATTCTCGGTATGGTATTATACAAATTCAATATCATCAAAGTATACTGCCGAGGTTGAGCACATTGAACAAGCATGGGTCGAAATAAATGCACCTGATGGTGCTAGAG